>JAYVPU010000237.1:0-4510 GCA_043757205.1 Comamonadaceae bacterium | reverse complement strand
TTGTTGATTTCCCAGCCCGACACCGGTGAACAGGCGCTGGAAATTGTGGACAGTCTGGTGCGCTCGGGTGCGGTCGATCTGATCGTGATCGACTCGGTTGCGGCGCTCACTCCGAAAGCCGAACTCGAAGGCGAGATGGGCGACTCGCTGCCCGGCCTGCAGGCCCGGTTAATGAGTCAGGCGCTGCGCAAGCTCACGGCGCACATCAAGAAGAGCAACTGCATGGTGATCTTCATCAACCAGATCCGCATGAAGATTGGCGTCATGTTTGGCAGCCCCGAGACCACCACTGGCGGCAACGCGCTCAAGTTTTACGCCTCGGTGCGCTTGGACATTCGCCGCACCGGCACCATCAAAAAGGGCGACGAGGCCATTGGCAACGAGACCAAGGTCAAGGTGGTGAAGAACAAGGTGGCCTCGCCCTTCAAAACGGCTGAATTCGACATCCTGTTTGGCGAAGGCATCAGCCGCCACGGAGAAATCATCGACATGGGCGTGAACGCCAACATCATCGACAAATCCGGTGCTTGGTACGCCTACAACGGCGAAAAAATCGGCCAAGGCCGCGACAATGCGCGTGAGTTTTTGCGTGAGAACCCCGAGTTGTCCATGGAAATTGAAAACAAGGTGCGCTTGTCGCTGGGCATTCCTTTGCTGGGCTTGGGTGCTGAGGCTGCCCCGGCGGCTAAGGCGAAAGCAGGCGGCAAAAAAGCCGAGGCCTGAAGCTAAAGCCATCTCAAAGTGAACACCGCCCCGATTTCCCTCAAAGGCCGTGCCTTGCGCCTGCTCAGCGGGCGCGAGTATTCACGCCTTGAGCTGGAGCGCAAGCTGACCCGCTTTGAAGAGGTGCCGGGGACCTTGGCCCAGGCCCTGGATGAGCTGCAAGCCAAGAGCTTTATTGATGAACAGCGGGTGGTGGCGTCCGTTATCCATCGCCGCTCGGCCAAGCTGGGCACGGCGCGCATCCAGCAGGAGTTGCAGGGCAAGGGGCTGGATCCGCAAGCCGTGGCCGACGCCGTGAGCGACTTGCGCAGCACCGAGCTGGCACGGGCGAGCAAGGTGTGGCGCAAAAAGTTTGGCGAGGCTGCCACTGACGCCAAAGCACGCGCCAGTCAGATGCGCTTTTTGGCCAGTCGAGGGTTTGGCGGTGATGTGATCAGGCGGGTGGTGGTTGGCGCGATGGATGACGAGTAAATCCGTTCATCCTTAGCTTGTCGAAGGATTGTGTGGCTTCGACAAGCTCAGCCCGAACGGTACGTCAAACGCCGTGGTTAGATTTCCAACATCAACTTCAAATTCTGCACCGCTGCCCCACTGGCCCCTTTGCCCAGGTTGTCCAGCCGCGCCACAAGCACGGCGTGGGCAAAACCATCTGCCGCTGCGTCATTGGCAAACACCCGCAACTCCATGCGGTTGGTGTCGGCCAGGGCCAGTGCGTCGAGCTTGCCGTCGGCGGTGGCGGGCTCCACCGTGACCCACTCGCTGCCCGCGTAGTGGTGGGCCAGGGCGTCGTGCAAGTCCTGAGCCGTGGGTTGACCCGGCAACAAGTCCAGGTGCAGGGGCAGTTGCACCAGCATGCCTTGTTTGAAGTTGCCGACCGAGGGCGTGAACACGGGGCGGCGCGTCAGGCCGGTATAGGCCATGATCTCCGGCAGGTGCTTGTGCTTCAGGTTCAGGGCGTACAGCTCATAGGCTGGGGCCTGGCCTGCCTCATAGGCCTCGATCATGCTGCGCCCACCACCCGAGTAGCCGCTGACCGAGGGCAGGGTCAAAGGATGGTCGCGCGGCAGCAGGCCTGCATCGACCAGCGGGCGAATCAGCGCAATCGCGCCCGTGGCGTAGCAGCCGGGGTTGGCCACACGCCGGGCCTGAGCCACGGCTTCTTTTTGCCCCGCCACCAGCTCAGGAAAGCCAAACACCCAGCCCGGTGCCGTGCGGTGGGCGGTGGAGGCGTCGATGATTTTGGGGCCAACGCCGTGGTTGGCAGCGGTCAGCGAGTCGATCATGGCGACCGACTCAATCGCCGCTTCGTCGTGCAGGCACAGCACCACCAGATCGGCCTGGGCCATCAGGGCGCGTTTGGCGTTGGCATCTTTGCGCTGCTCGGGCGCGATGCTGAGCAGCTCAATGGCGGGCATGGCGTGCAGGCGTTCGCGGATTTGCAGACCGGTGGTGCCAGCTTCGCCGTCAATGAAAATTTTGTGCATACGGCGATTTTAATAAGCAGAGGGCAGCGCTGTCAGTTTCGTTCAAGAATGACGCCCGAAAATGGTGCGCTGCAACATGCTACATTGGCGGTCTGCATCCATCGATTCAATTCACTCACTCTTGAGAGCGCCCCATGAAGATTCACGAGTACCAAGGCAAGGAAATCTTGCGTAATTTCGGCATCCCGGTGCCGCGTGGCATTCCCGCCTTCACCGTGCAAGAAGCGGTGGAAGCTGCACAAAAACTCGGCGGCCCGGTTTGGGTGGTCAAGGCCCAGATTCACGCCGGTGGCCGTGGCAAGGGCGGCGGCGTCAAGCTGGCGCGCTCGATTGACGACGTGCGAAAAATAGCCGGTGAAATTCTCGGCATGCAGCTGATCACGCACCAGACCGGTCCCGAAGGTCAAAAAGTGCGTCGCCTGCTGATCGAAGACGGCGCCGATATCAAAAAAGAATATTACGTCTCGGCCGTGACGGACCGCGCCAGCCAGCGTGTGGCCTTCATTGTCTCCAGCGAAGGCGGCATGGACATCGAGGAAGTGGCGCATTCCACACCCGAAAAAATCATCACCGAAATCGTGGATCCGGCCACCGGCCTGACCGATGCGCAAGCCAAGATGCTGGCCAACAGCATTGGCGTGCCCGAGGGCTCGACCACCCAGTGCATGGACGTACTGCAAAAGCTCTACAAGGTGTACATGGACACCGACGCTTCGCTGGTCGAGATCAATCCGCTGATTTTGGAAGGCAACGGCGGCATCAAAGCCATTGACGCCAAGTTCAACTTTGACGCCAACGCTCTGTTCCGCCACCCCGAAATCGTGGCCTACCGCGATCTGGATGAAGAAGACCCGGCTGAAGTCGAAGCCAGCAAGTTTGATCTGGCCTACATCAGCCTGGACGGCAACATCGGTTGCCTGGTCAACGGTGCCGGTCTGGCCATGGCCACTATGGACACCATCAAACTGTTCGGCGGCGAGCCCGCCAACTTCCTGGACGTGGGCGGTGGCGCTACCGCCGAGAAGGTGACAGAAGCCTTCAAGATCATGGTGAAAAACCCCAAGGTCAAAGGCATTCTGGTCAACATCTTCGGCGGCATCATGAAGTGCGACACCATTGCCAGCGGCGTGATCACGGCTTGCAAGGCGGTGAACCTGTCGGTGCCGCTGGTGGTGCGCATGAAGGGCACGAACGACGAGCTGGGCAAGAAGATGCTGGCCGAGAGCGGCCTGCCCATCATCAGCGCCGACACCATGGCCGAAGCGGCGACGGCCATCGTTGCCGCTGTTAAGTAATTGATCAGGAAATAGCATGTCCATCTACATCAATAAAAACACCAAAGTCATCACCCAGGGCATCACGGGCAAGACCGGCCAGTTCCACACGGAAAAGTGCCAGGAATATGCGAACGGCAAGAACTGCTTTGTCGCCGGCGTGAATCCCAAGAAGGCCGGTGAGTCCATCTTCAACATCCCGATTTACGCTTCCGTCAAAGAAGCCGCGTCGGAAACCGGCGCCACCGTGTCCGTGATCTACGTGCCGCCCGCTGGCGCAGCCGCCGCCATCTGGGAAGCGGTTGAGGCCGATCTGGATCTGGCCATCTGCATCACCGAGGGCATCCCCGTGCGCGACATGCTGGAGCTGCGCAACCGCATGCGTGCCAAAGAGGCTGCTGGCGGCAAAAAAACGCTGTTGCTGGGCCCCAACTGCCCCGGCCTCATCACACCGGACGAGATCAAGATCGGCATCATGCCCGGCCACATTCACCGCAAAGGCCGCATTGGCGTCGTCAGCCGCTCCGGCACGCTGACCTATGAAGCCGTGGCCATGCTGACTGAAGTCGGTCTGGGTCAGTCCAGCGCTGTGGGCATTGGTGGCGACCCGATCAATGGCCTCAAGCACATCGACGTGATGAAGGCCTTCAACGACGATCCAGAAACCGACGCCGTCATCATGATTGGTGAAATCGGTGGTCCGGACGAAGCCGAAGCTGCGCTGTGGTGCAAGGCCAATATGAAAAAGCCCATCGTCGGTTTCATCGCAGGCGTCACCGCGCCTCCCGGCAAGCGCATGGGCCACGCCGGTGCGCTGATTTCCGGTGGTGCCGATACGGCCGATGCCAAGCTCGCCATCATGGAAGAGTGCGGCTTTATCGTGACGCGCAACCCCTCAGAGCTGGGCAAGTTGCTCAAAGCCCAGTTGCGCTAAGCAAAAACCCGGATTCGGGAGGCTGTGCCTTCCGTTAAAATCGCGGCCTGCTTATTCAAGAAGCGCCCCAAAAGAATCGTTTTGGGGGCTTCTTA
>JAYVPU010000236.1:0-17754 GCA_043757205.1 Comamonadaceae bacterium | reverse complement strand
CGCCGCCAAACAACTCTTTCTCGGTGCTGCCGGACTTGAGCAAGACCCCCCAGCCGCCGGGGCCGGGGTTGCCTTTGCAGGCACCGTCGGTGTAGATTTCAATGTGATTCAATGTTTTTATCCTGTTGTTCAAAATGCAAAAGACCCGCATCCTGGTTTCGATTCGCCAGGGGCACAGGGGCGGCGCGCGGGAGCACGGACGCTTTCCAGGGTGAGCCCATCAAGCGCACCCCCTGCACCCGCTTGACCGCCACCAAAAAATACGCAGCCCCAAAAATAGAAGCCCAACGTGAACCGATCTGGTCCACCCAATTCAAACGCTGCAACCATTTATCACTGTTCAGCGCAGGCTTGTAGCAACCAAACTGACCGACCTGAATTTCGAAATCCAGCAGATGCAACCAGTCGCGTAAGCGCCAGTAGCCGATGGGCCCTTCCAAGGCGGGCATGGACGGCTTGCCCCAGCCTAATTTGCGCCCCAATCCCTCGCGCCGTCGCTGCAAGCCCCACAGACTCACCGGGTTCAAACCACTGATGACCACCTTACCTTCGGGCACCAGCACCCGTGCGACCTCTCGCAGGATGGCGTGCGGATTGGCGTGGATTTCAAGCGTGTGCGGGAGCACCAACAAATCCAGGCTGGCGGCGGGAAAAGGCAGGGCTGAAAACTCCGTCACCAAGGCCGTTGCAGGTGCAGCCGTAGCGCCTTGAGACAAGGCTTGGTTGCTGGCTAACCAACGGTGTTGCATTCGGTTGGCATCAAGCGCTTGCACTTCGGGTCGGCCCAGTTGCAGGGCATGGAAGCCAAAAATATCAGCCACAGCCCCCTTGAACTGAGCATTCTCCCAGTCCAGCAGGTAGCGCCCCGGCGGGCTCTCCAACCAGTCCTTAAAACTTATAATCCGCTCACGCATGGCTTTAACCCCAGTTATTTCTTTGGCCGCCATTGATCAGCAAAAAGCTGGCCTGTGCCAGAGATTTTAGTCATCCCCCTATTCCACAGATCTGCCCACCGATCTTCCCGCCGACGCTGTGCCGCACATGGTGCGAACGCATGCTTGAATGGAAAACCTTAGCATATGAAATTTCTCACCCTCGTCAGCGCTGTAGGCCTGCTCTGGCTGAGTGGCTGCGCCAACACGGGCGGCACGACCGCCTCAGCCTCCGCCTGGCCTAATGACGCAACCGCTCAAGTCACAGACATCTCGAAAAATCCAACATCGATAGCCCGCGCAAGCCAACGCACAGCCAACTTCGGCGGATCATCGACAGATGCGCTAACACCCATCCAAGCCAACGATGCCCGCTCCCAAGCCGTCGCCCCGCTATCAGCACCCGTTGACCTGTGGGAGCGCATCCGCCGGGGCTTTGCCATGCCCGATCTGGAGAGCGATCTGGTGCGCGACCGCGAGCAGTGGTACGTCACCCGCCCGGACTACATTTTTCGGATGACCGAGCGCTCGCGCAAATACCTGTTCCACATTGTTGAAGAGCTGGAGCGGCGCAATATGCCCACCGAGCTGGCCCTGTTGCCCTTTATTGAAAGCGCTTTCAACCCCCAAGCCCTGTCCAGCGCCAAGGCCTCGGGCATTTGGCAGTTCATGCCCAAGACCGGCAAGCAATACGACCTGAAACAAAACGCCTTTCGCGATGACCGACGCGATGTGCTGGCCTCTACCCGCGCCGCATTGGACTATCTGCAAAGACTGCACGGCATGTTTGGAGATTGGCAACTGGCGCTGGCCGCTTACAACTGGGGCGAAGGCAGCGTAGGCCGCGCTATTGCCAAAAATCAACGTGCCGGTTTAGGCGTGCGCTACACCGACCTCAACATGCCGATGGAAACGCGTTTTTACGTGCCCAAGTTGCAAGCGGTGAAAAACATTGTGGCCCAACCCGATAGCTTCAAATCCAAGTTGCCACTCATCGGCAACCACCCCTACTTTGACAGCGTGACCATCAGTCGCGACATTGATGTGGCCCTGGCTGCCAAACTGGCCGAAGTACCACTGGACGACTTCAAGGCGCTCAATCCGTCTCTCAACCGCCCTGTCATTCTGGCTGCAGGCACGCCACAAATCTTGCTGCCCTGGGACAACGCCACCCTGTTTCAGCGCAATCTGGACGCCTTCACTGGCACACGTTTGGCGAGCTGGATGGTGTGGGTGGCCCCCACGACCTTGAAACCCACAGAGGCCGCCAAACGCGCAGGCATGAGCGAGGCTGAATTTCGCACGGTCAACAACATTCCACCGCGCATGACGATTCGCGCTGGATCGTCACTGCTGGTGCCTCGACCGACGCACATTGAGAAAGACGTGACCGTGCACATGGCCGATAACGGCCAGATCACACTGGCCCCTGAAGTGGTCGCCAAACGCGGGGTGAAAAAGGGTGGGAAAACATCACCCGTGGTGGCCAGCAAAGGCAAAGGGGCGGTGCGCCACAACCCCAAACTAGCCAAGCACAGCCCCTCCAAACCAGGCAAATCCAAACCGGTTCACTTGGCTAAAAAATAAAACTTAATCGGCCGTGATCCCCGCCTGCTTGATGAGCGCACCGTAACGGGCCAACTGGGCGCGCATGGCCTTGCCCAAGTCATCGGGCGAGGTGCCACGTGGCGTCAGACCCAGGCCCTGCAACTTCTCACGTACCTCGGGGTCGGCCAGCGCTTTGACGGCCTCGGCATGCAGGGTTTGCACAATCGCTTTGGGCGTGCCTGCCGGGGCCATCATGGCAAACCAGGAGTTGAACTCAAACCCCGACAGGCCGGACTCCGCCACCGTGGGCACATCCGGAAACTGCGGCATGCGCTTGGGCGTGGTCACACCAATCAGCTTGAGCTTGCCGCCGCGAATCAACGCATTGACGGTGGCAATGCCTTGGAATTCAGCCTGCACCTCATGACCCGCTAACCCCACAGCGGCCTGCGAAGCCCCTTTGTAAGGCACATGAGTAAGCGACACACCCGCTTGCGAGGCAAACAAGGCCATGGCGATGTGCTGCGGGCTGCCGTTGCCGCCGGAGCCGTAGTTGATCTTGCCCGGTGACTTACGCGCTTCGGTGATGAGGTCGGCCGCGCTACGCTGCGCTGAATCAGCATTCACCACCAAGCCCCACTCCACGGTGGCGACCAATGAGACCGGCTCAAAATCACGCACGATGTCCCAGGGCATCTTGCTCTGCATGTGGGGCAGCATGGTCATGATGCTGTCGTTAAAACCGCCAAGGGTGTAGCCATCGGGTGCGGCCTTGGCGACACGGTCTGCGCCGATCAGGCCCGCAGCTCCTGTCATGTTTTCTATGACAAAGCCTTGGCCCATGTTCTGACCCATTTTCTGGGTGACGATGCGCGCCGCATTGTCCACGGCACTGCCTGCGGCCAAGGGGATGATCATGCGGATGGGTTTGCTCGGGTAGGCGGCCTGCGCTTGTGCCAGCGGGCTGCTTAAGCCGCAGGCCAACAGCGTTGTTAGCGCGGTCAGCGTGCTCAAAACGGCAGCCCGGCGTGAGGAGTGGTGTGAAGTCATGGCGCGATTCCTAGATAAAAATGTTCTTTAAGTCGCCAACAAAGCTGGCACACCCAACTCAAGCGCCACTTTGTCGAGTTGCGTCATCAAAGCAGGGGCAAGGGGGATGCCATCACGCTCATACAGGGCCCGGCGCTCGTGGCTTTGCTCACCCGGTAGCCAGATGCGCTCCACCCCCGGCATGCGCTCGCTGTCACGCAGCTCGCGCACAAGCCTGTCCACCCGCGCTTTAAACGCATCGACATCACCAAAGGCACTCAGGTCTATCGCCAAAATGGCTTGCCCGGTGTTGGTTACGCTGGTTTCGTCGTGGTTGAAGTCAATCACCTCGCTGCCCATGGCCGCGCCATTGAGCGTGCCCGCCAGCAGGCCGACGATCAACGCCAAGCCATAGCCCTTGTAGCCGCCAATCGGCATGAGGAAGCCCTCATCCGATCGCTTGGGGTCGGTCAGCGGCTGGCCCAATCGGTCAATCATCCAGCCCACCGGCATCATCTCGCCGCGTTGGGCCTTGGCCTTGACCTTGCCATAGGCCGCCACCGTGGTGGCCATGTCCAGCACCACCGGCGGCTCCTCGCCGCCTGGTAGGGCCACGGCAATCGGGTTGGTGGACAAGAGCATGTCCAGCCCGCCCCAAGGGGGTAAATGGTTGGCATTTCCCACCGCAAAGTACAGGCCAATCATGTTTTGTGCCATGGGCATGCGGGCATAAAGCGACGCAGGCCCAGCGTGGTTGCTGAACTGCGTGCCGACCCAGGCCACGCCGCACACGCGGGCTTTCTCAATCGCCATCTGAGCCGCACGTTGCATCACCAAGTGACCCATGCCGTTGTCACCGTCCAGCAGGGCCATGCCGGGGCGCTCTTGCACTACCTTGATGCTGGGCGTGACATTGATACCCCCGGCCCGGATGCGCCGGGCGTACTGCGGCAGGCGGATGACGCCGTGACCGTCCGAGCCTTGCAGATCGGCTTCGGCCATCAAGCGGCCCACCACGGCGGCATCAGTGGGGGGTAGCCCCAGTTGCGTCATGGCCGTGGTGATGAACTGACGCAGTTGGTTAAAAGGGACAGGGATGGGCGTGGACATATCAGACATTGTTTTTAATCGCTTCAGGCTTTGAATCGGTCTTTGGCTTTTTGGGCGAACTCATTGGTAAAGGTTTTGCTCAGGTCAATCTTTTCAGCCTTGATTGTGGGGTCAAAACTACCCAAGGCCTTCAAGGCCGTTTTGGCACCTTCTTCAGGAAAGCGACCATCAGTGGCGATGGCTTCACGGACATTACTGAACGACGTCAGGTAAAGGGCACGATCACCGAGCAAATACGACTCGGGAATGATTTTCATGAGGTCGCTAGGGCCTGCCGTTTGCAGCCATTTGAGTGCGTGAACGATGGCATCGGTCAAAGCCTGCACCGTAGCTGGATGCTTGCGTACAAAGGCCATCGGCGCGTACAGGCAAGACGCCGGCATCGGGCCACCGAACACTTCTTGCGTACCTTTGAGGGTGCGGGTGTCCGCGATGATGCGCACTTCGCCTTTTTGCTCCAACTGGGTCATCACCGGGTCCACATTGCTGATAGCGTCGATCTGCCCCAGGCGAAACGCATTCAGCGCGCCGACCGAATTGCCTACGCCAATAAAGCTCACATCACCCGCCTTAAGCCCTGCTCGCGCCAGCACCAAATTGGCCATCATGTTGGTGGACGACCCCGGTGCGGTCACGCCGATCTTCTTGCCCCTGAGATCGGTGAGCGACTGATAAGCGGGCAAGTTCCGGATGGACACGCCCATGGCCATTTGGGGCGCCCGACCCTGCAACACAAAAGCCTGGTAAAACTGCCCCTGGTTTTGCAAATTCAGCGTGTGCTCGTAGGCACCGCTCACCACATCAGCGGCGCCATCCAGCACGGCCTGCAAGGCCCGGGAGCCACCTACCACGTCTTTGATTTCCACATCTAAACCCTCGGTCTTGAAGTAACCGAGCTGTTCGGCCAAAGTCAAAGGCAAGTAGTAGAGAGAGGCCTTACCCCCCACCGCAATGGTGAGCTTTGTTTTTTCTGGACGCGACTGGGCGTGCAAGCGGGGCGCAAGCAGGCCGAGCGCGCCCAGGCCCAGCGCGGTGTTGAAGTGTCGGCGTTGAAAGATAGCGTTTGACAAGACTCGTCACATGGTTTTTGTTGTGGTGAGTCGAGCGTAACCAGATCATGAAAAACCCGCATCGGGGATCATCCCGAGCGGGTTTTTACCTAAGGGGAAGCGAGAGTTATCGGTAGCCGACAAACAAAATGGCGATATTGACGGCGAAAGCCACAGCCCAAACGATAGATCGAATATTGGACAAACCCGCCACGTACATCATGATGTAGATAATGCGCAAAAAGACAAAGATAAAAGCCAGTATGTCGATGCGCGCCTGGTAAGCCCCCAACTGGTGCGCAATGATGACCGCGCCAATGAAAAAAGGCAGCGCCTCAAAGCTGTTGGCTTGCGCATTATTGGCTCTGGCCCGCCATTCGGCTTGAACCGCCAACCAGGCACGCGGATTGTCGTTGTCATAGCCCCCTTTGGAGCGGGTGATGCCGAACTTGCCCGACTTGGCAATGCCTGCGCAGATGATGGGCAAGAGCACGGCAATCAAAACGCACCAGTAGGCCAGAGTAAAACGCGCAACGTTCATGGTGAACCCTCAGAGGTTGGGATAGTCTTGGATTTTTTGCATTATTACTGATGGAACCTCGTCAACGTCGGTCCACCAAGGCATGGGCAATGGTGCCCAAATCCACGTATTCCAGCTCGCTGCCCACGGGCACGCCACGCGCCAGCCGGGTGGCGTGCAGGCCGCGCACCTTGAGCGCCTCGCTGATGACGTGGGCCGTGGCCTCGCCCTCAGCCGTGAAGTTGGTGGCCAAAATCACCTCGCGCACCACGCCATCACAAGCCCGCTCAAACAATTGCTTCAAGCCGAGTTCGTTGGGGCCAATGCCGTCGAGGGGGCTGAGCTTGCCCATGAGCACGTAGTACAGCCCCTTGTAGGCCCCGGTGCGCTCCAGTGCCGACTGGTCGGCTGGCGTCTCAACCACGCACAGCTTGCTGTGGTCACGCGCGGGGTTCAGACAGGTGCGGCAAATGTCGGCTTCGGTGAAGGTGTGGCAACGCTGGCAGTGTTTCACGCTCAGGGCCGCCTGGCTCAAGGCCCGCGAGAGCGTCTGCGCACCTTCTCGGTCATGCTGCAAGAGATGAAACGCCATGCGCGAGGCCGACTTAACCCCCACGCCCGGCAGACGGCGCAGGGACTGGATCAGCACCTCCAGCGCGTTGGAATCAGCCACGAAGTGAAGATGCCATTAAAAGGGAAACTTCATGCCACCGGGCAGGCTGGGCATGCCTGATGACAGCTTGCCCATCTTGCCCTGCTCGGTCTCGGCGGCCTTGCGCACGGCGTCGTTAAAAGCCGCAGCCACCAAGTCTTCGAGCATGTCTTTGTCGTCGGCCAGCAAGCTGGGGTCGATGGTGACGCGCTTGACATCGTGCTTGCACGTCATCAGCACCTTGACCAAGCCCGAGCCAGACTCGCCGGTGACTTCGATATGGGCCAGTTCCTCCTGGGCCTTTTTCATGTTGTCCTGCATGGCCTGGGCCTGCTTCATGAGGCCGGCGAGTTGTCCTTTGTTGAACATAAATTTCTTTCCAAGTTAGAGAATGGGTTTGATACTACCCGGCACGATTTTCGCGCCGAAGTCACGCATCATGGATTGCACAAATGGGTCTTCGTAAATCATTTTTTCAGCCGCGCCTTGTCGCTCGGCGGCGGCGGCGGCATTGCGTTTGGCCGGGCTGTCCATGACCCGCCCCACCTCGACACCCAGCTTGACCGCATGACCGATGGCCTGTAGTGCGGCCTGAAGGCGCTCACGGCTGGCGGACTGATTGAGCGACTCGCGCTCCACCCGCAGCAGCCAATGGTCAGTGTCGCGCGCCACCAGTTGCGATTGCAGCGCCAGCTCGCGCACCAGGGCGGTCACAGCCTCACTGGCGACCAGTTGCTGCACGGTGAGGTGCCAGAAAGCGCCCTCCTCCGTCGGTTGCAGCTGGCTCGCCACCTGCCCGGCGACAGCGACATCAGCCCGAGTTTCGGTGGTTTCTCGCACTTGAATTGCTACAATTTTGCTAGCTTCATGTGCTTGTTCTGCTTGCTCTCCAGATTGATTTGATCTATTTTCTGAAGAGGCGGCGACCTGACGCTCTGCGCTGACCACCGGCAAGCGTTGGCCGGGTGGGGGCACTACCCGTTCAGGCTGAGTTTGTCTAAGCCCTTCGACAAGCTCAGGGCGAACGGAAGTCGGCTCAGTCCGCGCCGGATTGATCTCAACCGATTTCAGAGTTTTTTTTTCAGCCCCAGCGACTGAGGGCATGCCTTGCGGCTTGAAGGCTAGCAGGCGCAGCAGCACCATGGTCAGCGCGGCATATTCATCGGGTGCCAAACCCAACTCAGCCCGGCCATGCAGACACAAGCTGTAGAGCAATTGCGTTTCGTCCGTAGGCATCAGGGCCGCTAGACGCAAAATTTCTGCGGCTTGCGGGTCCGACTCGTCCGCAGCATTCGGCACGGCCTGCTGCACCGCCATGCGTTGCAGCACCCCGGCCATCTCCTCCAGCGTAGAAGCAGCACTCAGGCCCAGCACGCGCAAAGCATCAGACGTTTCCACCACCGTTTTACCGTCACCCGCCGCCAGTGCCTCAATCAGGCGAAACACGTGCGAGCGATCCACGCTGCCCAGCATCTGGCGCACCGTGGCTTCTTGCAGCTGGCCCGCGCCAAAGGCAATGGCCTGGTCGGTCAGCGACAGCGCATCGCGCATGGAGCCGCGCGCCGCACGGGCGATCAGGCGCAAGGCCTGCTTTTCTGCAGACACATTTTCGGCCTGCAACACGGTCTCAAGCTGCTCTTGAATCGTCTCCGGCGCAATCGGGCGCAAATTGAACTGTAGGCAGCGCGACAAAACCGTGACCGGCACTTTTTGCGGATCGGTGGTGGCCAGCACAAACTTCAGGTACTCAGGCGGCTCCTCCAGCGTCTTGAGCATGGCGTTGAAGGCATGGCCCGTGAGCATGTGCACCTCGTCGATCATGAAAACCTTGAAGCGCCCTTGCACCGGCTTGTACACCGCCTGCTCCAGCAGCGCCTGCACCTCGTCCACACTGCGGTTAGAGGCCGCGTCCAGCTCGGTGTAATCCACAAAGCGACCGGCATCAATATCAACGCACGCCTGGCACACGCCACACGGCGTGGCGGTGATACCGCCTGTGCCGTCAGGCCCCAGGCAGTTCAAGGACTTGGCCAAAATGCGCGAAATAGTGGTCTTGCCTACCCCGCGCGTGCCCGTGAAAAAGTAAGCGTGGTGCAAGCGCTGGCTGGTCAGCGCGTTGGTCAAGGCCTGCACCACATGCGCCTGCCCCACCATTTCGGTGAAACGACGGGGGCGGTATTTACGGGCGAGCACGAGGTAGGACATGGCGACTGATTCTAAAGCGTGGACGGGCGACTAGGCCGAGCGAAACAGGGCACGCACCAGATCCGTTTGGGTAATGATGCCGACCAGCCGGTTTTCCAGATCGACGATCGGGATATGGTGATGGCCATGCTCCGAGAACAGCGGCACCAGATCCACCAACGAACGATCCTGACGGGCCACACGCACCCGGCGGCTCATGATTTGCCCCACCGCTTCAGGCTTGGCTGTGCCCTCCAATCCGCTGGGACGCAAAAACTCCCGCAGTCGCTGACCCAAGCCCGCGTGCTGATCCATGTTGGCATGGCGCAAAAAATCAGCCACCGTGACAATGCCCACAATGCGCCGCACCCGATCCACCACCGGCATCGCCTTGATGTGGTGCTGGCGCATCAGGCCCCACGCCTCCTCGATGGACGAGCCAAACTGCACCACCACCAGCTCACGCGACATGACGTCGGCACACCGAATGTCACCCAAGCGGCGCTGGTAGGCCACCCCCTCGGCCCGCTGTAACAGCGCTTCCAGATCATCCCGGCTTACGTCAAGCACCTGGTTGTAGTCCGCCAGTACATGGTTCAAATCGGCCGAGGTAAAGCGCCGGGCACTGTCGGTCACATCGCCCACTGGGGTCGGCGTCACATGCGGATAGCGCCGCCCGGTTGCGCTGTTGTACACCACGCCAACCAGCACCAACAGCAGGGTTTGCGTGAACGCAGGGAACAGGACAAAAGTATATGCCGTAGCGTGACTGAGCACCGCCGTTAAAGCCATAGCACCACCCGGCGGGTGCAGACAACGCAAGGCCAACATCGCCGTGATGGCCAGCCCAACGGCGATGGGGGCCGCGACCATAGGCTCACTGATCGTCTGGGCACAGACAACCCCCACCAAAGCCGAAACCGCATTACCTGCCAGCACCGCCCAAGGTTGAGCCATCGGGCTGGAGGGCAAGGCCAACACCAACACCGCACTGGCCCCGAGGGGCGCGACCAAAACCAGGGGATAAAGCCCAACATCAGCCCAAAGGTGGCTGATCAGCGCCGTGAAAAAAAGCGCCAGCATCACACCCACAACGATGCGCAAACGCTCCCTCGCACCCACAGCCACCACCGGTGGCCACAGCGCCCGAAAACTCTCAACCCATCTCGGCCATGCCAATGCACGAAAAAATCCAAACACGCGGTGCTGCGTGCGTTCATCGTCGCCTGAAATCATGTGAAAAGCCTGTGTTTCTGAACTGGACAGGCATTATCAGTTCAGAGCCCAACGAAGCCCTAGGCCGCCCACCCGGGCGACAACCTGAGCCCCATCAATCCGGTACAGCAATGTCAATGCATCTCTTCAATCGCAAACCGGCGATAGCGTTGGGCCAGCAGGAAAGACGGGGCGTGGTGCACCATTTCCATCACCCGCTCAGCGGCCATATCGTCAGGGGTCGGTACGATCAGGAAGGTTGCCCCATTCCGGGCCGCGTCCAAGTAGGTGCCCACGGTCGTCATGCTGGTGCCCAAGCTCGCAATAACCCCCGCCTCCTGTAAATTGTGCTCGGCGAATTCCGCCATTTGCGCGGGCGAATATTCAACGCAATCGGCAAACACCCCGCCCATCGCCTGTAGCTCCTTGAGCACCTGCTCCGCCTCCTGCTGTTCACGAAACGCCACCACGGTGTGCCCCGTGGGATAAAACGCACCAAAGTCACGCATCAAAGCGTGACCCGCCTTGTCGATGAAACGATCAGCAATCTGCATAAAACCTCCGCATTGGTTGGTTGTAGGCCTGACAGATCACACCAAAAACTGGCTCCGCCGACCATGGTTTAACCATAGTTTGGGTTTTAAAAAATTCAAGTCCAACCGTTCGACACAAGTTGTTTCACTCTCATTAACCCGGTAACCGTTCGCAGTCAACATTGTGTGCGTCAGCGCACGGTCATCGGACGAATTCGGGGCCACTGTTGGGCCTGTGATAAGGAATCCCTATGCAAATCCGAAACTTGCGAAGCAAGGCAACTGCCTTAGGCATTGGGATCGCTTTGTTGATCGCCAGCGGATGGGCCAACGCCGATCCGCCCTCGCGTGTTGCCCGGTTGGGCTATACCACTGGCTCGGTCAGTTTTTCACCCGCTGGTGACCCCGACTGGTTGCAGGCTGTCGTCAACCGGCCGCTGACCACTGGCGACCGCCTTTGGACAGCCGCCAACTCGCGGGCTGAACTGCAGATTGGTGGCGCGGCGATACGCCTAGGTCCATCCACCAGCGCCACGCTGCTCAATCTCAATGACCGCATGACACAAGTGCAGCTCTCTCAAGGCAGCTTGAAAGTGCGGGTGCGGCGCATAGGCCCCAACCAGACCTTTGAAGTGAATACACCCAATCTTGCCTTTACCTTTCGCAGCCCAGGTGAATATCGCATCGACGTTGACCTCAGGGATGACGCAACGGCTGTCACGGTGCTGAGCGGCCAGGCCGAGGTGTATGGCGAAGGCGCGTCGTACGCGGTAGCCCCGCGCAAGGCCTACCGCTTTTACGGCATCGGCCTGTCCGACTATGAGCCCCTGCTGGCACAGCGCGACGACGGGCTGGATCGCTGGGCACGTGAGCGTGATCGCCGTTTTGACAACTCGAAATCGGCACGTTATTTATCGTCCAATGTCGTGGGCTATGAAGACCTCGACGCCAACGGCGTTTGGCGTGCAGACCCGAACTACGGCAATGTCTGGATTCCAAACCGGGTGGCTAGCGACTGGACGCCCTATCGCAATGGTCACTGGACCTGGGTGGATCCTTGGGGTTGGACCTGGATCGACGACGCGCCCTGGGGTTATACGGTGTCGCACTACGGACGCTGGGCCAGGCTTGGCAGTTCATGGGGCTGGGTTCCCGGCCCGGCGCGTGAACAGGCCGTATACGCGCCCGCGCTGGTGGCATTTGTGGGCGGCAAAAATTTTCAGATTTCAGCAGCCATCGGTGGCGCATTGGCAGCTGCTGTGGGCTGGTTTCCGCTGGCACCGCGCGAGGTCTATCAACCCTCCTACCCGGTCAGCCGGGGTTACTTTGACAACATCAACCGCAGCAATGCGGTGATTGCCCCGGCCAACCGCGCCAAGCTGCAAGCCGTGGCCAACGCCGAGCCGCTGGCCCTGATCGAATACTGGGCGGTAGACCCGGACTACGACGGCAAGGTGTTCCGCTCGGTCTGGCAAGACTACCGGGGCAACACCGCCAACGATGCCGACGCGCTGCGCGTGGTGACGCAAGCCTGCGTCACCGTTCCCAGAAAAGTCGGCCCGCGCAAGGTGTGCGTGCGGGTGGTGGATGTGTTTGGGTTTGAGGCTGAGGTGGTGAACAGCGTGGGGGCGGTGTGAGCGAATCGTCCAATCCACCAGTTTTCAAATTCTGTTCCATGCGGTTAGCGCTTCAAATCCCGGTAGAAATTCTCATGCGGCCCCAGGGCTTCCAGGTAGATCAGCCGCACTTCCTCCTCGCGGGTGTAACCCAGCAAATACAGCTGCCCCTGGCTGCGGAACTTGTGTACCCACAACTGGGCCAGGTCGCCCTTTTTGCGCTCCCCCACATCGGGGTTGTCGGCCACGGTGGCTACGGTGGCTACGGCATCGTCCGTGTCGGCAATCAGTGCGGCGTTGGTCAGTTTTTTGTAAACGCGGGCAAAGCGCCGCGTTTGCTGCACTTGCCAGCTCATGCCTGCATGGGGCGAGTGCGGCTGCGGGGAACGAAGGGCGTGCTGTCTTCACGCGGCTCGGCCAGGCTCATGAGGCTTTCGGCAATGAAGGAGGCGGGCAAGTCGGGGTTGTCCAGCGCAGCACGGCCCACTTTGGCCCAGAACTCCACCTGCCCCTGCACGGTGCGGAATTCTGCCTTGGCGGCCGTGCGGGCAGCGCTGATCAAGGACTCATCGATGCGCATGGAAACGGTGGGCATGGCCTGTCTTTCATAGATTACCACAATTGTAGTCAATTACTCCGGCCATCGCAAGGGCATCCATTTCAAAGCACAGGGACAGATAAGCCATGACTGAAATCAATCACCAACTCGCCCTCTCCACCGGCCTCACGGCCAAAACCAACCAGCTTTGCCTCGGCCTAGAGTCCGGGGCGGCAGACATTCTGGAGTTGGTCACGCCCACCACCGCTGAGTTGTTGATGGGGTGGTTTGGTGAAGACATGGTGATGGCGCGTGGCGCGTTGAACTTTCACGCGGGGCAGAAGCAGGCAATTTTGAACGCCATCGTGGCGCATGAGGTGCTGGGAAAAGACCACGCGCATTGGTCTTTGCTGGACTTGTACAAGGCTGCTGCGCCGGATGCGCTGCTGGTGGGCACGCGACTACCGCGTGGACGGTGCAGTGATGAACGTGGGCGGCTACAACGACTATCTGGCACGCCTGACACGGCGCATCAGCCAGGCGCTGAGTTCTGATTTACCCAAGGGCAACAAGGTGGCCACGCATCTGGCCAAGCCGTATTTGCAGGTGAACACGGCAGAACTCACCGGCTGGATTGACGACTACATCTGGACGCAACTGTTCGCGCAGACCTTCAACCCGCTGGACGATTCCAACGGACAAGAAAACTGGCGCGTGCTCTTGCTGCAACCCATGGTGGACCACATCACCAAAGTATTTGCCGTGGCGCTGCTGGACTCGGAACACAAGCATGTGACCGGGCAAACCGAGGTGCACCAGCGCATGCTGTCGGAGGTGCCCAAGCTGATGGTGCGCGAGAGCCATTCGGTGGAGGTGAGCAAGTGCATCTACACACGGCTGGGCTGGCCTGCGAAAAGCGGCGGGCTGGAGCGCGCCTTCATCCACTGGGCACAGGCCGACACACAGGTGCAGGCATTTTGCAAGATCAGTGAAAACCGCCACACCTTTGCCCGCCTGCGCTACGTGAAAGACGATGGCCTGCCTGCGTTTTACTCACCCGACTTTCTGGTGCGCACCCAAGGCACGACGAACGAGGCGATTTACCTGGTCGAGACCAAGGCCGAGCAGCAGACCATTCACCCCAACGTGCAGCGCAAGCTCAAGGCCGCAATAGCCTGGTGCGAGCGCATCAACGCCCTGCCGCCAACGCTGCGCGGCGGGCAGCCGTGGCATTACGTGCTGCTGGGTGAAGCGGTGTTTGACGAATGGCAGCGCCAGGGCGCACGGCTGGCGGAGCTGCTGGACTACGCTCGGCTGCGGCCACTGGCCGATGCCTCGACGCAAAGCCGGTTGCTGTGATGAAAATGGCTCAATCGCTGCGATTCGCCAGCACCCGCGCAAACAGCGGGTGGCGCATGCTGCGGACCTCGTGCTCGATGGTGACCAGAACCTGGCCGCTGTCCAGGTCAGTGATATCCTGAAAACGGTACTGGCTGGGGTTGCTTTCTTCGGTGACCAGGCCGCGTGCCAGCAGTCGGCTGTGCACGCCCGAGAAGTCGGCCACGGCGATCTGGACGTGGTGGCCGTCATAGGCGGGCAGCTCACGCGTCGTCTCGCGATACAGAAGGGCCTGGGCTGGGCCGGTGGTGATGTGGGCAAAGCGACCTGCGGCATCCTCCGCCGTGCGGGTCACGGCCTGGAGAATGTCGGTGTAGAAACGGGCAATGCCTGCGGCGCTGCCGGGGGTGCAGTCGATCTCGACATAGGGCATGCCACGCGTCATGGCACCAAAGCGCTCGGGGTCGGGCGCGTGCACGCGGATGCGGTTGCCCCAGGGGCAGCGCACGTCCACGGCGTCGGCCTCAGCGCAGCGGGTAAAACTGAACTGCGTGCCTTTGAGCAAGGGAGCAACGTCGCTCAATCTTGATGTCAACACAGCCAAGTCAGGCATGACCAAACCGGTCACGCCGCGCAGCACTTGGGCCGGGCCGGTGGGCAGGTGGAACTGGCTGCTGCCCGCGTTCATCCACGCGTTGTGAATGCCCGTTTGCATGAACGGGTCACGCGTCAGCCCCAGGCCCATCACGTAGAAGATGACGGCCTGTTGCTGGTCAGGCACGCGGGTGTTGACGTGGCCAAACTCGACGATATTGCCCACGTCTTCAAGGCTGCGGTTGAAGGTGCAGGTCATGCGGAGCGCTCTGGGCTTTCGTTGTGCTTTTGTCGGACTTCAGCTATTGAGCTGCAACTCCAACTCGTGCAGCACCTTGTAGCAAGGCAAGACCTGGGCCACGCTGGAATTGGGCTCGCGGCCTTCGCGGATGGCGGCGAAGAACTCGCGGTCTTGCAGCTCGATACCGTTCATGCTGACTGCCACTTGGCTCACGTCGATCTTCTCGTTATGACCGTTGTACAAATCATCGTAGCTGGCGATGTAGGTCGCGGTGTCGCCGATGTAGCGGAAGAAGGTGCCCAGCGGGCCGTCGTTGTTAAAGCTTAAAGAGAGCGTGCAAATCGCGCCATTGGCCGCCTGAAGCTGGATGGACATGTCCATCGCAATGCCCAGCGCAGGGTGGATCGGGCCTTGCACGGCATTGGCTTTGACGATGGGGCTGCCGCACTGGTAGGCGAACAAGTCCACGGTGTGCGCCGCGTGGTGCCACAGCAAGTGATCCGTCCAGCTACGGGCCTGGCCCATGGCGTTCATGTTAGTGCGGCGGAAGAAGTAGGTTTGCACGTTCAACTGCTGGATGTTGAACTCGCCCGCCTTGATTTTCTGGTTCACGTACTGGTGGCTGGGGTTAAAGCGCCGCGTGTGGCCGCACATGGCGACCAGACCGGATTCTTTTTGCGCTTGCAAAATGGCTTGCGCATCGCTCCAGCTGTCGGCCATGGGGATCTCGACCTGCGCGTGTTTGCCGGCCTTCAGGCACTGGATCATTTGCTCGGCGTGCATCTGCGTGGGGGTGCACAAAATCACCGCGTCCACTTCCTTGATCGCCAAGCTGTCGGCCAGCTCGGTGGTGACGTGTTTGATGCCGTATTTATCCGCAATCTCTTGCGTTTGGTCGAGTCGGCGCCCCACCAGCGAGACGACTTCAACGCCGTCGATGTTTTTCATGCCGTCCAGGTGTTTGGTGCCGAAAGCGCCTGCGCCTGCCAGGGCGACTTTGATGGTTTTGCTCATGATTTAGCTTCCTTTTTATGAGATGAAGTCCGTTCACCCTGAGCTTGTCGAAGGGCTTCGACAGGCTCAGCCCGAACGGGATTACTGGTTTTCAAGAATCAAATGGCCCACAGCGGTATTGCTGGCGGGCACATGGTAGAAACGGTGCTTGAGCGTGGGCGCTGGGCCACCATTCAGATCGTCCATCGCGCCGCGCGCAATCAGCCACATCACCAGCTCAATGCCCTCAGAACCGGCCTCGCGCACGTAATCAATGTGCGGCACAGCGGCCTGGGCTTCGGGGTCTTGGATCATCTGGTCCATGAAAGCGGCGTCAAACTCTTTGTTGATCAAACCCGCACGCGGGCCTTGCAACTGGTGGCTCATGCCGCCCGTGCCCCAGATCTGCACGTTGAGGTCTTTGTCAAAACTCTCCACCGCTTTGCGAATGGCCTTGCCCAGGTTCAAGCAGCGCTGACCAGAAGGCACCGGATACTGCACCACGTTGACGGCGAAGGGAATCACCGGGCAAGGCCAAGCGCCCTTCACCGGGTCTTGTTCGCCACACATCAGGGACAGCGGCACGGTCAGGCCGTGGTCCACGTCCATCTTGTTGACGATGGTGAGGTCAAAGTCCTGCTGAATGACGGATTGCGCAATGTGCGCGGCCAGCTCAGGGTGGCCCTGCACCACGGGCACGGGGCGCGGGCCCCAGCCTTCGTCCGCGGATTGGTAAGACGCCGCCGTGCCAATGGCAAAGGTAGGGATCATGTCCAGACTAAAAGCGGTGGCGTGGTCGTTAAAGACCAAGAAAATGACGTCGGGCTTGTTGTCCTTGAGCCACTGCTTGGAGTACTCGTAGCCCTTGAACAGCGGCTGCCAATAGGGCTCGTGTGTTTTCCCTAAGTCCATGGCCGCGCCGATGGCGGGGACGTGAGAGGTGAAAACGGATGCGGTGATTTTTGCCATTAAAGTGCTCCTGATCCTGAACCTTGCGGCTGATTTTTAGCCTGCGCATCGCCGTCTTCTCCGACCACGCGGTTGCCTTTGACCGAGCGGCCACCGGCGATCATCATGTCGCGGTATTCCTCTTCGGTCTTGCCGGTCATGGAGCCCGCCATTTGCTGAAAGCTCTTGCCCAAGGTGGCTCCGAGTTTGGCCAAGAAGTAGATGTTGCCGCCCACCGCAATGCAGCGGTTGAGGTCACGCGCCAGCACGGCCTGCTTTTGCTCCTCGGTCATGGGCCACTCGTCCAGGTATGCGCGCTGATCGGCCTTGAAACGTTCACGGTTCGGGGCCGTCATGAGCGACATGCAAAACTGGTTGAGGTGGTAGCCCAGGCGGGATTGTTCGGCATCAAACACCGTGGTGCCGGGCACGTCGAGATAGGGTTTCTCAAGGGACATATTCAGCTCCAGTAAAGGCGGGTCGGGTTGTCGACCAGCAGTTTTCGTTGTAATTCTGGCGTGCTCGCAATCTGCGGGATGAAATCGACCAGCAAGCCGTCATCCGGCATATGGTCTTTCAAGTTGGGATGCGGCCAGTCGGTGCCCCACAGCACGCGGTCAGGGAAAGTTTCAACCAGGCGTTTGGCAAACGGTATGACGTCGCGGTAAGCATGCTGTTCGCCCTTCAATGCGGGCGGGCCGCTGACGGACATGC
>JAYVPU010000235.1:0-4520 GCA_043757205.1 Comamonadaceae bacterium | reverse complement strand
ACCGCTATGTGGCGCACAACGGCGAGATCAACACCGTCAAAGGCAACTACAACTGGATGAAGGCGCGCGAAGGCGTGATGTCGTCCCCCGTGCTGGGCGCTGACCTGCAAAAGCTCTACCCGATCAGCTTCGCCGACCAGTCCGACACCGCCACGTTTGACAACCGTCTTGAGCTGCTCACCATGTCGGGTTACCCGATCAGCCAAGCCGTGATGATGATGATCCCCGAGCCCTGGGAGCAGCACACCACCATGGACGAGCGTCGCCGCGCTTTTTACGAGTACCACGCGGCCATGTTGGAGCCCTGGGATGGCCCAGCCTCCATCGTGTTCACCGATGGTCGCCAGATTGGCGCTACGCTGGATCGCAACGGTCTGCGCCCCTCGCGCTACTGCATCACCGATGACGACTTGGTCATCATGGGTTCGGAGTCCGGCGTGCTGCCTGTGCCCGAAAGCAAAATCGTGCGCAAATGGCGTTTGCAGCCCGGCAAGATGTTCCTGATTGATCTGGAACAGGGGCGCATGATTGACGACGAGGAAATCAAGTCCAATCTGGCCAACAACAAGCCCTACAAGCAGTGGATCGAAAACCTGCGCATCAAGCTGGACGATGTGTCTTACGCTGAGCGAAGGAAGCGCGTGGCAGACGGCCATGCTGCTGGTAACCGTGCGGGCGACAAGCGCATCACCGACCAGATCAGTCTGCTTGACCGTCAGCAGGCTTTCGGTTTCACGCAAGAAGACCTGAAGTTCCTGATCGCCCCCATGGCGACCGCAGGCGAAGAAGCCATTGGCTCCATGGGCAATGACAGCCCGCTGGCTGTCTTGTCCGACAAAAACAAACCGTTGTACAACTACTTCAAGCAATTGTTCGCGCAGGTGACCAACCCGCCGATCGACCCGATCCGCGAAGCCATCGTGATGTCGCTGGTGTCCTTCGTCGGCCCCAAACCCAATCTGCTGGACATCAACCAAGTCAACCCGCCCATGCGATTGGAGGTGAGTCAGCCGATTCTTGACTTTGCCGACATGGCCAAGCTGCGCAATATCGAAGCCACCACGCAAGGCAAATTCCGCAGCTACACGCTCAATATCACCTACCCGCTGGCCTGGGGCCGTGAAGGCGTGGAGGCCAAGCTGGCCTCGCTGTGTGCTGAGGCCGTGGATGCGATCAAGAGCGGCAAAAACATCCTCACCATCAGTGACCGTGCTATTACGGCGACTCAAGTCGCTATTCCCGCACTCTTGGCCTTGAGCTCGATTCACCAGCACCTGGTGCGTGAGGGTCTTCGCACCACGGCAGGCTTGGTGGTCGAAACCGGCACGGCGCGTGAAGTGCATCACTTCGGTGTTCTGGCGGGCTACGGTGCAGAAGCCGTACACCCCTACCTGGCGATGGAAACCCTGGCTGCCATGCACCAGGACCTGCCCGGCGATCTGTCGGCGGACAAAGCGATCTATAACTACGTTAAAGCCATCGGCAAGGGCCTGTCCAAGATCATGTCCAAGATGGGTGTGTCCACCTACATGAGCTATTGCGGTGCGCAATTGTTTGAGGCCATTGGCCTGAACACTGAGACCATTGACAAGTACTTCACTGGCACGCCGAGTCGGGTGGAAGGTATTGGTATTTTTGAGGTGGCTGAAGAAGCCATCCGCATGCACAAAGCCGCTTTCAGCAACGATCCGGTGCTGGCCTCCATGCTGGAGGCCGGTGGCGAATACGCCTGGCGCACACGGGGTGAAGAGCACATGTGGACGCCTGATGCGATTGCCAAGTTGCAGCACAGCACGCGCTCCAACAACTGGAACACCTACAAGGAATACGCCCAGCTCATCAACGACCAAAGCAAGCGCCACATGACGCTGCGCGGCTTGTTTGAGTTCAAGCTCGACCCCGCCAAAGCGATTGCGGTGGACGCGGTGGAGCCCGCCAGTGAGATCGTCAAACGTTTTGCCACCGGTGCCATGTCACTGGGCTCCATCAGCACGGAAGCGCACGCCACCTTGGCTGTGGCCATGAATCGGATTGGCGGCAAGAGCAACACCGGTGAAGGCGGCGAAGACCCGGCGCGTTATCGCCAGGAACTTAAAGGCATTCCGATCAAGCAGGGTGAGACGCTCAAGAGTGTCATTGGTGCGGAACAGGTCGAGGTCGATCTGCCGCTGCTGGATGGCGACTCACTGCGCTCCAAAATCAAGCAAGTGGCATCCGGCCGCTTTGGCGTGACGGCTGAGTACCTCACCAGTGCCGATCAAATTCAGATCAAGATGGCGCAGGGGGCCAAGCCCGGTGAGGGCGGCCAGTTGCCCGGCGGCAAGGTGTCCAACTACATTGGTCGTTTGCGTCACTCGGTGCCAGGGGTGGGTTTGATTTCGCCCCCACCGCACCATGATATTTATTCGATCGAAGACTTGGCCCAGTTGATTCACGACTTGAAGAACGTGGCTCCGCACGCGAGCGTGAGCGTCAAATTGGTGAGTGAGATTGGTGTTGGCACGATTGCCGCAGGCGTGGCCAAGTGCAAGAGTGACCATGTGGTGATTGCCGGTCATGACGGCGGCACGGGCGCTTCACCTTGGTCGTCCATCAAGCACGCGGGCAGCCCGTGGGAAATTGGTCTGGCAGAAACCCAGCAAACACTCGTTCTGAACCGCTTGCGCAGTCGCATCCGCGTCCAAGCCGATGGTCAAATGAAGACGGGCCGCGACGTGGTGATTGGCGCGCTGCTGGGTGCTGATGAGTTTGGTTTTGCCACCGCACCGCTGGTGGTGGAGGGCTGCATCATGATGCGCAAGTGTCACCTCAATACCTGCCCGGTGGGTGTGGCCACGCAAGATCCGGCACTGCGTAAAAAGTTCTCCGGCAAGCCTGAGCATGTGGTGAACTATTTCTTCTTCATCGCTGAAGAAGTGCGCCAGATCATGGCGCAAATGGGCATCGCCAAGTTTGATGATTTGATTGGCCGTGCCGATCTGCTCGACACGCGCCAGGGCATTGCGCACTGGAAAGCCAATGGCCTGGATTTCCGTCGCTTGTTTGCGATGGCCGACGTGCCGGCCGATGTGCCGCGTCACCACACGCAAGTGCAAGAACATGGTCTGGAAAAAGCGTTGGACAATGTGCTGATCGCCAAGTCGCGCGCGGCCATCGACAAGGGCGAAAAAGTCCAGTTCATGGAAGTCACGCGCAACGTCAACCGTTCCGTGGGTGCCATGCTGTCAGGCGCGCTGACGCGGGTTCGCCCTGAAGGCTTGCCCGATGACACGCTGCGTATTCAGTTGGAAGGCACGGGCGGTCAATCCTTCGGTGCTTTCCTGGCGCGCGGTATCACGCTCTACCTGATTGGTGACGCCAACGACTACACCGGCAAGGGTCTGTCTGGCGGTCGTGTGGTGGTGCGCCCAAGCCTGGACTTCCGCGGCGAAGCCATCAAAAACACCATCGTGGGCAACACGGTGATGTACGGGGCTACCAGTGGTGAGGCCTTCTTCAGCGGCGTGGCCGGCGAGCGCTTTGCTGTGCGTCTGTCGGGTGCGACGGCGGTGGTGGAAGGTACAGGTGACCATGGCTGTGAATACATGACCGGCGGAACCGTTGCCGTGTTGGGCCAGACCGGGCGCAACTTTGCAGCCGGTATGAGCGGTGGTGTGGCCTATGTGTTTGATGAAGACGGCAAGTTCGCCACGCGCTGCAACACGACTATGGTGAGCATGGACCGCGTCATGAGTACGGAAGAACAACACAGCCACGACAAATCCGACTGGCATGCGGGCGAGAGCGATGAAGAATTGCTCAAACGCCTCTTGCAAGACCATCACCGCTGGACCGGCAGCAAGCGCGCCCGCGAATTGCTCGACACCTGGGGCGAGTCACGCAAAAAATTCGTCAAGGTATTCCCCAACGAATACAAACGGGCTTTGCTGGAGCGCAAAGAGCGCCGCCTGGAAGCTGCCACCGAGACGACCAGTGCGCACATGGCTACGCACCAAGAAGCCGTTGCTACTAAGTAAGACAAGTTGAGGAAAGAACCATCATGGGAAAAATTACCGGCTTCATGGAGTTTGAGCGTGTCGAGGAGGGCTACAAACCCGTGCCTGAGCGGCTGAAAACCTACAAGGAATTTGTCATCGGTCTGGACGATGCGCAGGCTAAGCAACAGTCCGCGCGCTGCATGGACTGCGGCACGCCGTTTTGCAACAGCGGCTGCCCCGTCAACAACATCATTCCGGACTTCAACGACATGGTCTACCGTGCCGACTGGAAAGACGCGATTGACACCCTGCACAGCACCAACAACTTCCCCGAGTTCACGGGCCGTATTTGCCCCGCGCCTTGCGAGGCGGCTTGTACGCTGAACGTGAACGATGATGCGGTGGGTATTAAATCCATTGAGCACGCCATCATCGACCGCGCTTGGCACGAAGGCTGGGTCGTACCGCAACCCGCCGCGTGCAAGACCGGGAGGAAAGTCGCCGTGGTCGGCTCAGGCCCCGCAGGCATGGCTGCTGCGCAGC
>JAYVPU010000234.1:0-17788 GCA_043757205.1 Comamonadaceae bacterium | reverse complement strand
TCTCGCTGCTCTGCCCTCTTTTGCCTTGGCCGCCGAACCCACTTGCCAAGTCCGCACGGGCGAGCGGCTCACCCAGGTGATTGAGCTTTACACCTCTGAGGGTTGCAGTTCTTGCCCCCCCGCAGACCAATGGCTGTCCACGCTCAAGGGCCAACCGGTAGTGGCGCAGGCCTTTCATGTGGGCTACTGGAACTACATCGGCTGGGTGGACCGCTTTGCCAGCCCGAGTCACACCACTCGCCAACGCCAGATTGCCGCCAGCAACGGGCTGCCCAATATTTACACGCCGCAGATCGTGCGCAACGGCCAAGACTGGCGCGATACCACTCGCGCTGTGACGGCCACGTCCGAGCTCGCCCGCGCCAGCATCTCGCTTCACAGTACAACCGACAGCAATCAATTTGAAGCCCGCGTCACACCGGCGCAAGGCGTTGGCCCCTGGACTGCCTACTGGACGGTGACCGAGCATGGCCACAGCTCACGCGTCAGCGCGGGTGAGAACAAAGGAGAAAACCTGAAACATGATTTTGTGGTGCGCCAGTACACGCCCGTCGGCAACTACGAAGGCTCGCAAACCTTGAAGTTCTCCGCCATTGCTTCAAACCCTCAGAACCCGAGGCAAATCAATCTGGTGACCGCTGAGCCCAAGAGTGGTAAAACCTTGCAGGCGGTGAGTTTGAGTTGCGGCTGATTGCCTAGTGTTCGGCTCTCACTCAGGCGGGCAGTGTCACCACCTGCCGGCCTTGGATACGATGCGATCGGCCCCTAAAAACCGCCACACGCGCCCCTTTCTGATTGATGACCTCCACGTCATAAATCCCGGTGCGTCGGCTTAAAGAGACCTCCACCGCACGCGCCGTCAGCACCTCGCCATTGAACACGGGCGCGATGAAATCAATCGTCAGCGAGGCAGCTACGGTGAGTTCGTTATAAGAGTTGCAGGCAAAGGCAAAGGCCGAATCGGCCAGGGTGGTGATGTAGCCGCCGTGGCAGGTGTCATGGCCGTTGAGCATGTCCTCGCGCACGGTCATCTCCAGGTGCGCAGTGCCGGGGCTGATGTGGGTTACGCGCATGCTCAGGTGGGTGGTAGCGCGGTCTTTGGCCATCATGCCGATCGCGACCGCTTCGGCTATTTGTTGTGGATTCAAGTTTGGTTTTGTCATGATTACATTCCCAGATAGGCCTGCCTGATCTTGTCATCCCGGAGCAACTCCTGTCCTGGGCCAGACATCACGATGCGGCCTAACTCCATCACGTAGCCCTGATCGGCAATGGACAGTGCAGCACGGGCGTTTTGTTCCACGACCAGGATGGTGATGCCTTGGTCGCGCAGTTTTTGAATGAGTTGAAAGATCTCCCGAACAATCAAGGGGGCAAGCCCCATGCTGGGTTCATCGAGCAGCAGTAGCTTGGGTTTAGCCATTAGCGCACGCGCCATCGCCAGCATTTGCTGCTGTCCGCCCGACAAGATGCCTGCTGCTTGCTGGCGCTTGTCTTTCAGCATAGGAAACAGCTCATACATGGCCATCAGGCCTTGGTCTATCTCGGCTTTGTTGCGCGTGAAAGCACCCAAGCGCAAATTGTCTTCTACCGTCATGGGTGCAAATACCTGTCGGCCTTCAGGCACTTGACTGATGCCGACTCGCACACGCTGGCTGGCCATCATGCGGCTGATGTCTTGCTGCAAAAAATCAATACTGCCGCCGCTTGCCGCCTGAACACCCGAAATTGACCGCAACAGCGTTGTCTTGCCTGCGCCATTGGCACCGACCAACGCAACTAGCTGACCGGCATTAACCGTGATATCCACGCCGTGCAAGGCTTGGATGCGGCCATAGTGGCTTGTCACGCCCTTGGCGAACAATAGGGGGGCCACCTGGGTGGCAGGCGGTGAACTTGCTAATGCGGTCATGCGTACTCCCCTTGTGCTTGGACGGCGTCCACATCACCCACTTCAGCACCGAGGTAGGCTGCAATGACCTCAGGATTTGAACGCATCTGTGTCGGTGTCCCTTCGGCCAGTTTCTTGCCGTAATTCAACACGGTGATGATGTTGGAAATACCCATGACCAGCGGCATGTCATGCTCGACCAGCAAAATCGTCAGTCCCTTATCCGCCAAACGCCGTATCAGTTGACCCACTTCAGCGGTTTCGGTTGGGTTAAGGCCGGCCGCAGGTTCATCCATCAACACCATGGTCGGGTGGGTCATGAGTGCGCGCGCAATTTCAAGGCGCTTGAGAGCGCCATAGGACATCTGGCTGGCCTGCGCATCTGCATAGGCCGCAACTCCCACCTGGGCCATCGCCTCCAGTGCTTCAGCGCGGCAAGCCCGGTCGTTCGCGCGCAAGCGGGGCAAGGACAGCAGCCCTGCCATCAAACCGCTGTTTTGCCGCAGATGGGCGCCAACCATCACGTTCTCAACGACGCTCATGTTCATGCACACCTGCAGATTCTGAAAGGTTCGCGCCATGCCGAGTGCGGGCAACTTCTGCGGGGCAATGCCGGTGATGTTCCGGGACTCAAACGACACTTGACCGGAGGTCGGGGTGTACATCCCCGTGATGAGGTTAATCAGCGTGGTCTTGCCAGCGCCGTTCGGCCCGATCAGCGAGTGAACCGTGCCCTTGAGCACGTTAAAGCTCATATCCTGCACCGCATGCAGGCCGCCAAAGACCTTGCTCAGTGATTTAACTTCGAGGGAATTCATACCTTGCCCCGGTTCAGTCTGCTGCGCAAGGTGGGCACCACGCCTTTAGGCAAAAAGATCATGCTGGCCATGAGCACCATGCCGAAGGCCACGGTTTCCCAGCCTTCCAGCGTGGAGAGAAGTTGGGGTAGTAGCGTCAGTACAACCGCCCCCACAATAGAGCCGAACACGGAAGCCATGCCACCCAGAACCACCATGGTCACCAGCTCAATCGAGTGATGAAAACCAGCCATCCCAGGCGTGACGAAGCCGACATAGTGGGCGCTCAGGCTGCCCATCACGCTGGCCACAATGGCGGACAACACAAACACCCGCACCTTCATTGCCGTCACATCCACGCCCACAGCAAAGGCGGCTATCTCTGAGCCGTGAATGGCTTGCAATGCCCGCCCTCCGGGTGCGTTGATCAGGTTTGTGGCCGCCCAGGCCATCAGCAGCAACAGGGCCGCACAAACGGCGTACCAGCTCTTTTCGCCGCTGACTGCCCAGCCGAACACAACGAATGCAGGCACCGCCATGCCGTCCGGCCCGCCGGTCAGTGCGGCTTCATTGGTGAGCACAATCATGATGATGATGCCCAGCCCCAAAGTCGCCATGGCCAGGTAGTGCCCCTTGAGGCGCAGCACAGGTCGCGCAACCAGCAAAGCCAGCGCCGCCACCCCTATGGCCGCAGCCACCATGGCCAAGGCAGAAGGCCAGCCGTAGCGCGAGGTCAAGATGGCCGAGGCGTAAGCCCCCAGGCCAAAAAAACCTGCGTGCCCCAGACTAATTTGCCCGGTGTAGCCAATCAGCAGGTTCAGACCAATGGCAATCACCGCATTGATGGCCATGCGGGTAGCCACGTCGAAGTAAAAACTGTTCGGCAAAATCAGCGGCAAGCACAGCAGCACGACCGCCAGAAGCAGCAAACCCAGGGTAGAAGATGAGAGTTTTTTCATGCGAAGCTTTTCCCGGGGCTCAAACCCGGCCTATGGTTTTGGCGCCGAACAATCCGCTGGGCATAAAAAACAGCACCAGTAAAATCAGCAGAAAAGGCATGGCGTCTTTGTAGGCCGACGAGATATAGCCGGCCGTCATGGCTTCCAGAATCCCTAGCAACAAACCACCCACCACCGCACCCATGCCGCTACCCAGGCCGCCCAGCGTCGCGGCCACGAATCCTTTAAGGCCCAGCATGATGCCCACGTCATAGGATGTGTAGGTAATGGGCGCAAGCAGAACGCCGCCCAATGCCCCCAGTGCCCCCGACAGCACAAACGACAGCAACAAAACGGACTTGGTATTGATCCCCACCAATTCAGCCGCCAGCTTGTTGTGCGAGGTCGCAAGCATGGCCTTGCCTTGCTGGGTGCGGCCAAAAAACCAGCCCAGCGCCACCACCACCACAGCCGCAACGCCCAGTACCCACAGGCTTTGCGGCAGCAAGGTGGCACCAGCGATAAGAAAAGGCTTCTCGCCCGAGAAGGCAGCAAGCGCATGCGTACCCTTGCCCAGCAACACCTGCACCAGACCGCGCACAACCAGGGAGGCGCCGATGGTGATGATGATGAGGGGAACCACATCCGCACGGCCTGCAGGTTCGATGGCAAATTTCTCAATCAAAGCCCCTACAGCGCCTGCCACAACGATTGCCAGCACAATCGCCAGCGGCAGCGGCAAGCCAAGACCTGTCAACGCGACTGCGGCCATGCCACCCAGCATGATGAACTCGCCCTGAGCAAAATTAATCACCCCGCTGGAGTTATAGATGATGGCGAAGCCCAGAGCCGCCAACGCATAGGTTGCGCCAGTGGTCAGGCCGGAGAACAGGAACTGTAGGAACTCGGCGAGCATGATGCGCCTACTTCAGCAGAACCCAGCCGCCATTCTTGACTTCCACCATCCGGAAGGCGCTCAAGTTCAGACCCATGTGGTCGGTGGCCGACATGTTGAACTGACCCGTGGTTCCCATGAAACCTTTGGTTTTCTCAAGTGCGGCACGCACGGCGTCCTTGTTGGTGCTGCCAGCCGTCTTGATGGCTTGCACGCCAAGCGTCAGGGCATCCAGCGCATAGCCGCCAAAGGTCGATGGTTCGTCCTTGTACTGCTTCCAGTAGGTTGCGGCGTAGCTCGTCACCAATGGCTTTTGTGGATCGTTTGCGGCCAGTGAGTTGGCTACAAGCAGCGCGGGTGAAGGCAGACGAACGCCTTCTGCTGCGCTACCGGCGAGTTTGATGAACTCATTGGAGGCCACCCCATGCGACTGATACAGCGGCAGCTTCATGCCAAGTTGGGCCGCGTTCTTGGTGACCACCGCAGGGCCTTGCCCCAGGCCAAATACAAACAGGCTCTGGATGCCAGCCACGCCGCGAATTTTGGTCAACTGGGCGGTCACGTCGGTGTCCTTGGGGCCGTAGGTTTCATCAGCCACCAGCGTGATGCCGTACTTTTCAGCAACGAGGCGGGTTTCTTTGGCACCAGACTGGCCAAAACCGCTGGTTTCACTCAGTAGGCCGACTTTGGTGAAGCCCCGTTTTTTCATGTCTTCAAACACCTTTTCCGCGGCCATGCGATCCGTGTGCGGGGTCTTGAATATCCACTTTTTGACGGGCTCAACCACGACCACCGCACCGGACAGCGAGATCAAGGGAATACCGGCTTTCTCTACCAGCGGCGCCATAGCCATGGTGGCGCCCGTGGTGGTTCCCGCAATCAGGAAATCGACCTTGTCGTCGTCGATCAAGCGCTTGGCAAAACCATTGGCTTTGCCGGCCTCCGAGGCGTCGTCGTAGTGAACCAGCTCAAGCTTGCGCCCAAGCACGCCACCGTCCTGATTGATTTGTGCAAGGTAGGTTTGCAGCGTCTTGAGCTGCGGGTCGCCAAGGTAGCCCGCTGACCCGGTGGTTGACAACACCGCGCCTATGCGGATGGGTTCCTTGTTCTGGGCAGCGACGGGCAGGGCCTGCGCCGTCATCAGTGCAGCAGCCAGGGCGATCAGGGTACGTTTATTCATGTTATGTCTCCTCAGGTTAAAAAAATGCAAAGTAAAAAAATGGCTTTCTTAAATCCGTTCATTCTTTAGGCGACAAGGGCGTTCAGGCCTTTGGGCGCTTGTCAATCACGCGGCGCGACTTGCCTGTCTGGGTACGCTCAATCGAATCAGGAGGAAGCACGGACACCCTGGTACTGATGCCGACCATGGTTTTGATGCGCTGCTGTAGCCAGCGGCTGATGTCAGCCACATCGCTGGAAGGCATGGCGGCATCGGCGGGCTGCAGTTCTGCCAGTACTTCGACTTCGTCAAGCGTGCCGTCGCGCGTCACGATGATCTGATACAGCGGCGACAGCTTGCCGTGCTTTAAAACCAGCTCTTCTATCTGCGTGGGAAACACGTTCACGCCACGAATAATCAGCATGTCGTCAGAGCGGCCCACAATCTTGCCCATGCGGCGGAACGCGCGTGAGGTCGGCGGCAGCAAACGTGTCAGGTCACGCGTGCGGTAACGGATGACGGGGAAAGCCTCTTTGGTGAGCGAGGTGAAGACCAGTTCGCCCTCTTCGCCATCGGGCAGCAGCTCGCCGGTTTCAGGGTTAATCACTTCGGGGTAGAAATGATCTTCCCAGATGACAGGCCCGTCTTTAGACTCGATGCACTCGCTAGCAACGCCCGGACCCATAACCTCGGACAAACCGTAAATGTCCACCGCATCAATGCCTGCGTTGGTTTCGATCTCGCGGCGCATGGCCTCGGTCCACGGCTCGGCGCCAAAGATGCCGATCTTCAGCGAAGTCTGGCGCGGATCTATCCCCTGGCGGACAAACTCTTCAACAATGACCTGCATATAGGACGGCGTCACCATGATGAGGCGGGGCTTGAAGTCCTGAATCAACTGCACCTGTTTTTCAGTTTGCCCACCGGACATCGGGATTACCGTGCAGCCCAGGCGTTCGGCACCGTAGTGCGCGCCCAGGCCGCCCGTGAACAGGCCGTAGCCATAGGCGATATGTATGGTGTCGCCCGCCCGCCCGCCTGCCGCACGGATGGAGCGGGCCACCAGATCGGCCCAATGGTTGATGTCGCTGGCGGTGTAGCCCACGACGGTGGGCTTGCCTGTGGTGCCCGACGACGCATGAATGCGTGAGACCTGGGCCTGTGGCACAGCGAACATGCCGAAGGGGTAGTTGTCGCGCAAATCCTTTTTGCTGGTGAAGGGAAATTTCGCCAGATCCGTGAGCTGCTTCAGGTCATCCGGGTGCACACCCTTGTCGTCAAAGGCCTTGCGGTAGTGCGGCACGTTTTTGTAGACATGGTTTAGCGTGGTTTTCAGACGCTGGATCTGCAAGGCGGTGATTTCGTCGCGGCTGGCCCGCTCGATGGGATCAAGCAGTTCTGTGGGCGTGGTGTGAACGGACATCGAAGGTCTCCTTTTTTATGCAAGCCGAATCTGAATCACGGATTTACTGTCCGACAAACTTCGGTGACCGCTTGTTGGTGAATGCGCTCACGCCTTCAGCGTAGTCCTGGCTGTAGCCCAGTTCACGCTGCAAGTCGCGCTCGCGGTCAAGCTGTTGGTCCAGCGTGCTGGTGGCAGCCGCGTCAATGGCTTGTTTGGTCCGGGCGAAGCCCAGGGTGGGGCCAGCAGCCAGTTTGCCCGCAATCGCGTTGACCTCCGCGTCAAAGTCACTGGCCGGTACGCATTTCCAGATCAAACCCCAGTCCGCCGCCTCCTGCGCACTGAGGGCATCGCCCAGCAGGGCCAGCCCCAAGGCACGGGCGCGACCCACCAGCTGCGGCAAAAACCACGTGCCGCCCGCGTCGGGAACCAGACCCAGATTGCAAAAGGGCTGGATAAAACGGGCGGTCTCCACCGCAATCACAATGTCACAGGCCAGCGCAATGTTGGCACCCGCGCCAGCGGCGACGCCATTGACCGCACACACAACCGGCTTGGAAAGCGTGCGCAGGCGACGCACCAGAGGGGCGTAGTACTTCTCAATCGAGTCACCCAAATCAGGTTTGGCAGCACCCGCCGCATTGACGGGATCAGCAGCAACAGCGCGGTCACTCAAGTCCTGCCCGGCGCAAAAGCCACGGCCTGCACCGGTCAGTATCAACGCCCGGACTTGTGAGTCTGCGGCGGCGGCGTCCAGCGCGTGATGAACTTCCAGATGCATGGCGACAGTGAAGCTGTTGAGTCGGTCCGGACGGTTGAGGACCAGGCGTGCCAGCCCATCATGGACGGTGTAGCTGATGAATTGGTAAGTCATGCGGCGCTTCGGTAAGGCAATAAGGTTGGTTTAAATATGAAAACGGCGCTGCACAACGCGAAAGCGGTTGGCCACGAACGCTGAGTCCGAGTAGGAGGCATTGGCAGACGGATTGCCGCCCGTGCCGTGGTAGTCCGAGAAGGCTGCTGACTGGTTGACGAAAATGCTGCCAGTCAGATTGATCGACAGCGCCACCTTGGAGCGCCAAGTGGCTTGCACCATGGCATCCAAAACCTCGGGGCGGGTAGAGTAAATGCCCGTTGTCAGCGCGCCATGGTCATGTACCAGACGCTCAGACAGCGCTATCGCTGCTGGCGCATCAGCGGCCCGAACCACGAAACTGATAGGGCCGAAGCGTTCCACCATATAGGCCTTCTCGTCACTGGCATCGCACTTGAGCAAGGTTGGGGTGCGTACCTGGGCCCCGGGAAACTCAGGGTTGACCAGTTTTTGCGAAGCGACAACGACCTCAGCGTACTGCGATGACTCGTCAATACGGCGGGTGGTGTCTTCTGATTGAATCGCACCCAAAACAGCGCAGGCGATTTTTGGGTCGGACACAAATGCTGCAATGGCCGCGCCTAAGTCGGCAGCAAGCTGGTCAAAGCTCTTGTGGCCTTCATCGGTATCAATGCCCGCAGCGGGGACGATGATCGCCTGCGTGGTGGTGCACATCTGGCCTGAGTACAACGACAAAGTGAAAGCCAGATTCTTCAGCATGCCCTGATAGGCATCGGTCGACTCGATCACCACGTTGTTGACGCCAGCCAGCTCGGCATACACCTGAGCTTGCTTGCAGTTGTCCATCAGCCAATTTCCAAAATGGTTACTGCCCGTGAAGTCCACTGACTTCACATCCTTATGGGTGGCAAGCGCCTGAGTGACGCTGCGTTGTGGTGCAACGGCCAGCGTGATGACATTCGGGTTGATGCCATTTTCTGACAGTACCTGCCGGATCACCGCCACGGTGATAGCCGCTGGCAAGATCGCATTGCTGTGCGGCTTAACGATGACCGGGTTGCCTGTGGCCAGCGCGGCAAAAACGCCAGGGTAAGTGTTCCAGGTGGGGAAGGTGCCGCAGCCAATCACCAGCGCCACGCCACGTCCAACGATCTCGAAATGTTTTTGCATTCGCAAGGGCGCATTTTTGCCTTGGGGTTTTTCCCAAATGGCCTCACGGGGAATGGCCGCCTGCTCGCGCCAGGCGCACGCCACGGCCTCCAGTCCACGGTCTTGGGCATGGGGGCCACCGGCCTGGAAAGCCATCATCCACCCCTGGCCGGTTGTCATCATGACCGCATGAGCAATCTCGAAACTACGTTGGTTCAGACGCTCCAACGCTTCCATCAAGAGTCCGGTGCGACCTTCTGCGCCCAACAGACCCCAGGCCGGCATAGCGCTGAGCGCTGCTTCAATCAGCGCCTGCGGGTCGCAGACCGGGTAACTCAAGTTTAAATCAACACCGTAGGGCGAACGCTCTGCGCCATGCAAACCGGTTTGCCCGGGCTGATTCAATTCAAAGGGCTTGCCAAGGTGCGCCTGGAAGGCCAGCTTGCCAGTTTCCGAAGCCGTCTCGCCATAGACCTTGGGGCTGGGCATTTCGGTGTAAGCACTCCAGTAGCCGCGTGTGGCAAGCGCCTGCACCGCGTGCTCAAGTTGGGGTTTGTGTTTTTCGAACAAAGGATGGCTCATGAAAAATCTTCTTGAAAGTTGAGAAAATGATGCGTTGACACAGAAGCTCCGCGCTCAGTTATGCGGATGGTCTTCGTCAAAATCGATGATCAGCTTGTCGGTAACCGGGTAGCTTTGGCAGCAGAGCACAAAACCGCGCGCCACCTCGTAGTCTTCCAGCGCGAAGTTGATGTCCATGTCCACCTCGCCCTGAATCACCTTGGTGCGGCAAGTGGAACACACGCCACCCTTGCAGGCGTAGGGCATCTCCAACCCGGCTTTCAGACCGGCATCGACCAGGTTGTCTTTGTTTTTCTGCATCACAAAACTGCGCCGCGTGCCGTCCAGAATGACCTCGACTTCGCACAAATCGTTGCCATGCGTGGGTGTGCGCGGCGCACGCGGCGTACCGTCTTGCACGGGGCTGCCAAACAGCTCGATCTTGATGCGGGATTTCTCCACACCCTTGTCCTGCAAGGCTTCGCTGGTCGCCCACATCATGTCCTCGGGGCCGCAAATGAAGGCGGCGTCAATGCGAGTCGGGTCAATCCAGTGGGTGAGCAATTGACTGCATTTTTCATAGTCAATGCGGCCATTGAAGAGCGGGATTTCTTGTGACTCTCGGCTCATGATCCACACCAAATTGAAGCGGCCCAGGTAGGTGTCTTTGAGGTCTTCCAGTTCTTCTTTGAACATCACGCCGCTGGATGCGCGGTTGCCATACACCAGCGTCACGCTGGTTTGCGGCTCCGCCAGCAGCGTGGTTTTGATAATGGACAGCACCGGCGTGATGCCGCTGCCTGAGGCGAAGGCCACGATGTGGCGGGTGGAATCGGGTGCGAACGGGATATTGAAATGCCCTTGCGGTGGCATCACCTCAATCACCGCGCCAGGCAGTAAATGCTCTGCCGCCCAGTTGGAGAAGAGTCCGCCGGCCACTCGTTTGATGGCCACGCGCAGGCGCTGCTCCTGTGCGCTGGCGCAGATGGAGTAAGAGCGACGCAGCTCCTGCCCGTCCAGCACCGTGCGCAGTGTGAGGTACTGGCCCTGCACGTAGTTAAAGGTCTGCTTCAGAGGGCCGGGCACGGCAAAGGTCAAGGCCACGGCGTCGCGTGTGATGGCGGCAACTGAGCTGACCTCAAGAGAATGAAACTGGGGTGTGGCCACGGGGGCTCCTTCAATGCGGCTTGAAATAATCAAAAGGCTCCAGGCAGTCACTGCACTGGTAGAGCGCCTTGCAGGCGGTTGAGCCGAACTGGGACAGCAGCCGCGTTTTTGGCGACGCGCACTGCGGACAAGGCACGACTGCGCGGGGGCGCAGCAACGCGGAGATGTCAATGACTTGCGTGTCGCGGGTCGCCTGCGTGGTGTCGGCGTCAGAAGCACGCAGCACCGGCGGCGCGATGCCGTAGGTCCGCAAGGCTTCACGGCCTTTCTCACTCATCCAATCCGTAGTCCAGGCGGGTGAGAGTTGCGTGCGCACCTCGACCTGCGCAATGCCGTGGGCTTGCAAGGTACTTCGAATGGACTCTGCAATAACTTCGGTGGCCGGGCATGCGGAGTAGGTCGGCGTGACCGTGACGCGCAATGTGGCTTGCTTTGCCCCCGTGATCCACTCGACACCCCGCACGAGCCCCAAGTCAAGCACGGACACCACAGGCACTTCCGGGTCCATCACCTCACCGAGCCAAGCCAGAATCGTTTCCCGTTCAATCTGCGGCGAGATCTGTAGTGAAGTTTCTGTGCTCACCACTGCGCCCCAGGGTAGGTGCGTTGCACGAACTGCAAGGGTGTCAGCAAGTGCCCCAAGTGCTCTGAATGTACGCCCTGCCGTCCGCCGCGCTGGTGACCTGTGAAGCTTGGCATCTCCAGCGTTGCACGTCCCAGCACCGCCGCCACACTCGCATGCCACGAGTCGGCCAAGCTGGGAGCGGCGGGAGCCAGACCCTCAGCCGCGCATTGCGCATCAACCGCGTCGGACTCAAACCACTCATTCGTGTACGGCCAGAGCTTCTTGACGGCAGCTTGCATGCGGGAGCGACTCAGCTCAGTGCCATCACCCAGCGCCACCATCAGGTGAGCGCTGCGTTCCACGTGGTAGCGCACTTCTTTGACGGCCTTTTGCGCGATTTCCGCGATGCGCGGGTCGCTGGATTGGCCTAAGCTAGAGAGCAACTGCTGGTGCCACACGTCAAAGAAAAACTGCCGTACCACGGTGTTGCCGTAGTGACCGTTGGGTTGCTCCACCAGCAGCAGGTTGCGAAAGCCCGCGCCGTCGCGGCCATAAGCCAGCGCGTCTTCATCACGGCCCCGGCCCTCCACTTCACCCGCGTAGGACAACCACAGCCGGGCTTGCCCCAACAGGTCCAGCGCCACATTGGTCAAGGCCAAATCTTCTTCCAGCGCGGGCCCATGGCCACACCAGTCGCTGAGCTGCTGCGAGAGCACCAAGCAGTTGTCGCCCAGGCGCAGCAGGTAGTCGAATTTTGAGTACTCGATTTTCGGGTTCATACAGGCCTTGCTTTAGAGATTTTTCACGCCTTCGGGCGTGGGAAAAAAGGTGGGATGGCGGTACACCTTGCTTTGCGCGGCATCAAACAACGCTTCTTTGTCACCCGGGCTGCTGGCCACCACATCGGCGGCGCGCACGGCCCAGATGCTCACGCCTTCATTGCGCCGGGTGTACACATCCCGTGCGTGCTGGATGGCGCTAGCGCCGTCCACCGCGTGCAGGCTGCCCACATGCTTGTGCGCCAAGCCGTGCTGGCTGCGAATGAAGATTTCCCACAGGGGCCATTCGGTGCTTGCTTGATCGGGTGTCATGTCATGCGGCTTTCTGTGTGCGTGCGGGTTCATGTTTGGCGGCGTGGGCGCTCAAGGCCTCACGAAACCAGGCCCCCTCTTCCCATGATTTGTTACGGGTGGCCAGGCGCTCTTCATTGCACGGGCCTTTGCCTTTGACCACGTTGAAGAAGTCTTCCCAGTCGATGGGGCCGTGGTCATAGTGCCCGCGCGTCTCATTCCACTTCAGTTCAGGGTCGGGAAGCTCCAGGCCCAAAAACTCGATTTGCGGCACGGTCTGGTCAATGAATTTTTGGCGCAATTCGTCGTTGCTCAGGGTCTTGATCTTCCACGCCATGGACTGCGCGCTATTGGCCGATTGATCGTCCGCCGGGCCATGCATGGCAATAGAAGGCCACCACCAGCGGTTGAGCGCGTCCTGCGCCATCGCCTTTTGTTCGGGCGTGCCATTGCACAATGACACCATGATGTCAAAGCCCTGGCGCTGGTGAAACGACTCCTCCTTGCACACGCGCACCATCGCCCGGGCGTAGGGGCCGTAGGAGCAGCGGCACAGGGGAATCTGGTTGACGATGGCCGAGCCGTCCACCAACCAGCCAATAGCGCCGATGTCGGCCCAGGTCAGCGTCGGGTAGTTGAAGATGCTGGAGTACTTGGCCTTGCCGGACAAGAGATCGAGATAGAGCTGGTCACGCGACACGCCCAGAGTCTCCGCCGCGCTGTAGAGGTACAGGGCATGGCCCGCTTCGTCCTGCACCTTGGCCATGAGGATGGCTTTGCGCTTGAGGGTGGGCGCGCGGCCGATCCAGTTGGCCTCGGGCAGCATTCCCACGTACTCGGAGTGCGCATGCTGTGATATCTGGCGCACCAAGGTTTTGCGATAGGCCTCGGGCATCCAGTCCTTGGGCTCGGTCTTGATGCCCGCGTTGAGCCGCTCCTGAAACGCGCGCTCTTGCGGCTCCATCTGATCGAGGGTTTTGACGGCTTTGCTGCCGGTTTCTACAAGTTGCGCGTACATGGTGTGCCCATGGTGGGTTGAAAAGTAGCTGCATGTTAATGATACAAAATGATTCATACAATTAGATTTCACGTATCACTTTAGGATCGTCGTGCCACAAAGCCCCACCAAGATCACACTCTCGCCCAAGGTCGCCAAGGTGCGGCGTGGCCTGGTGTTGCGCGCTAATTCGCTACTGATCACCCTGTATGGTGATGCCCTGGCTCCGCGCGGCCAATCCGTCTGGCTGGGCAGCCTGATTGGCTTGATGGAATTGTTCGATTTGTCGCCCCGTCTGGTGCGTACCAGCGCCTTTCGGCTGACGGCAGACAACTGGCTGGTAGCCACCCGCATGGGAAGACGCAGTTTTTATGCCCTGTCCGACACCGGCCAGCAACGCGTGCAGCACGCCGACCGGCGCATCTACGAATTCAAGCTGCCCGCCTGGGATGGGTGCTGGACACTCGCGCTGCTGAACACCGCGATGCGTGCCAGCGACCGGCAAGCACTGCGCCGCGAATTGCTGTGGGAAGGGTTTGGCCAAGTGTCGATGAATCTGTTCGCCCACCCCCATGGCGATCACAGTGCGCTTCAGGACATTTTGAAAACCACCAAGGCGCAAGATCAAGTGGCGGTGTTGAGTGCTTCCGGCATCGACGCCTATTCTGACCAACCCCTGCAAAACATCCTGCATCAGGCCTTCAAGCTGACCGAGGTGGCGCTGGCGTGGCAGCAATTTGTCACGCGTTTTGCGCCGCTGCTCGGCGAGTTGGACACCTTGAACCCAGCCGAAGCGTTTTATGTGCGCAGCCTGCTCATCCATGAATACCGACGCGTCTTGCTGCGCGACCCACATTTGCCGCAGGCCCTGCTGCCGGTCGAATGGCCCGGGGTGCAGGGCCGACAGTTATGCGAGACCCTCTACCGAGATTTGCTGAGCAGCAGCGAGCAATTTTTATGCTCCTATACCGAGACCAGCGACGGGCCGCTGGTCAAGACGCCCAAGGCCATCAGCAGGCGATTGGTTCAGACCAAGGATGAGGCGCGGTATTTTTGAAGGCTCACTGAGGCTCTATCCCCGCATTCTTGGCTACCGATGACCATTTTAGAAAGTCATTTTTAATCAAGTTTTCAAACTCAAGGGGCGAACTGCCCACGGGCTCGGCGCCTTCGGACAACAGTTTTTCTCTGATTTCTTTGGTGTCCAAGGCTTTGATCATTTGCGCGTGAAGCAACTTCACAATGGCTGCGGGGGTTCCGACTGGGGCCACGATGCCATACCATTGAACCGCCATATACCCGGGCACACCGGCTTCCATCACGGTCGGGACGTCGGGTAAAAGGTTGAGTCTTTTGCTCCCAGAGACAGCCAGGGGGCGTAAGCGACCGGCTTGAATCAGGGGCATCACGGTCAAGGCGTTAGAGAACATCGCATCGACTTGCCCGCCCAACAAGTCATTCACAGCGGGCGTTGTCCCTTTGTAGGGGATGTGTCGGGTCTGCACATGACTCATGTAATTGAACAACTCCATGGACATGTGAGGCGAGGTGCCAACTCCGGCGCTGCTGTAGTTAAGTTTGCCGGGTTCGTCTTTCGCCAGCTTAATGAATTCTTTTAAATTGCTGGCTTTGACATTGGGGTTGACCACCAAAATATTCGGTGTAGTGGCCACCATCGAGATGGGTGAAAAATCTTTGATCGGATCGTAATTGACCGTTTTATAAAGAATGGGGTTCAGCACCAGCGTGCTGGGTACAAAAAGAAGCGTGTAGCCATCGGCCGTGGATTTCGCCACATATTCGATGCCAATCAGGTTGCCTGCGCCCGCTTTGTTCTCCACGTAAAAGCTCTGACCGAAGGCTTTCGTGAAGTTTTGCGCGACCATTCTTCCGATGATGTCTGTGCCGCCACCGGGTGCAGAAGGGACGACAATTTTGACGGGCTTGGTGGGGAACGACTGTGCGAGAGCGAGCTGAACGCCGGAGGAAACTAGCAGAAGAAAACCCAAGCCAAATTTGAACAAATTTAAATGCGACATGATGGCGACTCCCCTCGCTTTAACCAAGCGCTGCCAATGACGAATGAGTCAGCGTGGGCACCTGGGCAGCAATCAACACAAAAGCAATCGTGCAGGGTACGTCTCCATTGTTCACCCAGTTGTGAATCGTGCCCCGTTGAACGATCAAGTCGCCTTGCTTCAAGTGCACGCTCGTGTCGTCTAAAACCATATCAATCTCACCTGACATGACGATGGCATAGTCGATGGTCTCGGTGCGGTGATTGCGTGGCGCTACGCCGGGTTGGTACTCCACCACGCGAAAAACTGTTTGGTTTTTTTGAGTGACCGACACATCACGCAAGCCCCCATCCTCGGGGTCTGCATTGTCCACCGGAAACTCATTGCTTGACCAGACGACACAACTGCTGTGCTGGGGCCGTCTTGAAATGATGTTTTTGCAAACTTCATCGACCTCAATAATCGCCCGTCCATTGGCGTCATGGCCGGTGACAACGCGTCTGATTTTCATTTTGAAAGTCCTTTTAAAAAACCAAGCACCTGCTGGGCAATTTCAGCCTCATAAGGCGCCCAATCGGTGAATGAAATGATGTCGATCTCTTGATCCTCAATGGGGAGTTGAAAGACGACAGCGTTTGGGATCAGCTTCGCGGCATCAAGCGCATTGCGGCTTGCGTGGGTTCTGTCATTGCCCGGAATAATGAAAACGGGAACGTTGATGGCACGAAGCGTTGCTTCATCCACACCCATGACGGGGTAGATCGGGCCCTTAGTGAAAAGATTCAGCCAATGGGTTTGAACTTGAACGAAAGTGTCTGGCGACATCGCCATGAGAATGGCTTCATTTTCTGGGCGTGCGCGAATCCGCTCCTGGTAATCCGCCGTCTGGCAAACGGCCCGCATGCCGCCATCTTGGGCCGCTTGGATGAATTGGCCGTAGTACTTGGGTGGCAGCCGCTTGGCAGCCGTATCGCCCCCTGTCACGCGGATCAACACCAGTGCTTTGACAATGTCCGGGTGCCGTTGATTCACCAAAATTGAGAGTCTGGCCCCTGATGACGCGCCGCCAATGAAGGCTGGCGTTGCCTTCAATTGCTTCAACAACGCAGCCAAATCGTCGGCCCAAATCTCTTCTTCGCCTGCACTGCCAGCGATGTGCACCTCGGATGCGCCGGTGTTTCGACGGTCATGAAGTACGACCCGGAAACCACCCGCCGCGATTTTTTTGGCGAGCGAGATGAACTCATCATGGCTTCTTCGCCCCCCTGTGTTGAGGGCAAACCAGGGGCCGTGATCACCAATAATTTGGTAAAAGATAGAGACGCCGTTGATGTGTGCGATGGCCATGGGTGATGCAATTTAAAGTTCAAAGAATTCACGAGTATTCGCGGCGTTGTTTCACGTTAACCAGGCTCAAGCTAATTTTTAACACAAGTGTTTGTGCCCTTGAGTTTCACTGATTCAGTTGCCCCCACACTTTCTCCAGCCGCTTGACGCTCACCGGCTGCGGCGTGCGCAGTTCCTGGGCGAAGAAGCTCACCCTCAGTTCTTCCAGCAGCCAGCGCAACTCTTGCATGCGGGCGTCCACCGCGCCCTTGCGCTCGGCCACCAGGCGCCAGTAGCGCTGCTCTTGCGGGCGCAACTCGGCCAGGCGCGTGGCATCGCGGGCCGGGTCGGTGCGGTATTTGTCCAGGCGCAGGGTGATGGCTTTGAGGTAACGGGCGAAGTGTTGCAGTTGCGACCAGGGCGTTTCCACCAGGAAGCGCTTGGTGCACAGGCGCTGTAGTTGCTGCGCGCAATCAGCAACTGCCTCGGGCGCGTTTTTGGTGTCTTTGATCTTGCGTGCGGCCACTGCGTATTCGGTCAGGATGGTGGCGGCCAGGCGGGCGACTTCAGTGGCGATCAGGGTCAGGCGGCCCCGGCCCTCCTCGACCCGTCGTTTGAAGTCAAACTCGTTGGCGGGTAAGGGCTCCAGCAAGAAGGCGCGGTCCAGCGCGACGGCGAGGATTTGTTCGCGCAGCTCTTCTATCGTGCCGCCGCCTGCCGTGCCCTCCCCCGTGCGCCCGACTTGCATGTAGGCCACGGCCATTTTTTGCAGATCGGGGATGTTTTTCTCAAGGTACTTAAGCGCGTCTTTGATTTGCAGGGCGAACAGGCGGCGCAGGCCGGTGCGGTGTTTGGCCGTGGCGACTTCGGGCTCGTCAAAGACTTCAATGGTTACGGCGTCGCCTTGGTCGATCAAGGCGGGGAAGCCAATCACCGTTTGCCCACCCGCGCGGGCCGAGGACTGGATTTCCATTAGCTCGGGCAACTCGCCGAAGGTCCAGGCGGTGTAGCGTTGGTC
>JAYVPU010000233.1:0-17909 GCA_043757205.1 Comamonadaceae bacterium | reverse complement strand
GATGCTGACGCCGTGGTGGTGTCCCTGAAGTCACGCACCATCCCGGCGGCTGATGCGGTTGCCCAATCGTTGGCCGCACTAGCCTGGTTGCAAAGCCAAGGCGCGGGGCAGATCTACTTCAAATACTGCTCCACTTTTGACTCCACCGCGCAGGGCAATATCGGCCCGGTGACAGACGCCTTGATGGACGCGCTAGGCACCGACTTCACCATTGCCTGCCCGGCCTTCCCCGAGAACGCACGCACCGTGTTCAAAGGCTATTTGTTCGTGGGCGACGAACTGCTACACGAGTCCGGCATGCGGAATCACCCGCTCACGCCTATGACGGACTCCAATCTGGTTCGTGTCTTGCAAGCGCAGACCCAGCGGCGTGTGGGCTTGATTGATTACCGCACTGTGGCCCAGGGGGCCGACGCCATCACGCAGCGCATCGCGGCGCTCAAAGCGGCTGGCATGTCGATGGCGGTCATTGATGCCGTCAGCAATGACGATCTGCGCGCCATGGGGCCTGCGTTGGCGGCCTTGCCGCTGCTCACGGCGGGCTCTGGTGTGGCCATTGGTTTGAAGCCTGCGCAGGGTGAACGCTCGACAGGAGATGCGGCGAGTCTGCCGCAGGCGCATGGCCTACGCGCCATCGTGTCAGGCAGTTGCTCTACCGCCACCAACGGCCAGGTGGCGGCCTTCATCGCCAGTGGTGGGACGGCTTTTGCGGTGAATCCCTTGCAACTGGCCCAAGGTGTTGACGTGGTGGCGGCTGTCTTAGCCTGGGCGCAAGAGCACCTTGGCACAGGTCCGGTGTTGATTTATGCCACCGCCGAGCCCAACGCCGTGCGCGCCGTGCAGGCCGAGTTAGGCGTTGAACGCGCAGGCCAATTGGTGGAGCAGGCGTTGGCCGCTGTGGCCTGCGGACTGGTACAACAAGGCGTGCGCCAGCTCATCGTCGCCGGTGGCGAGACTTCGGGTGCCTGCGTGCAGGCCTTAGGCATCAAACGCCTGCTCATCGGCCCGCAGATTGCCCCCGGCGTGCCCTGGTGCCATGCGCCATCGCCGCACGCGCCGACTGATGGCCTGCACCTCGCCCTCAAGTCCGGCAACTTTGGCGCACCGGATTTTTTCACCACGGCATTCCGTGTGTTGACATGACAGAAAACCAAGCCCGAGAAGACATCTGCCGCGTCGGGCAAAGCCTGTTCGCTCGCGGCTACGTGCACGCCACCGCAGGCAACATCAGCGTGCAGCTAGACGCCACGCAAGGCGGCGGCTTCCTCATCACCCCCACGGATGCCTGCCTGGGTTTCCTCGACCCGGCCCGCTTGGCACGGCTGGACGCACAGGGCCAGCAAATCAGCGGTGACAAAGCCAGCAAAACCATCGCTCTGCACCGCCACATTTACGAAGCCAGCGCCAGCACAGGCGCACCCGCACGCTGCGTCATCCACACCCACAGCACGCATTGCGTGGCGCTGACGCTGGGGAAAGGGCAAGCTGAATCCAGCGGTGTGATGATCGAATCCAAAGACGGCTTGCAAGGCGAGGCGGAGCGTGAACTGCTCCCCGCCCTCACACCGTACTTCGTCATGAAAGTCGGCCACGTTCCCCTCATCAGCTACTGCAAACCCGGCGATCCACAAGCTGCACAAGACGTGGCCGCCACCATCACCCGCTATCAAGCACGCGGCACACCGATCCGCGCCGTCATGCTGGAACGCCTAGGTCCGAATGTCTGGCATGACACGCCGGGTGCGGCCATGGCGACGTTGGAGGAACTGGAAGAAACGGCCAAGCTGTGGTGCTTGAGTCAACGTCAACCTTCGCCGCTGTCAGGTGAGAGCATCGAGGAACTGCGGCAGAGCTTCGGTGCGCAGTGGTAGGGTAATCGTATCGGCGACAGGCTGCAACTCAGGCATATCCATGTTGGACTTAAAAAATTCATGCCATGAGGAAAATCGTCCGAAAGCTCAAAAGCAGTTACTAAAAATTAGGCTGTATGTCGCGTGCAAGAAGGGACACAGGGTCTCGGAGATGTCGCTTAAGCGCCCTGTCAGTGGCTCCAATACGCCGATCAAGAAATGGATCCATTACGGCGATCACGCCGTGGCTCCATTGCGCCGGTCACAAACTGGAGCCTAAATGCCGATCATGGAGTGGATCCTATATGGCGGTCGGTGACAACACCTGAACAAAGTGGGATAAAGCAACTTCTTTTCTGTAAATTCCGCGAACTGGTTTGGGGTTGTTGCGCATCCTCTCCTAATCAAGGTTTCGTAGTCTGGTAGATTTTGCAGCCCTCACTTTGATCTCAATGTCGTAGCCTGGTCGAATCAGGCAATCCATCAGTTTGCGCTCAGACAAATTGGTAAAGTCGCCGAGCATCATGTCAGAGACTTTGGGCTACGAGTTGGGGGAGGTCCCTGCGCTGTTGGCCTCTTGTATTGGTGTCAAATTGACGTACAATTTAAACTCCACTGGAGCCACCCTATGCCCGCCACTGCCCACACCGAATCGGTCCGCATCAATCTGCGAACCAGCCCCGAAGCCAAAGCCCTCATTGAGCGGGCAGCAGCCATCATGGGCTCCACTGTGTCGGGGTTTATGTTGCAAAACACCTACGAGGCCGCACGGCGCATTGTGGCCAGCAGCGACACCCTGGTGCTGTCGCAAACCGCGTTTGAAGCCTTTGTCGCCACCTGCGAGCAACCACCCAAGCCGACTGCTGCCCTGCGCAAGCTCATGGCCTTGCGCTGATGCCCATCCCTGTCCCTATTGCGCTGCTTGCCGCCCAGCATGTGCGCAGCGGCTTTGACTGCGGTGACGGCGCGCTGAATGATTTTCTGCAACGCCAATCCGGGCAACTGGCGCGCAAAGGCTATGGAAAAACCTATGTGGCACTGGCCGCAGACGGCGTGCAGGTCATTGGGTTTGTCACACTCAGCGTGGGCCAGGTAGAAACCACCCAGTTGCCAAGCTCACTCAAGCTACCGCGCTATCCCGCGCCGGTTTTGCGCATAGGCCGATTGGTCGTTGATCGTGCAGCGCAGGGCCAAGGCGTTGGGCAACAGCTCATGGCTTTTGCGTTGCAACTGTCACTGGAGTTTTCGCAGCAAGTCGGCTTGTACGCCGTCACCGTTGATGCCAAGCACGAGCAAGCCAAAGCGTTTTATACAGCGCTGGGTTTCACCGCGACGTTGGATGACCCGTTGTGCTTGTATTTGCCCATAGCGACGCTCAAGGCCATACGCTAATCGGCATTGCGATTTACTCACCCTCAACAACAGTCCCACAGGCGTCGCCCATGAACCCCATTCGTTTCCTCAACCTGCAAAGCCAGTTCACCCGCATGATCGTTGCAGGCGCAGCGGCTGCCGCTTGCGCTGGCCCGGCCATGGCCCAACTCAACGTGATGATTTCCGGTGGCTTCGCAGTCGCCTACCGGCAAGTGCTTCCCGAGTTTGAAAAGGCGAACGGGATCAAGGTGAACACCGGCTCGGGCGCGTCGCAGGGCTCGGGGCCGCAGACGATTGCAGCGCAACTGCAACGCGGCGTGCCTGCGGACGTGGTGATCTTGTCGCGCGAGGGGCTGGCGGACTTGATCGCGGCGGGGCGGGTAATCGCGGGCACCGATGTGGACTTGGCGCGCGTGCCGCTCGGCGCGGGAGTGCGCACCGGTGTGCCCAAGCCGGACATCAGCACCGTAGCAGCCTTCAAACAAGCCGTGTTGAACGCGAAAACGATTGCCGTGCCCGGCAGCACCAGCGGCATTTATTTGACGACCGAGGTCTTTCCGAGGATGGGGGTTTCGGATCAGATTACCGTCTCGGTCAAGGAGCGCGGCTCGCAGGCGGCGGCGATGGTGGCTGCGGGAGAGGCCAACATGGCCGTGCAGCCCGTCAGTGAGTTGGTGAACGAGGTGGGCATTGACTTTGTGGGTCGCCTACCGGCTGAGCTGCAACTGGTGCAAGTCTTCGCCGCTGCGGTCGTTACCGGGGCCAAAGAGCCCGAGGCTGCAAAAAAGTTGATCCAGTTTCTAGCCTCAGAGCGCACGGGTGTGGCAATTGAGAAGAGCGGGATGGACCGGGTTCGGTAGCTGTCGCGATGAAGGCGATGTTCAGCTCATGATCCCAATCTGCCAAGGCACGAACTCGTAGTCCCCCAGCCCCAGCATTTCGCTCTTGGAGGCTTCGCCGGAGGCGGTGCGCAGGAAGAGCTCAAAAATCTTCTGCCCCATCTCTTGCACGCTCACCGTGCCGTCCAGAATCTCGCCACAGTTGATGTCCATGTCTTCTTCGAGCTTGTTGAACATCTTGCTGTTGGTGGCCAGCTTGATGCAGGGCGCGGGTTTGGAGCCGAACATGGAGCCTCGGCCCGTGGTGAAGGCAATCAGGTTCGCACCGCCCGCAATTTGGCCGGTGGCAGACACCGGGTCAAAACCCGGCGTGTCCATGAAGACAAAGCCCTTGGCGGTGACCGGCTCGGCGTATTTGTAAACCGCCATCAGCGGGCCAGTGCCGCCTTTCATGGACGAACCGAGCGACTTTTCGAAGATGTTGGCCAGCCCGCCAATCTGGTTGCCGGGGCTGACTTGGCCGTTGATCTGCACGTCGCGGCCCACCGAGTACTCGTCTTTCCACCAGCGGATGTGTTCGATCAATTTCTTGCCAATCTCAACGCTGGCCGCACGGCGGGTGAGGGTGTGCTCCACGCCATAAATTTCCGGCGTTTCCGACAAGATGCCGGTGCCACCGTGGCGCGCCAGAATGTCCACCGCCGCACCCAGTGCTGGGTTGGCCGTGATGGACGAAAAACCGTCGGAGCCGCCGCACTGCAAGCCCACGCTCAGGTGGCTGGCGGACACGGTTTCGCGCTTCACGTTATTGGCCTCAGGCAGCAGGGCTTTGACGGCATCAATGCCGGCGGCAATCGTTTGGCGCGTGCCACCGGTCTCTTGCATGATGAAGGTGTGCAGGTGCGGGCTGGCGGCCAGTTCTTCTTGCTCCAGCAGGCCTTTCAACTGATTGCGCTCGCAGCCCAGTCCGATGACCATGGCGGCGGCTAAATTGGGGTGGCGAATGTAGCCCGCCATGGTGCGGCGCAAGAGCTGCATGGGCTCGCCGCTCATTTCCATGCCGCAGCCGATGGAGTGGCTGAAGGCCACCACGCCATCGACGTTGGGGTACACGGCCAAGCGCTCAGGCGTGAACCATTCGGCAATCTTGTTGACCACCGTTGCCGAGCAGTTGACCGTGGACAAAATGCCGATGAAGTTGCGCGTGCCCACTTTGCCATTGGCGCGCACATAGCCCTGGAAGGTGGCGCGTTCGGACTCGGGCAGCATGACAACGGGTTTGAACTCGCTGGCGTGCGCATAGTCACGGTCGAACTCTTTGAACTCGGTGTTGTGGCTGTGTACCAGCGTGCCGGGTTCGATGTCCAGATGCGCAAAGCCAACGGTCACGTTGTATTTCAGGATGGGCTGGCCTTTGAGGATTTTTTTGGTGGCGATTTTGTAGCCCGCCGTCACCTGCGATTTGCTGGTGATGCGCTCGCCCGCCATGTCAGTTTCAAACGTCATGCCAATGGGCACATCGACCCGGGCCACGACCACGTTGTCGTTGGGGTGCAGGCGAATCACGGGGCCGATCAGGCGTTTTTCTGAGAGGTCGATCATGGTGGGGAGTCCAAAAAAATCAATGACAAATTTTAACGAGCGGGTGATAACCGGCGGGGCACAGGGTTACTCTGCATGGCGCTCACTCCGGCTTGACGCCGGATTCCTTCACCAACGGCGCCCACTTGGCGATTTCACTCTTGATGTAGCTGCCCAGTTGTTCAGGCGTGCTGGTGCGCACCTCAAAGCCCTGACCCGCCAGCTTGTCGCGCATCTCTGCGTCTTGCAGCAGTTTTGTGACTTCAAGGTTGAGGCGGCTCACCACATCTTTGGGCGTGCCTGCGGGGGCCACCAGGGCATAGACCAGCTCGACTTCAAAGCCGGGGTAGCTCTCGGCAATGGTGGGCACTTCGGGTGCATTGGTGGATCGCTTGAGGCTGGTCACGCCCATGGCGTTCAACTTGCCTGATTTGAGGTGCGCCAAGACCGAGGGCGTGCCCGCCAAGATGAGTTGAATCTGACCGCCCAGAACGTCGTTCATGGCGGGCCCTGCGCCTTTGTAGGGCACGTGCTGGAAGTCAGTGCCCGACAAATTGTTGAACAACAAGCCACCCAGATGCAGCGGCGTACCCGCACCGGCTGTGCCGTAGTTGAACTTGCCCGGATTGGCCTTGGACAAGGCCACCAGCTCTTTCAGGTTCTTGGCTGGCACGCTGGGGTGCGCGGCCAAGATCAGCGACGACGCAGCGGTCAGCGTGATGGGCGCAAAGTCGCGCACCGTGTTGTAGGCCAGCTTGGGGTACATGGCCTCGTTGATGGCTTGCGTGCCCACCATCATCAAAAGCAGGGTGTAGCCATCGGGTGCGGCCTTGGCCACGTATTCAGCGGCCAAATTGGTGCCTGCGCCGGGCTTGTTCTCGGCAATCACCGGTTGACCCAGCGCCACGTTGAGCTTTTGCGCGATGGCGCGGCCCAACATGTCGGATGGCCCGCCGGGGGCAAAAGGGATCACGATGCGTACCGGCTTGTCGGGGTAGGCGGCGTGGGCCATGTTGCCTGCGGGGAAGAGCAGGGCCACGCCCATCAGTGCCATGCCCATGGTGGTGGTGACCGCGCTTGTGAGCGATGTGCATTTGGGTAGCGATATCATCAATGTCTCCTAAGGAATTTCAAAATCATGTTGATCACCTGCGCGCAACTCTACCCGCTCGAAGTGCCCATGAGCAAGCCCATCAAAATGGCGGGCGAAACCATCACCCATGCCCATACGCTGCTGCTGCGCTTGGTGGACGAGCAAGGGCGCGAAGGCTGGGGCGAGGCCAGCGCGGCGCCTTTGATGACGGGTGAAACCCTGGGCAGCATTGCCGCCAGCACCGAGTACCTGGCGGCCAAACTGGTGGGCGTTCGCATCGAGCAACCGGCCGACATTGCCGCCCTGTACGAGCGTGTGCTGTACGGCAACCCGTCCGCCAAATCGGCGCATGAGACGGCGCTGCTGGATTTGTTTGCGCAAGCTCAAGGGTTGCCCTTGTACCGCTTGCTGATGGGCGGTGCTGCATTGACCGAAGCCCGACGACTTGAGATGTTGCACATGCTCGCCTCGGGCGATCTGGCGGGTGAAATTGAAGAAGCCCGCGCGCTGCGCAGCCAGGGTTACCGGCACTGGAAGATCAAGGTCGCCACCGGCGACACCGCCAACGATGTTCGCCGCGTGCGCGCCATCTGCGCCGAATTGCAGGGCGATGTGGTGTCGGCCGATGCCAATCAGGGCTTGTCGATTGAGGCGGGTCTTGCCATTGCGCAGGCCGGTGCGGCCAGTGGCTTGTCGTTTCTGGAGCAACCCTATCGCGTCGGCATGCTGGACGCGATGGTGGCTTTGCACCGGGACACAGGTCTTGCCCTGTGTGCGGATGAGTCGATTCAAGACATCAGTGACATCACGGCGCATGGCGATGCCCAAGCGGCCCAGGGTGTGAGCTTGAAGCTCATCAAGATCGGTGGCCCGTTGGCTTTCGTGGAAGCGGGTCGCCTGGGTTTGAACCAAGGCTTGAAAATCAACCTGGCTTGCAAAGTGGCCGAGACCACGATCTCTGCGGCCGCCACGGCCCATGCCGGTTTTGCCCTGGGTGATGTGGCCTGGGGCTTCAGCATGTCCAACCGCTACCTGGCGACGGATGTGTGCGCGCAGCCCTTGGTGCCCATCCACGGTGCAGTCAGCACCACGCAAGTGGAGCGACCCGGCCTGGGCTTCGCTCCAGAGGCCGAACGCTTGCGCGAGTTCGCCAGCACGGCGTGGCCGGTGCGTGAATTTCGCGCTTGACACAGGCATCAGTTTTTGTCGTCCATGTAGTTGTCCATGTTCAGCACATCAAACGCCGCTTTCAGGCGTTTGTCATAAGCGGCACGAGCCACAGCGGTCTTCTCGGCCGGCCACTCCATGAACCCGGCACCGGCCTTCATGCCGGGTTTGCCCGCCGCAATGATGTCGCTCACGCATTTGGACAGCACGTGCGTGTTGGAAAGTGATGGGTAGATTTCTGCCGCCGCGCGCGCCATGCTGTCCCAGCCTGAAATTTCTTTTTGCAGCACTGGGCCCGCTGCCGCGTAACGAAAACCAAAGCTATAGCGCACGGCGATGTCCACGTCTTCGGGCGTGGCAATGCCGCTGTCGATCAAGGCCATGGCTTCACGCATCAAGGCGTGCTGAATGCGGTTGGCCAAAAATCCAGGGATGTCTTTGCGCACCAGCACCGGTTTTTTGCTGGCACGGCGGTACAGCTCGCAAACCGCCTCACCCAGCACGGGGTCAGAGTCTGTGCCCAGCGCCACTTCCACCAAAGGCACTAAGTGCGCAGGCATGAAGTAGTGCGCGTTGAACATGCGCCGACAGGTGAGCAAGCCTTGCGCGATGCTGGTGATGGGAAAGCCCGAGCTGTTGCTGCCGATGGGGATGTGGGGTGGTACGCGGGTATCGAGGTCGGCAAACAGTTGACGCTTGAGGTCAAAGTCTTCGGCCACCGTTTCAATCACCCAGCTCACACCGGCCCAGTCGTTCCAGCCGTCAATCGTGCCCACGTCGGTGGCGACGGCTTGGCGCGGGGCGCCATCGGCCAAGCCGAGCGCGAGCTGCTTAGCCGATGTGAGTGCGGCTTGGGCTTTATCGATGCTGCGACCCAAAAATACCACTTCCATTTCGGCATCCAGAAACCCGGCCCCAATGCCGACGGCCATGGTGCCGGTGCCGATGATGACTATTTTTTCCATATGCAATTTCAATTTGATGGTTTAACTTATGCGAACAAGATTTTTACTCGACATCAAATGAAAAGTCGATTGAGCGACATTCTAGGCTCAGTTACTCCAAGATTTCTACCACATGTCGTGTAAAGTACAGCTTGCCGTAATGCGCAGACTTATTCGCATAAGTAAGGCGGATCATTTTTAAACCCAACCTAGGAGTGCATCGCTCATGTGGAACCCTTTCCAAAAACTCGAACTCATCAAAGCCGAACCTTTCATGTCCATGCCGGCCAAGTTCCGCAAAAAATCGCGCAGCGGCTGGTCTGACCCCAACCGTCAAGGTGCCGAGGTGGAGTGCTTTTTGGAAGGCCCTTCGTTCGACCGTGAGGGCAACTTGTGGTTTGTTGATATTCCGTTTGGCCGCATCTTCCGCATCACCCCCAAGGGCGATTGGGAGTTGGTCACGCAGTACGACGGCTGGCCCAATGGTTTGAAGTTTCACAAAGACGGGCGCGCCTTCATAACCTGCTACAAACAAGGTCTGCTGGAGCTTGATACTAAGACCGGAAAAATCACAACCGTGCTGGGCTCTATGTACAGTGAAGGTTTCAAGGGTTTGAATGATCTGCACTTCGCCTCCAACGGCGACCTGTATTTCACCGACCAAGGCCAAACCGGCATTGCCGACCCCACGGGCCGTGTGTTTCGCTTGCGTGCTAACGGTCAACTCGATCGCCTAGCGCTCAACGTGCCCAGCCCCAACGGCATCACGCTCAACACGCAGGAGAAGCATTGCTTTGTGGCCGCCACTCGTTCGCAACAAATCTGGCGCTTGCCGCTGATGGCTGACGGCTCGGTGTCCAAGACCGGCGTGGCCATTCAACTCTCCGGTGGCGCAGCAGGGCCCGACGGTATTGAGATGGATTCTGAGAACGGCTTGCTGGTCTGCCACCTGGGCGTGGGCATTTGGCGCTTTGACAGCAATATGCTGGCCACGCACCTGGTGTACTCCGAGAACCCGCACCACCACCATTTGGCGAACCTGTGTTTTGGCGGTGCAGACGGCAAGACCATCTACATCACCGAGTCCATGTCCGGTGACATCCTGACCGCACGCATGCCCGTGGCCGGTAAAAAGATGTATGGCCTCTCCTGATCGGCCTACGGCGGCTGTGCAGCCTAAAACCCTGCATGGTCGCTTGACCGAGGATTTGCTGAGCCGAATCCAGCGGGGTGACTGGCCGGTGGGCAGCACCCTGCCTTCAGAAAAAGACTTGTGCGAGCAAACCGGGGCCAGTCGTCACACCTTGCGTCACACGCTCAAAACCTTGCAGGAGCGCGGATTTTTAGAGCGCCGACAAGGCGCGGTGGCCAAAGTCATTTCCAGTACGCAGCCGCGTGTGTACAGCCAGGACTTCAACACCTTGAAGGACGTGCTGCGCTACTCGCACAAGACCTACCGAGAGAACAAAATCGAGGGGACGGTGGAGTGCGACGCCAGCCTGCAAGCGACCTTGAAAGCCCCCATCGGCTCATCCTGGTTTCACATCGGCGCGGTGCGGCGCGATGAGCAAACCAAGCTGGCTACGGCCTGGACAGACATCTACATCCAGCAGCGCTTTGCCCGCGTGGCGAAAATGCCTGGGCATGCGCGAGAGATGGTGTTTGAGCAAATCGAGCGCCACTTCGGCGTGAGCATTGAGCGGGCCGAGATTGAAATTCAAGCCGCTGCATTGTTGCCTGCGCACGCCAACATGCTGGACGCGAAACCGGGCTCACCTTGTCTGGTCATCATTCGCCGCTACTTCGACGCCAAGGGCGAGCCCTTTGAAGTCACGGTGACGCATCACCCGGAAAACCGATTTACCTTCAACATGGAATTGCGCGGCGTCTCGCGCTCCTTCAACCCCTAACACAAACCTTCAAACCAAGCACCGCCATGACCACATTCAAGCCACTCTCTTCTTTGCTTTGCGCGTCCCTGTTGCTCGTCAGCGCGATGGGTGTCAGCGTGGCGGCCACGTTTCCTGAAAAGCCCGTCAAGATGCTGATCGGCTATGGCCCTGGCAGCTCCACCGATCTGGTGGGGCGCCTGATTGCGCAGGGCTTGTCCGAGTTGTGGAAGCAGCCCGTGGTAGTGGACAACCGCGCCGGTGCAGCGGGTAACATCGCGGCCGACGCGGTGGCCAAAAGTGCAACCGATGGCTATACCCTGCTGTTCGCCCAAAACGGCTTGGCCATCAGCGTCGCCGCCAAACCCACGCTGCCCTTCAATGGACAAAAAGACCTGTTGGCCGTAGCGGGCGTGGCGGCCACGCCGCACATCTTGGTGGTGAACCAAACCTCCCCCATCAAGTCTGTAGCAGAGTTGATCGCGCTGGCCAAAGCACAGCCCAACAAACTGAATTTCGGCTCGTCGGGCATCGGCAACTCCGACCACATGGCGGGTGAGCTGTTCAAGGTGCTGGCCGCTGTCGAGGCGCTGCACATTCCCTACAAAAGCGGCTCACTCGCGGCCACCGATGTGATTGGCGGTCAGCTTGATTTTTATTTCGCTGGCATGCCGGTGGGTTTGCCGCTCTACAAGGGGGGGCGTATGCGCGCCTTGGCCGTCACCAGTGCGGCGCGCTATGCGGGTGCTGCCGAATTGCCGACCATGAAAGAGGCGGGCCTAGCCGACTACGAGATGACGCTGTGGCAGGGCGTTTTTCTGCCCGCAGGCGTATCGAAAGAACTCGCTGATTTCATCGGAGCCAGTGTCCTCAAGCTGCTGGACGACCCCGCCATGCGTGAGCGCCTGACCAAAGCGGGTGCGCAGATCACACCGCTGAACCGCGCTGGTTTTACTGAGCTATATGTGGGTGATATTGCACGTTGGAAAGTCATCATCCCAGCGGCCAAGATCAAGCTAGAGTAGGCTCACCTGAGCCTGTTTCCCACCGAAGCCTTTTCAACAGGAGATGTTCATGCTGAGTTTTTTCAAACGTTGGGTGGTGATGTCTGTGTGTTGTGCCTCAGCGACGGTGATGGCCGCCGACCCGACCCACTGGGTCACCAGCTGGGCCGCATCGGTGCAAGGGCCTTACCCGGTGGGCAACCCCTCGGCACAACCTAATCTGGCTTTGGTGTTTCCCACGCCTGATACGGGGGCACGAGATCAGTCCTTTCGCCTCATCGTCAAGCCCGAGCTGTGGGGTAGCAAAGCACGCTTTCGTTTCTCTAACGCGCTGGGCACGCAGCCAGTGACTTTTGACGGCGCATTCGTGGGTCTGCAATGGTCGGGCTCGGCGGTGATGCCGGGGACGAACCGCAAGTTCACCTTTGGCGGAAAAGACGCCGTCACGGTGGCCCCGGGCGAATTGGTGTGGAGTGACGCTGTGGCGCTGCCTTTTGTGAAGCAGGGTCAAGAGCTGCGCGGTCGCAAATTGGCGGTGAGCTTTCACGTGGTGGGCCACAGTGGCCCGATGACCTGGCACGCCAAGGCCTTGCAGTCCTCCTACGTCACGCTGCCTGGTGCGGGTGCCAAAAGTGCGGACTTGTCAGAAGATGCCTTCCCGTTTGCCACAGCGTCTTGGTACTTCCTCGACGCGCTCGACATGATGGCACCCAAGGGAGCTGGCGCCATCGTCGCGTTTGGCGATTCCATCACCGACGGCACTGCGTCCACGATGAATGGCGATGACCGCTGGCCTGACGTGCTGGCGCGGCGACTTACCGCACAAAAAGATGGCCATTGGGCCGTGGTCAACGCGGGTATCGGTGGCAACCAGGTGGTGGGGCCCAAAGACTATTCGCCACAAAAGCCGTTTGCGGGTGGGCCATCGGCCTTGCAGCGCTTGGAGCGCGATGTGATGTCGCTGTCCGGCGTGAAGGCCGTGATCTGGCTTGAAGGCACCAACGATTTCAGCAAAAACGGCAACGCCGAAGCCGATGCCGTGATCGCCGGGATGCGTGAAGGCGTGGCCCGCCTGCGCGTCAAAACTCCAGGCATCAAAGTGATCGGCGCAACGCTCACCTCCGCCCTGGGCAGCAGCAGCGCCGCGCACGGCTTTGAACTGCAAGACGAAAAACGCAAGAAGCTCAATGACTTCATCCGCAGCAGCGGCGTGTTTGATGGTGTGGCGGATTTTGACTATGCCACCACCGACACACAGACCGGCGGCATGAAGGCCGAGTTTGTGCCCGACAACACGGTGGGTGGACCTGGCGATAAGTTGCATCCGAACCGTATGGGCTATCAGGCGATGGGCATGGCGATTGATCTGGGTCTGTTGGGTGCGGGCAAAAAATAGCAAAGTTCCTTGCTCTGAACGCCTGCACATGCTCGACGGAACTCTCGCCAACGGAAGGCGCTTTGATTTGGTGGCCCTGGGCGAAGCCATGCTGGAGTTCAACCAGACCCAGCCAGGCCGACCCGACTACTTGCAGGGCTTTGGCGGCGACACCAGCAACGCGGTGATCGCCGCTGCGCGTGCGGGCGCGCGCACCGCCTACCTGAGCCGCGTGGGCAACGATTGGTTTGGTGAGCAACTGCTGGCGCTGTGGGCGCGCGAAGGTGTGGATGCTTCAGCGGTTGAAATTGACCCTAGTCACCCCACCGGCATTTACTTTGTGAACCACGGCCCCGCAGGCCACCAGTTCAGCTATTTACGCGCCGGGTCGGCGGCCAGTGCCATGACGCCCCAATGGCTGCCACGGCAGGTCATTCAGCAGGCGCGCATTCTCCATGTGTCGGGCATTTCTCTGGCCCTATCGGCCAGCGCGCAGGTCACCGTGCTGGCCGCTATGCAAGAAGCCCGGCGCTGCCAGACGCTGGTGGCGTTTGATTCCAATTTGCGATTGAAACTTTGGCCGGTGGAGTTGGCCCGCGCCGTCATTGAACAAGCGTTGACTTGGTGCGATATTTTCTTGCCTAGCCTTGAAGACATGCAGACTCTGTTGGGCCCGGTAGAGCCCGAGGCGGTGGTGGACTGGTCGCATCAACAGGGCGCGAAAACCGTGGTGCTCAAGCTAGGGGCGCAAGGTTGTCTGGTGAGTGATGGGCAGCGCCGCACCCTGGTGCCCGGCCGCTCTGTGCCTTTGCTGGACGCCACCGGTGCGGGCGATTGCTTTTGCGGCAATTTACTGGCGCGGGTGGCGGCCGGGGCCGATGTTTTTGACGCCGCACGCTTTGCCAATGTGGCGGCTTCATTGGCCGTACAAGGCTTTGGCGCTGTGGGCCCCTTGCCCAGGGCGGATGCGGTGTGGGCGGCCTTGGCCGTTGAAGAAGACACGCACTTTGCCGATCGTGCTTCATAAGCTGCAAAAATAGCGTTTTTTCAAACCCTTGTCGCTGATTCAGCCAGAAAGATCCCCATGGAAGCTCTCGTTATTCACGCCGCAGGAGACTTGCGCGTTGAGAACCTGCCCACCCCAGAGTTGGGCGCGGGCCAGTTGCGCGTGCGCGTGCGTTGCGGCGGCATTTGCGGCTCAGACTTGCACTATTACCACCATGGCGGCTTTGGCACGATTCGCGTCAAAGAGCCGATGGTGTTGGGGCACGAAGTGGCGGGTGTGATCGAGGCCGTGGGGGGCGACGTCAAAGGCTTCACCCCCGGTGAGCGCATCGCCATCAGCCCCAGTTGGCCCTGTGGCGCGTGTCGTTACTGCCAGCAAGGCCTGCAAAACCATTGTCTTGACATGCGCTACTACGGCAGTGCCATGCGCACCCCCCACGTGCAAGGGGCTTTTCGCCAAGAGATCGTGGTCGAGCCCCATCAGGCGCATCGACTCGCCGCCAGCCTGAGCGACAGCGAAGGCGCGCTGGCCGAGCCGCTGGCCGTGGCTTTGCATGCGGTACGGCGCGCGGGCTCCCTGCTGGGCAAAAAAGTGCTGGTCACGGGTTGCGGGCCGATTGGGGCCTTGGTGATCGTGGCGGCACGGCGCGCTGGCGCAGCGCATATTGTGGCGACCGATGTGGGTTCCTTCACGCTGGGCAAGGCGCTCAAGGTGGGGGCCGATGAGGTGATCAACGTGGCCGATCAGCCCGATGGGCTGGCGCGTTTCACGGCAGACAAGGGGCAGTTTGACGTGTTGTTTGAAGCCAGTGGCAATGAGCGTGCCTTGCGCGGCGCTTTTGACGCGCTGCGCCCGCGTGGCGTCATCGTTCAGCTGGGGCTGGGCGGCGAGATGACTTTGCCCATCAACACCATCGTGGCCAAAGAGTTTGACCTGCGCGGCGCCTTCCGTTTCCATGAAGAATTTGCCATCGCGGTGGATCTGCTCAATAAGGGCTTGGTCGATGTCAAACCGCTGATTTCGGCCTCGCTGTCCTACCGCGACTCGGCCCGCGCCTTTACCCTGGCTGCGGATCGTTCGCAGGCCATGAAGGTGTTGCTTAATTTTGATTGAAGCCGATTAATTTTTTAGGTTGAGAATTTTTCGTGCGGCTGATATGGCTGTTGCGATTGAACAGGTGAAAAGTTCTCGGCAATCTACGGTGTGTCCACTTTTCACATACGAAGTGAATCCGCGAAATTTGACCAGCTCTGTTTGAATCAATAACTCCACGTACCCTGCTTTCTCACAGCGCTGGCGATAGTCAAGTTCCCAATCTGAGGCCTGTCCGTAGCCGTGAACGTTGAGGCTTTGAATGCGAGCCTCGGCATCGTTCGCCGTGCCAACCTTGGTGAACCCCGTAGAAGCGGAGTGTGCAACGTAAATTTCACCAGGGCGGTCAAATCGCAGCAAGAATGCCAGATTGGCTGGCTTGCATTGAACGCAGTGACCGACACGAGTTCTCATCGTATGGTTGGCCAATCTGCATGGCGACACACCGATGGCGACAACCATCTCCAAGTCTGACATGACTTTGGCGTATTCGGATTTACGCATTCCCACAGCATCAAAAACCTTTGACCAGGGGATGTTGTGATGATGCAGGAATTTGAGCTGTTCGCGGGTTGGTGTAGTCATGATGCGCAATGTGTTTCCTGTGTTGGCCCCATGTTGGAGAACGCCTTTGGGTAAGTAACGCCGGTACGTGGGTACCGCCCGAGCTGCATGGCCATATTCCGCATAATTCCCTCGAATGCCATCACATCTTTAAGCTGTGCGTATCGGTAGTCTGGATGGCCAATAGCTTTGGCTATATCTTGAAACAACGGGCCGTGACTATCACGGCAGTCGTTGATTGCGTGAATGAGTTCGTGCGCCAGAACTTCCAGCACATAGGTCGGGTAATCCAAGATCGGTGTTATGTAAATGTCATTGGCCTCATCTTTGCTGTACTTTCTTGGATGGCATTCAGCGATGTTGTTTTTCTGACGGCTGGGCTTGTAGCCGTTGACTCCGAAACCACAGAGCACATTGACTTTAGGGAGTTCAAATCCGGCTTTGGAAAATACGGGTTTAAACAGCTCAACAGCCTCACTGAGCCACGCCTCTGTATACCGATGAACTAATGGCAAATTTCTGAGTTGTGATGCTTTTATCCAGGTCATGGTTGTCAACTCCTTTTCTGCTTACACAGACTGAATTGCAGGAAAGTTAGCCACTGCATCAGGCCACTTTGACGCTTGCATACCCTGCAATGCCAGGCGAATCACAGCAATCAGTTTCGGATCGCCAGCAGGTTGCTTGTCAGATTGAATGACCACCTCAATGAACGCCCGTACCACTACGGCCTCGTCATGCCCTTGTCCGGCCTCCAGCTCAAGCCACTCACAGATCGCCAGGCCAAGGCCAATATTGCGCAGTCCATCAAACGTGCTTGGCCACTCGGATGGCGTATGTGCGTTCAACCAATCGGAGAACTCTGCCGGTGTAATTCCGGCATCGTCCGGAGCGCATCTGAACCATTTGGATGGGGTGGTGGAACTGTCCATTCCACCGACACTAGAAGCGACAGTAGTTCGACTGTGCTTGCGCCACACTGATGGCTTAGACATGCTGGCGTAAACAGCGGTTACTGGTTTTTTTCGATAGCGCACTGACCCGGCACCAACCCACCCAGCAGGCAACATCTGCGGCACCTTATGCGCGCCTGGCATCTCCTTCGCCTTCTCGGACTCGTCCCGCACATGCACCAGAATGAAGTTGGTTTCGTCTGTGACTAACTGGTACCGAATCGCCAGATTTTGTGGTTTCGGCGAAGTTTCTGCGTATTGCGCAAATGCCACAACACGAGCCAATGTGTTGACCGTGCTTTCGACGGAACTTACCTCAGTCTGAGCCAAAAGTACCTCAGTACTTGAACCGTCCAGGCAGCCCCACAAACGTACAGTTTCCTTGTGGGTTTGCACGTTGGGAAATTCAGCGAATGCGCAAAGATTAAGCGCATCATTGCCAAAGGCGTAATCAGGCACGGCTTGCATCCACCTGACCTTCATAGATGCCGGCCACTCCACCCGCAGGTTGCCGACCCGGCTGGCACGCATGCGGCTGAACATGCGCAGCACTGATGGCTCCACATTTTCTCCGGGGGCTACAAAATCACACACACCACCAGTTGCTGCTGCCAAGCGGCGCAAATGTGCCTCAGCAGGGCTGGCTCCAATAGCCACCACAAAAACGCGGTGCCTTGATTGAGTTGCCACGTCAATCACAGCATCGATGCCTTCAATTTCTCCGTCGGTGATCAGCAAAATATCGCTCTTGCCACTGTGGGAGATTGCAATGGTGGATATCAACGCATCGGCCATTTCAGTGCCACCCAGATTGGCTTCCACGGTGTCAATCCAGCGCTTGGCAGAAATTTTGGCCTGCGACGTGCCTCCCCACATGCCCCGGCTGCGGTGCTCCACGGTGTCGCCAAAGCGGGATAAAGAGAATTTATCGGACGGCTCCAGACCGGCCACAATGCGATGCAGTGCGTTGCGGGCCGCAGCAATGCTGTCGCCCCCCATTGAGCCACTGCAGTCCATCAGTATCTTGGCCGACACAGGCTTTGCCGCACTGTCTCCCAGCCTGGGGCTGAAGCTGGCCATTACTCACCGGTCAGTAATTAAGCGTACAAATGCGGGAACTTTGCTGTTCGAGCTTTATCCTACGTGGCATGAAACGAGATGGACGCAAATTGGCCCAC
>JAYVPU010000232.1:0-4562 GCA_043757205.1 Comamonadaceae bacterium | reverse complement strand
ATACAGCGCGTCGTACAGCGGGCGCAGATAGGGGTCGATCTTTTGCGTCAGGTCGCCCGGCAAAAAGCCCAGGCGTTCACCCGCCTCCACCGCCGGGCGCGTGAGCACAATGCGCTGCACCGCGCTGCGCTCCAGCGCGTCAATGGCGCAGGCCACGGCCAGGTAAGTCTTGCCGGTGCCCGCCGGACCAATGGCGACGGTGATGTCATGGCTGGCAATGCTGTCCAGGTAGGCCGCCTGATTCGGCGTGCGCGCGCGCAGGTCGCTGCGCCGGGTTTGCAGCGCCACGCTGTCGTCTTGCGCCATGGTGGAGTCACCGGCCAGCATCAGCTGCAGCGTGCGCGCCTCAATCGGGCGCGCGGCCAGCTCGTACATGGCCTGCAACACCTCCATGCCGCGCTTGGCCTTGAGCTTGGGGCCGTCCACCTTGAACTGCTCGTGGCGGTGCGCAATCTTCACCTGCAGCGCCACCTCAATGGTGCGCAGATGCTCGTCCATCGGGCCGCACAGGTGGGTCAGGCGGGCGTTGTTCGGGGGGGAGAAGATGTGGCGCAAAATCACGGGATACTTTCTGAAAAGATCCCCAATGATAGGCAACAAAACAGGCACCCCATGATCGGCAGACTCAGCGGCACCCTCGCAGAAAAAAATCCCCCCCAAGTCCTGGTCGATTGCCATGGCGTAGGCTATGAAGTTCAAGTCTCCATGGGCACCTTCTACAACCTGCCCGCCTTGGGCGAAAGTGTCAGCCTGCTTACCCACTTCATCGTGCGTGAAGACGCGCAAATCCTGTTCGGCTTCAGCACCCCGGTAGAGCGCGAGGCCTTTCGTCAGCTCATCAAAATATCAGGTGTTGGCCCTCGCACGGCTTTAAGCGTGCTCAGCGGTATGAGCGTGGCCGAGCTGGCCCAGGCCGTGACGCTGCAAGAAGCCGGGCGGCTCGTCAAAGTCCCCGGCATCGGCAAGAAAACCGCCGAGCGATTGCTGCTGGAACTCAAAGGCAAACTTGGTGCCGACATCGGCCCCGCCGGCAGCCCGGTTAGCGACACCCAAGCCGACATCTTCCAGGCCCTGTTGGCCCTGGGCTACAGCGACAAAGAAGCCGCCGCCGCCCTCAAAGCCCTGCCGGGGGACGTGGGGGTAGGGGAGGGGATCAAGTTGGCGCTGAAGGCGTTGGCGAGGTAGGTGGACTTTCATGTCAAAGTGCGTGCTTCAACACCGTCTATAGTTACATTGCTTTGTCGTTTCTTGCGAAATCGCACAGCATCTAAATCAACCCAAAATTAATGTGAGGACATTCATGCTTCGTTTCAATAAAATTCAGCGTTCAGCGTTCAGCGACTAGGCTACTAGCAGCAATTTTTTCGCTGTCTCTTGCAGGCTGCGCGCAAGACATTGAAAGGCTCAATCAGTCATTGCAGGCCATTAATAGTGGTGCGTCTCTTCCATCGAAAACCGCTGTCGCACCCAGTCAATCCGTAGCAGCCAGCGCTGAAGCACAAAGTCAACCTACCCAACTGATTGTTCCCAACGATAAATCCGTGGAGGCGTCGATGGACGCAGCCATGCCGAACATCAAAAAAGTGATTTCACTGCACCGCTGCATGAAAAGCGAGGACAACATGCGACTGCTTAATTTCTATGCAGTCACAGGTAGAAATTTCGACACAAGCAAATCCAGTCACGGTAGTTGGAGCTTCCCCAACAGTAAGGACAACATGAAGTACCATGACCGCAACAATTGCATTGCGGCGCGAACGATGGATCAGTGGTCGATGCCAGCCTTGAATGCCCTACGCTTCAGAGTCGTTTATTTTGCAGAAGACAGCGGCGAAACTGTCAACTTCCAATACGAATTCAAGAGGGTTGAAGACGGCTCTTGGAAATTGGATTCCTTGCGCCGCATCTAAAGTAATCCGCAATAAACCGACCCGCAACCGATATGAGCGTACTTCTAAAAAATACGGTCTTCTATGTCATCGGATACTTGCTCCTGATGATCCCAACCTACGTTCTTCCCTATTTTGGGTCGAACTCTTTGCTTGCCAACGTGCTGGGCGCTGCACTCGGGCACGGCCCCATGCCGCAATGGTGGCTTCACGCTTGGTCGCTGGTCATGCTGGTGCTGCTGGGCTATCTGCGCGGCCAGATAGTGGGCAAGCGCTACCTGATCGCTTTTCCCCTAGTGGCCGCCGTCTTTGACATGGTGCCAGGCCTGAGCGTCATTCCGATGGTGCCGACCGTCATGCACGCACTAACAGTCATTTTGGGGGGCATCAAGCCAGTGCTGCCGGCTAATACGGAGCTGGCGGACGATGAAACGCCGCCTGTGCTCGCGTCGCGAACCCCTGCCATCGTCGTTGGGGTCATGTCATTGGTCACGGTGGCCGGTAGCGCTTGGTTTATGTTTAACGTCGCCAGTAGCGGAGCGCAATTGAGTCAAATTTTGACAGGAAAATCACAATCGACATCACTGAAACCGGCCCCCAAGTCTGCCCCTGTGACTGTTCAAACGTCACCCGTACCAGCCACAATGGAAGCAACGATGCCAACGTTATCAAAGGTACCGGTCAGACCGGCAGCGGAGAAACCATTTCACAGCAAGCCGATAGCCCAAACCGCCATACCCCATTCGGCCCCAAAGCCGGTACAGGAGCCAGCGCAAACCCCAAAAGTGCGCTACATCAATATGAATGATTCTTAACTGTATTTGAACGCCACAAGCTTGAAGATGCGTGGCGGGATGTGGTTCAAATGCGGGTAACTCAAGTGGGTCCCGAATTTGAGATGGCCGTTTACGTAGGGCGAGGCAGAAGAGAACCTCAAGCCTTATCGTTTAGAGAAGGGCCTTGAATTGACGCATCATTTCAAGCTAGTTGAACTAGCGATTCCACCAAAAAGGTCGCTATGCGAGCTAAGCCGCGCCAGACGTAAAGTGTCCGCTTCTAACTTTTGATAGCCAATAGAACTGGCAGCAAGTCGGTATCTGGCCCTTTGGCTGGGCGTTTGCCCTTGTCTGCCTCCAGGTCGGCGATGGCTTTGCGTGTAGTGGTGTTTGGGGCTTCGATTTCAAAGGGCAAGTGTCGCTTATCGGTAATGCGTAACATGAGTATGAGAATGGCATCAACGACAGGCAACCCCATGGCCTCCAGCGCCTCAGAGGCGCGCTCTTTGGTGTCCGAGTCAATGTGGGCGCTGACAAAGGTGTCGAGGATTGTCATGGCTTCACGCCACTGAATGCGTCTTCAGCCAGTCCTTGAGCGCGTCATTCATTCGCGTTTGCCAGCCTGGGCCAGCGGTGCGAAAAGCGGCCAGTACGTCGTGGTCAAAGCGGATGACGACTTGCTCTTTGGTGGCAATGCCCGCTTGCAGTTCTTTTACCGTGGCGGGGCGATTGACTTCACTCACACCATCCCAGGTGAAGTCTTTAGACGGTGGAGTGGCCCGCACAGCGGCCAGCACTTGACTACGGTTCATCACATTCGTTTTCGAGCTGGGCATCGTCAACCTCACGTTCTTTGTTGCTTGCAGAGCGAAATCGTTGTTTCGAGCAGAGTGATCCAGTGGTCATATTGACATTGCGTACGCTATTTCGTACCATACGATTTTCATTAAGACAACACAAAATGCACACACTCACTGCCAGCGAAGCTCGCGCCAATCTCTACCGGCTGATGGATGAGACGACCGCATCGCATGAGCCGATCATCATTTCCGGCAAGCGCTGCAATGCGGTATTGCTGGCGGCCGAAGACTGGAGTGCCATTCAAGAAACTTTGTACCTGCTTGCCGTGCCGGGTATGCGGGGATCCATCAAGGTGGGCAGGGCCGAGCCACTCGCCAAAAGCGCGAAGGTGCTTAAGTGGTGAAGTGGGCGCTGGTGTATGCCAAGCAAGCGGTGAAAGATGCCAAGAAACTTGCGGCCAGCGGCTTGAAGCCTAAGGCGGAAGAATTGCTCGAGGTGCTTTCCAATGACCCATTCCAAAAGCCGCCGCCTTTTGAAAAATTAGTCGGTGATCTTGCTGGCACTTATTCGCGCCGTATCAACATTCAGCATCGCCTCGTGTACGAGGTGTTTGCCAAAGAGAAGACCGTTCGTGTGCTGCGCATGTGGACGCACTATGAATAACGATTGCTTGACGCATGACTTAAAGCGAGTTGAACTAGGGGGTCACCGAAAAAGCTCGCTATGCGAGCCAAGCCGTGCCAGTCGCAAGGCGACCCGGGACTATTGGAAGCAAGGTGGCTGACATGTCAAAAATTGATGCGTACGAGCAAGAAATTCTGATGGCTTTTGACAAGGGCCTATTGAAGTCTGTGGCCACGAAAGCTGTGCTTGAAAAATTCAAGGCGGCAGCCAGGGCAACGGCGGTCAAAGACAAGCGGGTGAATGTCCGGCTGTCCTCCATTGACCTCAGTGACATTCAAGTCAAAGCGCTAGTGGAAGGTGTCCCCTAAAACGAGCCGTCGGTTAGCTGTGATGTTTTTAGCCTTGGTATTGGTATGAGCACTTTTTCTTTACCCAGACAAGCCATTGGCCTCGCAGGTTGGTTGGTCTTGAC
>JAYVPU010000231.1:0-4568 GCA_043757205.1 Comamonadaceae bacterium | reverse complement strand
CGGCTCTTGTCGCGCGCTGCCTTGTTCTTGTGGAAGATGCCCTTGTCGGCCACGGTGTCAACCACGGCTTGCATCTTGGCAAACAACTCGGTAGCCTTAGTTTTGTCGCCAGCGATAACGGCTTTTTCAACGTTCTTCACGGCGGTGCGGTATTTGGAACGCAACGAGGTGTTCGCTGCGTTGATTTTGACGTCCTGACGGACGCGCTTGCGGCCCGACGCCAGGCGCGGGTTCTTTTTCTTGGGTTTGGTAGATGCCATATAAATAATTCCTTGGGTCTGTGGATGTTGTCAGCAAAGTCTACCATTGTAGCAGTTCAAGCTGGTCATCAGCTTTGCCGCAGCCACTTCAGGCTCGGATGCATCGGTGATGGCGCGTACCACGGCGACAGAGCCCACGCCGCTAGCCATCACTTGGGCCATCTTTTCGCCGTCAATGCCACCAATGGCGACCAAGGGATAGTCACGCATCAGGCTGGCATAGGCCTTGAGACGCCCCGTGCCTTGGGGGGCAGTTTGCATGCGTTTGAGTGTGGTGGGGAAGACCGCGCCGAGTGCGATGTAGCTCGGGCTGACGCGGTCGGCGAGCAGCATTTCGGCGTAGCCGTGGCTGCTCAAGCCCAGGCGCAATCCGGCATGGCGAATAGCGGCTAAGTTAGCTTCGGCCAAGTCTTCTTGCCCCAGGTGCACGCCGTAGGCTCCGGCGTCTATGGCGGCTTGCCAGTGGTCGTTGATGAAGAGCAGGGCATCGGTGCTGCGCACGGCTTCGACGCTGGCCTTGACCTCCCGTTCGATGGCCTGGGCATCATCTGATTTAAAGCGCAGCTGGACGGTAGGCAGGCCTGCGCGCGCCATGCGGCCGACCCAGGCGGCATCGGGCAAGACGGCATACAGGCCTAGTGCTTTCGGGCAGCTGGCAAACGCATCTGCACGCGGCCAGGGGCGGATGCCGAAATCTGACGGCTCATCGGGCCAGCCGCTGGGGTCAAAGCGACCGGTACGCTGGTTCATAGCCTGCCAGGCTGCGCCTAAACATTCGGCGTCAATCTCGATAAAGCCCATGGCCAAGCAGGCTTGTTTGGCTGCGCGGTAGATGGGGGCGTCGCTGCTGTAAGTCAGTGCGGGGCTGCCGACTACGGGCAAGCTGAAGTCGGCTTGGTGAGCGGCCACAATGGCCTGGGCTTGCGGGTCAAGGGTGCTCATGCGTGGTGCCAGAACGGTGTACCCAGCACCGGCGTGCTGGGCTGGGCTGCGTCTTGCTCGGTCATGGCACCGGAGCGAAAGGCATCGCGCCCGGCTTGGGTCGCCGCCGCAAAGGCAGCCGCCATCACCACCGGGTCTTGCGCCAAGGCCACGGCGGTGTTGAGCAGCACACCGTCGAATCCCCACTCCATGACCTGGCAGGCATGGGAGGGACGACCGAGGCCCGCGTCCACAATCATGGGCACGTCAAGCCGCTCGCGCAGCACGCGCAGGCCGTAAGGGTTGGTGGGGCCTTTGCCGGTGCCGATGGGGGCCGCCCAGGGCATGACGGCCTGGCAGCCGACATCGACCAACCGGCGGCACAGCACCAGGTCTTCGGTGCAATAGGGCAGGACCTTGAAACCGTTTTTGATGAGCCAATCGGCCGCTTCCACCAGGTTCAGGGTGTCGGGTTGCAGGGTGTAGTCGTCACCAATCAGTTCGAGTTTGATCCAGGGTGTGGCAAACACTTCACGCGCCATCTGGGCCGTGGTGATGACTTCTTGCACGCTATGGCAGCCGGCGGTGTTGGGCAAGACGGGCACGTTGAGCTGACGCAGCATATCCCAGAAACGGTTGCCGGTTTCACCCTCACCGGGTTCGATGGGGTTGGCGGTCTGGCGGCGAAGCGAGGCCGTCAACATCGCTGGTTGGGCGCTGCGCACGGCCGCTTCCAGCACGCTGGGGGACGGATAGCGTGCGGTACCCAACATCAGGCGGCTAGAGAAGGTCTCTCCGTAAAGAATGAGCGGATCTGCGGATGGCTTGATGAGCATGGTGCGCCAGAGTCTGGGGTAAGGGATGGAGGGTTAATCGTCCAAATGGACGCGCAAAAAGCTGGCAAACCGGGGTTTGCCACTGGGTGTCACATCGCTGTAGCGGTACGTGACTTGGCTGCCAATCGCAGGCGGATGCTGTCGCTGAGTGTCTGAAAAGCCGCTGCCCAGTTTGAATTGTTGGCCACTGGCAATTCTGACCTCCAACGCACCCAGCATCCCGGTGTACTTACCTTTACCGGGGACGTGACTGACCACGGTCGCTTCAGCGTCCTGCATGGGCTTGAGCTTGAGCAAAATGTCACTGCGACCATATGTTACAGGGGCGCTGGCCAAGTGCAGCATCAAGCCTTCCCCGCCTGAGGTCGTCACGGCTTTGAGTTTGGCTTGCAGCGTGGCGTGGTTGGCGACTGTCAATTGTTCGACGGCTTGCAGTTGCGGCCATCCCGCAGTCTGCACCAGGCTTTGCATTTGGGCAGCGCGTTGGGTGAAGGTCCCTGCTGTTTGGGGCAATTCAAACAGCATATAGGTCAACTGCTGCCATTCGGCATCCACCGGCTGCGCGCGTCGAACGGCCCCCGAGAGGGCGTCAAACTTGCCACGCCCCAGCCACAATTCGCCGTCCAAAGGCGTGGTCGGCAATTTGGCGGTAAACCAAGTCGGTGCCGCAATGCCACGACCACTGCGAAAGCGCAGAGTCGCGCCGTCCCACAAGGCCCGCACGCCGTCCAGCTTCTCGCTTACCAAATAGCCCGCAGGGTTAATTCCCTTGGGTGCATGTCGTGCCAACAAAACCTCAGGATTTTTTTGTGCCGTTGCCTCTGCGCAAAAACCGATCGGGCTGAGCCCAACCAGCAAACGGTGGTTAAAGATGCGGCGGCTTAAAGTCATGCCCAATTGTCGGGGATTTGCTAGTCATCAAAACCACGCTAGCCGCCTGTCACGGGCAAGATGATGTCGATGCGGTCATTCTGCGCGAGCTGACGCTTCGCGTACTGGGTGTTGGGCACGAATTCCATGTTCACAGCAGCGGCAAAAGGCGGGCGGGCTTGAACCAAGGTCACAGCATCGGCCAGTGTGGCACCTGCGGCCATTTCATGGGCGGTTTTGTTGATGAAAACTTGCATGGACTCAGGTTGGCGTGGACTCAAGGGTGTCAAAGGATTCAAAAGAAAGCGGAAATTGGCGGGCCAAGGTGGTGTCTTGTGAGGTCACAAATTCCAGCACCACATCCAGCACCGCAGGCGAGATCATAAAACCGTGGCGGTACAGGCCGTTGATTTGCAGCGCGCGTGGGCCGATGTGCCGAATGGCGGGCAGGTTGTCGGGCAGGGTAGGGCGGCACTGGGTGGCGATTTCCAGAATGCGCGCCTCGGCAAAACCGCTGTGCACCGAGTAGGCCGCGCTGAGCAGCTCCAGCGTGGAGCGCACGCTGGGCGGGGACATATCTTCGCTCTCAATCTCGGTGGCCCCAATGACAAACACGTGATCGGGCTTGGGCGCGATATAGAGCGGATAACGCGGGTGAATGAGGCGGGTGGGGCGCTTCAAGCTGACCTCGGGAGCATGCACACGGGCGACTTCGCCGCGCACGCCGCGCAGATCTGCCCATTGCTGGCGCGCGCCCAGGCCCCGGCAATCGAATAGCCAGTCGGGTTGATCTTGGGTTCGTGGCTGGAAGTCTTCCAGAGCACGCGGGCTGTTCCAGTGCAGCCGGATCGATCCCAGTGATTCCAGTTCATGCAACAGCGCGGCGAGCAATTGCCGGTTGTCCAGCTGACCTTCACCTGGCAGGTACAGGCCTTGAGCGAAGCGCGTGCCCAGGCTCGGTTCGAGCTGGGTCACAGCCCCGGCATCCAAAGACTGCGCGTGACCGAGTTCGGGGATTTTTTCGGAGGTAGTTCGCAGTTGGCGGCTAAAGCGCGAGGCTTCGGCGGCATCTTGCCGGTGCCAAAGAATCAGCGTGCCTTCTTGCTGGAAAAACACCGGTGTCGAGAATTGTGCCAGCAGCTCGGGCCAGCGCTTCAAGGCGTAATGCCCCATCTTGACGACACTGGCCTCGGTAATCGCCGATTCAGCCAGCGGGGCCAGCATGGCGGCGGCCACACGGGCCGCTGAGCCTTGCGCGTCCGGCCCACCCGCGTCATACAGGTCAACGCTGTGGCCTGCACGCGCCAATTGCCAGGTCAGCAAGCGCCCCATCAGGCCCGCGCCCAAGACGACTGAAGTACTGCTCATGCCCATGCCTCATAATTTTCACCATGAACTCCATTACCGACGCTAAACAGACCCCACCGCGCACTGCGCATTACTCCCGAATTTTGTCCATCGCGGGCTCCGACAGTGGCGGCGGCGCGGGTATTCAGGCTGATCTCAAAACCTTCTCGGCCTTGGGCTGCTTTGGTATGACGGCTATTACCGCCATCACGGCGCAAAACACGGTGGGTGTGCGCGCTATTCACGGCGTGCCGCCCGAGATGCTGAAGGCGCAGATTCAGGCCGTGGTCGAGGATATCGGCGTGGATGCCGTGAAGATCGGCATGCTGCATTC
>JAYVPU010000230.1:0-18171 GCA_043757205.1 Comamonadaceae bacterium | reverse complement strand
AAGTTGATCAACCCCATCGCCATGGAAGAAGGCCTGCGCTTCGCCATCCGTGAAGGTGGTCGCACGGTGGGTGCGGGTGTGGTTGCCAAGATCATTGCGTAATTGATTCAGTAGGGGTATAGCTCAATTGGCAGAGCGTCGGTCTCCAAAACCGAAGGTTGTAAGTTCGATTCTTACTGCCCCTGCCACCTGAATCGACAGATTCGGTGCTGAAAAGCCCGCCATCACCATGGCGGGCTTCAGCGTCTCAGGGGTGGAGGTCTGGGATAGATAGCAATTGCAGTAGTGTGAAATAAGGTAAACATGGCAACGTCTCAAGTCGAAACAGTCAATACAGGTGCTGACAAAGCAAAGCTGGCCGCCGCTGTTGCGCTGCTGATTGCGGCCTTGGTGGCCTACTACATGCTCAGCAAGCAAGGTGCGCTGGCGCAGTGGGGTGCTTTGCTCTTGGGTTTGGCGGCATCCGTGGTGGTGTTTTTTACAGCCGAAGCGGGTCGACAGTTGATGGCTTTTGGCCGCGACGCGTGGCGCGAAGTGGGTAAAGTTGTTTGGCCTGCGCGCAAAGAGGCGGTGCAAATGACGGCTTATGTGTTTGGTTTTGTGGTCTTGATGGCTTTGTTTTTGTGGCTCACCGACAAGACGCTCGAATTTGTGTTTTATGACTTGATTCTGGGGTGGAAGAAATAATGACTGACATTGTGGAAACCCCGACCGCAGCGGAGGCCATGGCCCCCTCGGCCAATCCTGATCTGCGTTGGTACGTGGTGCATGCCTATTCGGGCATGGAGAAAACGGTTGAACGCAATATCCAGGATCGCATTAACCAAGCGGGCATGCAGAGCAAGTTTGGTCGCATCTTGGTGCCTATGGAAGAAGTGGTCGAGATCAAAAACGGCCAGAAGCGCACGACTGAGCGTAAGTTCTTCCCTGGCTATGTGTTGGTCGAGATGATCATGGACGACGAGTCCTGGCACTTGGTCAAGCACACCAACAAGGTCACGGGTTTCGTCGGCGGTGCTAAAAATCGCCCGGCCCCCATCTCCCAAGCCGAGGTGATGAAGATCGTCAACCAGATGCAAGAAGGCACCGAGAAGCCGCGTCATAAGGTTGAGTTTGAAGTGGGTGAGTACGTGCGCGTTAAAGACGGCCCGTTCACCGACTTCAACGGCACGGTCGAAGAAGTCAATTACGAGAAAAATAAAGTGCGTGTGGCGGTTACGATTTTCGGTCGTGCCACACCGGTGGAGTTGGAGTTTTCTCAGGTTGAAAAAACCTGAAATTCATTCCCGGTTGAATCGTTAGTTCGCGTTTTTCGACTCGACGCGAACCGTGTAAGTGAGTCGTTAACCCCGGGGAGCTGCGACCAATGGTCTAGGCGTTATCACCCGTAAGGAGTGTCAACATGGCGAAAAAAATCGTCGGTTTTGTCAAGCTGCAAGTGCCAGCGGGTAAAGCCAATCCATCACCGCCCATCGGCCCAGCTTTGGGTCAGCGCGGTTTGAACATCATGGAGTTCTGCAAAGCGTTCAATGCGCAGACGCAGGGCGTTGAGCCAGGTCTGCCTTTGCCAGTGGTGATCACTGCCTTCGCAGACAAAAGCTTTACTTTCATCATCAAATCGCCACCTTCGTCGATTCTGATCAAGAAAGCTGTCAAGATTGACAAGGGTTCTGCGACGCCGCACACCGCCAAGGTGGGCAAGATCACGCGCGCTCAGCTCGAAGAAATCGCCAAGCTCAAGATGAAAGATCTGACTGCCGCCGATATGGATGCAGCGGTTCGCACCATTGCTGGTTCTGCCCGCTCCATGGGCGTGAATGTGGAGGGCGTGTAAATGTCCAAGCTCACCAAAAAACAAAAATCCCTTCAAGGCAAGGTTGACAGCAACAAGCTGTACCCCTTGATCGACGCGCTGACCATCGTTCAAGCCGCAGCCACCGCCAAGTTCGATGAATCCATCGACGTGGCTGTGCAGCTCGGTATTGATGCCAAGAAATCTGACCAAGTGGTGCGTGGCGCCGTCGTGTTGCCTAACGGCACCGGCAAAACCAAACGCGTCGCTGTGTTCGCCCAGGGTGCCAAGGCTGAAGAAGCCAAGGCCGCTGGCGCTGATATCGTCGGTATGGACGATCTGGCTGCCATGGTCAAAGCTGGCGATATGCCGTTTGACATCGTGATTGCCGCTCCTGATGCCATGCGCATTGTGGGCACCTTGGGTCAGATCCTCGGCCCACGCGGTTTGATGCCTAACCCCAAAGTCGGCACGGTCACGCCCGACGTGGCAACGGCGGTCAAGAACGCCAAGGCCGGTCAAGTGCAGTTTCGTGTTGACAAAGCCGGTATCGTGCACTCGACGATCGGTCGTCGCTCGTTCGATGCTGACAAGCTCAAGGGCAACCTGGCTGCGTTGGTGGATGCTTTGGTCAAGGCCAAGCCCGCTTCCAGCAAGGGTGTGTATTTGAGAAAAGTTGCAGTTTCTTCCACGATGGGTTTGGGTGTGCGCGTTGACACCCAGAGCATTGCGGCTTAAACGTCGAAGTTAACGACAAAATTTGGATGGCCTGTAGAGGCTGTCCGATGTGGTGGGCTGTAGGTGCTGCAAAGCATGAGCAGGCCATCCAAGACCGTTGGTGTGCAGGGGCTGCACTTAATACTGAAAAACCAACGCAGATGGCGATCCCGCTGCAAATGGAAAACTTTTCCGTGAACAGTTGGTCGCTGACATGTAGCGTGCTGGAGGTCTAAGCCGTCGTAAGACACAGACCAAAAGTGCATTTTTAAGGAGTAGACCTTGAGTCTTAATCGCAGTGAGAAAGAAGCGGTCATCAGTGATGTGACCAGCCTCGCCGCTAAAGCTCAAACGCTCGTGATGGCGGAGTACCGTGGCATCACGGTCGCTGACATGACCAAACTGCGCTCTACTGCGCGTAGCAATGGTGTGAGCCTGAGCGTGTTGAAAAACACGCTGGCCCGCCGTGCTGTGGCAGGTAGCCCGTTTGAAGTCGCGTCCGACCAGATGACCGGCCCGTTGATTTACGGCTTCTCAGTCGATGCTGTTGCTGCTGCCAAAGTGGTGGCAGACTTCGCGAAAACCAACGACAAGTTGGTGATTCGCGGAGGCGCATTTGCTGGAAAAGCGTTAGATGTGAACGGCGTGAAACAGTTGGCAAGCATCCCTTCTCGCGAAGTGTTGTTGGCCCAGCTGTGTGGCTTGCTGATGTCCCCAATGTCTCGTATCGCCGTGGTACTGAGTGCATTGTCGGCCCAGCGTGGCGAAGGCGCTGCCGAACCGGTGGCCGATGTAGCTGAAGTAGCCGCAGCGTAAGCGCGTGCAGCAAACTGTTAACCAATTGTTAGGAAATCAAAATGGCATTCGATAAAGACACATTTTTGACCGCGCTGGACAGCATGACGGTCATGGAACTCAACGAACTGGTGAAAGCCATCGAAGAGAAATTTGGCGTGAGCGCAGCCGCTATGGCCGCTCCTGCCGCCGGTGGTGGCGCAGCCGCTGCTGTGGTAGAAGAGAAGACGGAATTCACCGTGATGCTGCTGGAAGCGGGCGCCCAAAAGGTGCAAGTGATTAAAGCCGTGCGTGAAATCACCGGTCTGGGCCTGAAAGAAGCCAAAGACTTGGTGGACGGCGCTCCTAAGGCAGTTAAAGAAGCCATCCCCAAGGCTGACGCTGATGCAGCCCTGAAGAAACTGGTGGAAGCTGGTGCCAAGGCCGAACTCAAGTAATCAAGCTTGATCCGAGGCTGGGTGCTCTTGCAGGGCACCCAGCCTTTGGTGCTTGAAGAGCACACTAAAAAGTGGCGTGAACAGCAGTTGCTAACGCGATTTTTTAGTGTCTTCTGACCCCGACTGCAGAAGATGCCTTGGTTCGGGTTGCGTGCAATGCGCAGCCGTCCGCCAATGGTTGGTAGTGGCCAATCACCAAGCAGGGATGAGACGCGGATGACCGTGTTCAGCCCATCAGTCGCCTAGGACCCCCAGGATTCCTCAGACTTTGCCCGGAGATCTCATGGCTTATACATACACAGAACGCAAGCGCATTCGAAAAAGTTTCGGTAGCCGCGACAGCGTGCTCGAAATCCCTTACCTGCTGCAAATGCAAAAAGACGCCTACACGGCCTTCTTGCAAGCAGACACCTCGTCGAAAAAACGCGGCCCCGAAGGCTTGCAAGCCGCTTTCGAGGCAGCCTTCCCCATCGTCTCGCATAACGGTTTCGTCGAGATGAAGTTCGTCGAATACAACCTGGCCAAGCCCGCGTTTGACGTGCGCGAGTGCCAGACCCGGGGTCTGACCTTCTCCTCGGCCGTGCGCGCCAAAGTGCAGCTCATCATTTATGACCGTGAGTCTTCAACCTCGCAAAACAAGGTCGTGAAGGAAGTCAAAGAGCAAGAGGTTTACATGGGCGAAGTGCCCCTGATGACCACCAAGGGCTCGTTCATCATCAACGGCACCGAGCGCGTCATCGTGTCGCAGTTGCACCGCTCACCCGGCGTGTTCTTTGAGCACGACAAGGGCAAGACCCACAGCTCGGGCAAACTGCTGTTCTCGGCACGCATCATCCCCTACCGCGGTTCTTGGCTCGACTTTGAGTTCGACCCCAAAGACATCCTCTATTTCCGCGTGGACCGCCGCCGCAAGATGCCGGTCACGATTCTGCTCAAGGCCATCGGCCTGAACCAAGAATCCATCCTCGCCAACTTCTTCGTCAACGACAACTTCCGTCTGATGGACAGCGGTGCCCAGATGGAGTTTGTGGCTGAGCGTCTGCGCGGCGAAGTCGCCCGCTTTGACATCACCGACAAGAGCGGCAAAGTGATTGTGGCCAAAGACAAGCGCATCACGGCGCGCCACACCCGCGAGCTGGAGCAGTCTGAGACCACGCACATCAGCGTGCCGGAAGACTTCCTCATCGGTCGCGTGGTTGCACGCAATCTGGTGGACACCGACACCGGTGAAATCTTGGCCAAGGCCAACGAAGAGTTGACCGAAGCCCTGCTCAAGAAATTGCGCTCGGCCAATCAGCTCGACCTGCCGTGTATTTACACCAATGAATTGGATCAGGGTGCTTACATTTCGCAGACCCTGCGCACGGATGAAACCGTGGACGAGTTTGCCGCCCGCGTGGCCATCTACCGCATGATGCGCCCCGGCGAGCCGCCCACCGAGGACGCAGTGCAGGCTTTGTTCCAGCGCCTGTTCTACAACCCCGACACCTATGACCTGTCACGCGTCGGCCGCATGAAGTTCAACGCCAAAATGGGCCGCGCAGAAGCCACTGGCCCTATGGTCTTGGCCAATGAAGACATCCTATCGGTCGTGAAGATTCTGGTGGATCTGCGCAATGGCCGTGGCGAAGTGGACGATATCGACCACCTCGGCAACCGTCGCGTGCGTTGCGTCGGTGAGCTGGCCGAAAACCAGTACCGCACTGGTTTGGCCCGGATTGAGAAGGCCGTGAAAGAACGTCTGGGTCAAGCCGAGCAAGACCCGCTCATGCCGCATGACCTGATCAACAGCAAACCGATCTCGGCCGCGTTGAAAGAGTTCTTCGGCGCATCGCAGTTGTCGCAGTTCATGGACCAGACCAACCCATTGTCCGAGATCACGCACAAGCGTCGCGTCTCGGCCCTTGGTCCAGGGGGTTTGACACGTGAGCGCGCTGGCTTTGAAGTGCGTGACGTGCACGTGACCCACTACGGTCGCGTGTGCCCGATTGAAACGCCAGAAGGCCCGAACATCGGTCTGATCAATTCACTGGCCTTGTACGCCCGCCTGAACGAATACGGCTTTATCGAAACGCCGTACCGCCGTGTGGCCGACAGCAAGGTGACGATGCAAATCGATTACCTGTCCGCGATTGAAGAAGGCAAGTACGTCATCGCCCAGGCTAACGCTGTGTTGGACAAAGACGGCAAGCTCACCGGGGATCTGGTCTCTGCCCGTCAAGCGGGTGAGTCGATTCTGGTCGGTGCCGAACGCGTGCAGTACATGGACGTGTCGCCCGCGCAGATCGTGTCGGTAGCTGCATCCCTCGTGCCCTTCCTGGAGCACGATGACGCCAATCGCGCTTTGATGGGTGCCAATATGCAGCGTCAGGCCGTGCCTGTGCTGCGCCCGGAGAAAGCCTTTGTCGGCACCGGCATTGAGCGCGTTTCCGCCGTGGACTCGCGCACCGTGGTGACCGCCACGCGTGGTGGCTTGGTGGACTATGTGGACGCGACCCGCATCGTGATTCGCGTCAACGACGCTGAAGCACAAGCCGGTGAAGTGGGTGTGGACATCTACAACCTCATCAAGTACCAGCGTTCTAACCAGAACACCAACATCCACCAGCGTCCTATCGTCAAAAAAGGCGACAAGCTGGCCAAGGGCGATGTGATCGCCGACGGTGCATCCACCGACCTGGGCGAACTGGCCCTGGGTCAGAACATGCTGGTGGCCTTCATGCCTTGGAACGGCTACAACTTCGAAGATTCGATTTTGATCTCCGAGCGCATCGTTGCAGAAGACCGCTACACCTCGATCCATATCGAAGAGCTGGTGGTGATGGCGCGCGACACCAAGTTGGGCGCTGAGGACATCACACGTGACATCCCGAACCTGAGTGAGCAGCAGCTCAATCGGCTGGACGAGTCGGGCATCATCTACGTGGGTGCCGAGGTCATGCCGGGCGACACGCTGGTGGGCAAGGTCACGCCTAAAGGCGAGACCACGTTGACGCCAGAAGAAAAACTGCTGCGCGCCATCTTCGGCGAAAAAGCCAGCGATGTGAAAGACACCTCACTGCGCGTGGATCAGGGCTCGCAAGGCACCGTGATTGACGTGCAAGTCTTCACCCGTGAAGGCATCGTGCGTGACAAGCGCGCGCAGCAAATCATTGACGACGAACTCAAGCGTTTCCGTCTGGACTTGAACGACCAGTTGCGCATTGTGGAAGCCGATGCGTTTGACCGTATTGCCAAACTGCTGGACGGTAAAACCGCCAATGGTGGCCCGCAGAAACTGGCCAAAGGCACGAAGATCGACAAGGCCTATCTGGCCTCGGTGGAGAAATTCCACTGGTTCGACATTCGCCCGGCGGATGACGAAGTGGCGGCACAACTGGAGAGCATCAAGAATTCGCTGGAGCAGACGCGTCACAGCTTTGATCTGGCTTTTGAAGAGAAGCGCAAGAAGCTCACACAAGGCGACGAGCTTCCAGCGGGCGTGCTCAAGATGGTCAAGGTTTATCTGGCTGTCAAGCGTCGCTTGCAACCGGGTGACAAGATGGCCGGTCGTCACGGCAACAAGGGCGTGGTGTCCAAGATCGTTCCGGTCGAAGACATGCCTTACATGGCCGATGGCACACCGTGCGACATCGTGTTGAACCCGCTGGGCGTGCCTTCGCGCATGAACGTGGGTCAGGTGCTTGAAGTTCACCTGGGCTGGGCCGCCAAAGGCATTGGTCAGCGCATTGGCGACATGCTGCAAGGCGAGTCCAAACTGGCCGACCTGCGCAAGTTCATGGATTCGCTGTACAACACCTCGGGCCGCAAGGAAGACTTGTCCAAGCTCAGCGACGAACAAGTGCTGGAAATGGCGGGCAACCTGTCGGAAGGCGTGACCTTCGCCACGCCGGTGTTTGACGGTGCTTCGGAAGAAGAAATTCGCGGCATGCTCAAGCTGGCTTATCCGGACGAGATCGTCAAGGCCAAAGGTCTGACGGCCGCTCGCACGCAAGCCATGCTGTTTGATGGCCGCAGTGGCGACGCGTTTGAACGCCCCACCACGGTCGGCTACATGCACGTGCTCAAGCTTCACCACTTGGTGGACGACAAGATGCACGCACGTTCGACCGGCCCCTACAGCTTGGTCACGCAGCAGCCCCTGGGCGGCAAGGCGCAGTTCGGTGGACAGCGTTTCGGCGAGATGGAGGTCTGGGCGCTCGAAGCCTATGGTGCCGCCTACACGCTGCAAGAAATGCTCACCGTCAAGTCAGATGACGTGCAGGGCCGTACCAAGGTCTATGAAAACATCGTCAAAGGTGAGCACGCCATTGAGGCGGGCATGCCCGAGTCGTTCAACGTGCTGGTCAAAGAGATTCGCTCTTTGGGCCTGGACATTGAATTGACGCGTTCTTAAATCTCACAGGCAAAGGATTCAAACCATGAAATCACTACTCGACCTGTTCAAGCAATTCACGCCGGATGAGCATTTCGATGCCATCAAGATCGGCATGGCCTCGCCCGAGAAGATCCGTTCCTGGTCTTTCGGCGAAGTCAAGAAGCCAGAAACCATCAATTACCGCACCTTCAAACCCGAGCGCGATGGTCTTTTTTGCGCCAAGATTTTTGGCCCCATCAAAGACTATGAGTGCCTGTGCGGTAAATACAAGCGCCTCAAGCACCGTGGTGTCATCTGCGAGAAGTGCGGCGTTGAAGTCACGCAAACCAAAGTGCGCCGTGAGCGTATGGGCCACATCGATCTGGCCGCACCTTGCGCTCACATCTGGTTCCTGAAGTCCTTGCCGAGCCGTTTGGGTTTGGTGCTGGACATGACACTGCGTGACATCGAACGCGTGTTGTACTTCGAAGCTTATGTGGTGACCGATCCCGGCATGACGCCGTTAAAAAAGTACAGCATCATGTCCGAGGACGACTATGACGCCAAGTTCAAGGAATACGGCGACGAGTTCACGGCCAAGATGGGCGCCGAAGGCATTAAGGATTTGTTGCAAAGCATTGACATTGTTGGCTCCATTGAGCGCCTGCGTAATGACGCAACCGGCTCCGAACTGAAAATCAAGAAGAACACCAAGCGCCTTAAAGTGCTGGAAGCCTTCAAGAAATCTGGCATCAAGCCCGAGTGGATGGTGTTGGAAGTGCTGCCCGTGTTGCCGCCAGACCTGCGCCCACTCGTTCCCCTGGACGGTGGCCGCTTTGCGACCTCCGACCTGAACGACCTGTACCGCCGCGTCATCAACCGCAACAGCCGTCTGCGCCGCCTGCTCGAACTCAAAGCACCCGAAATCATTGCACGCAATGAGAAGCGCATGCTGCAAGAGGCTGTGGACTCGCTGCTGGACAACGGTCGTCGCGGCAAGGCCATGACGGGCGCCAACAAGCGTGCACTCAAGTCTTTGGCCGACATGATCAAAGGCAAGAGCGGTCGTTTCCGCCAGAACTTGTTGGGCAAGCGGGTGGATTACTCTGGCCGCTCGGTCATCGTGGTGGGCCCAACGCTCAAACTGCATCAGTGCGGTCTGCCCAAGCTGATGGCGCTGGAGCTGTTCAAGCCTTTCATCTTCTCGCGCCTGGAAGCCATGGGTATTGCGACCACCATCAAGGCGGCCAAGAAAGAAGTGGAATCGGGCACGCCCGTGGTGTGGGACATCCTGGAAGAGGTCATCAAAGAGCACCCGATCATGCTCAACCGTGCCCCAACCTTGCACCGTTTGGGCATTCAAGCGTTCGAACCTATCCTGATTGAAGGCAAGGCCATTCAATTGCACCCGCTGGTGTGCTCGGCCTTTAACGCCGACTTTGACGGCGACCAGATGGCGGTTCACGTGCCTTTGTCGGTGGAAGCGCAAATGGAAGCCCGCACGCTGATGCTGGCCTCTAACAACGTGCTGTTCCCCGCCAACGGCGAGCCCTCCATCGTGCCGTCACAAGACGTGGTGCTGGGTCTGTACTACACGACCCGCGAGCGCATCAACGGCAAAGGCGAAGGCCTGATTTTTGCGGACACGGGGGAAGTTCAGCGCGCACTCGATGCGGGGGAAGTCGAGCTCACCGCCAAGATCAATGTGCGCTTGACCGAGTACACCAAGGACAAGGAAACCGGCGAGTTGACCGCTTCGACCAAGTTGTGGGAAACCACGGCGGGCCGTGCTTTGTTGAGCGAAATTTTGCCCAAGGGCCTGCCCTTTAGCAACATCAACAAAGCCTTGAAGAAGAAGGAAATCTCCAAGCTCATCAACGTGTCATTCCGCAAGTGTGGCTTGAAAGAAACCGTGGTGTTCGCCGACAAGTTGCTGCAAAACGGTTTCCGTTTGGCCACCAAGTCCGGCATCTCGATTTGCATTGACGACATGCTGGTGCCCAATGAAAAGCACGAAATCATTGAAGGCGCAGAGAAGGAAGTCAAAGACATCGAGAAGCAATACGTCTCGGGTCTGGTGACCTCTGGCGAGCGCTACAACAAGGTGGTGGACATTTGGGGCAAGGCGGGCGACAAGGTCTCCAAGGTCATGATGGACCAGCTGCGCACCGAGAAGACCACGGATCGCCATGGCAAAACGGTGGATCAAGAGTCGTTCAATTCCATCTACATGATGGCCGACTCCGGTGCCCGCGGTTCTGCGGCGCAGATTCGCCAGTTGGCCGGTATGCGGGGTCTGATGGCCAAGCCTGACGGCTCCATCATCGAGACCCCAATTACCGCGAACTTCCGCGAAGGCCTGAACGTGTTGCAGTACTTCATCTCCACCCACGGCGCTCGTAAGGGCCTGGCGGATACGGCGCTGAAGACGGCCAACTCGGGTTATTTGACGCGTCGTCTGGTGGACGTGACGCAAGATTTGGTGGTGATCGAGAACGATTGCGGCACGACGGACGGCGCACTCATGCGCGCCATTGTCGAAGGTGGCGAGGTGATTGAGTCCTTGCGTGACCGTATTCTGGGTCGTACCGTCGCTGACGATGTGCTGCATCCCGAAAACCGCGACGTGCTGGCCAAGGCCGGTGAGTTGTTGGACGAGGACCGCCTGGATGAGTTGGAAGCGGCCGGTGTTGACGAAGTTAAAGTCCGTACCGCGCTGACTTGTGCCACACGTTTCGGCTTGTGCGCAGCCTGCTATGGCCGCGACTTGGGTCGTGGTGGCCTCATCAATATCGGCGAAGCGGTCGGTGTGATTGCGGCTCAGTCCATTGGCGAGCCTGGCACGCAGTTGACCATGCGCACCTTCCACATCGGTGGTGCGGCGTCACGTGCGGCCATTGCCTCCAGCGTGGAAGCCAAGTCCAGCGGCATCATCAGCTTCAATGCCACGATGCGCTATGTGACCAATAGCAAAAAAGAGCTGGTGGTGATTGCCCGTTCTGGCGAAATCGTCATTCACGACGAACATGGCCGTGAGCGTGAACGTCACAAAGTGCCTTATGGCGCAGTGCTGACGGTCAAGGCTGACCAATCCATCAAGGCGGGCGCGATTCTGGCCAACTGGGATCCGTTGACGCGACCCATCATCACCGAATTTGCGGGCAAAGCGCACTTCGAGAATGTTGAAGAAGGCATGACGGTTGCCAAGCAGGTGGACGAAGTCACCGGCCTGTCCACTTTGGTGGTCATTGATCCGAAACGCCGTGGCTCAGCCAAGGTGATTCGTCCGCAGGTCAAACTGATTGACGCGAGCGGCAATGAAGTCAAGATTCCGGGCACCGATCACTCGGTGACCATTGGTTTCCCGGTCGGCGCGCTGATTCAAGTGCGCGATGGTCTGGATGTGGGCCCCGGCGAGGTGCTGGCCCGTATCCCGATCGAAGGCCAAAAGACGCGCGACATCACCGGCGGTCTGCCGCGTGTGGCCGAGTTGTTTGAAGCCCGTACACCGAAAGACAAAGGCATGCTGGCTGAAGTCACCGGCACGGTGTCCTTCGGTAAGGAGACCAAAGGCAAGGTGCGCTTGCAGATCACCGATCCCGATGGCAAGGTCTGGGACGAGCTCATCCCGAAAGAGAAGAACATCCTGGTGCACGAAGGCCAAGTGGTCAACAAGGGCGAAAGTATTGTGGACGGCCCCGCCGACCCACAAGACATTCTGCGTCTCTTGGTTCGGAAGAACTCGCGCGCTACATCGTGGACGAAGTGCAGGACGTGTATCGTTTGCAAGGCGTGAAGATCAACGACAAGCACATCGAAGTGATTGTTCGCCAGATGTTGCGTCGCATTGTGGTGGAAAGCGTGGGCGACTCCACCTACATTGCAGGCGAGCAGATCGAGCGTTCAGAGATGCTCAACACCAACGACGCCTTGCGCGCCGAAGGCAAGATCCCGGCAACGTTCACCAACTTGTTGCTGGGTATCACCAAGGCATCGCTATCCACTGACAGCTTCATCAGCGCGGCGTCCTTCCAGGAAACCACCCGCGTGCTGACCGAAGCCGCCATCATGGGCAAACGTGACGAGTTGCGCGGCCTCAAAGAGAACGTGATTGTGGGTCGTTTGATTCCCGCAGGTACCGGCATGGCCTACCATGAGGCCCGCAAGGTGCGCGAGAACATGGACGACGCTGAACGCCGCGCCATTGCCGAAGCGGACGCTGCCGAATTGGCGGGTGAGGTCGAGGTTGATGCGGGCGCTGCTGCCGAGTAAGTTCAGTAAGGCTTCTTAGATAATGCGCCAAGCGCCGTTGAGGGGCTTGGCGCATTTTCCATGGTGGCTTGAGAAGGTTGATTGGCAGATGAATTGAGGCACAACACAGCAATGAGTACCACCGTTTTCCCCTGGATTTTTTGCGCCGTTATTTTGTTTTGGGGGGTCGGTGCCTATAACCGACTCGTGCGTTTGCGCGCGCAGGCGATAGCTGCTTTTGTACCCCTACAGTCGCAATACGGGCACTATGTGTTGTTGTTGCATGGCCACTTTGAGGCATCGGTCATTGATGACCGACTCACCGCACGAGCGGGCTTGTTCAACGCTGTACTGCAATTCGATACCTCGCTGAAAGCGGCCGCAGCGCGCCCCTTGGATAGTCTTGTGATGCGAGCGTTAGAAACAGCGCACGAAGTTCTACATGGCTCTTGGATCCGAGTGTGCAGAGAACCCCAAGACCTGGCGGGAGACCCTCTGCCAGAGGCTTTGCAAAAGCAGTGGGAGGACATCTCTTTACAAGCCGAGCGTGACAGAGATGAGTTCAAGCGCCGAGTCCAAGATTACAACCAGAGCATTGAACAGTTCCCGGCCAACTTGCTGGCTTGGTTGTTTCGATTCAAGCCAGCTTTTTGGGGAAAAGAACCGTCATGATGAACACTGATTTGAGCCCCCCGCTGTGGCGATTGTTGCAGGGGGCGGCAGACGTATTGGCCAGCATACGCGCGGGCAGGTCAGGCACCGCCACGCTGAATGCCGTGCCGACTGATATGCGCCCCGGGGTGCAGTCTTTGTCCTACCGGGTGCTGCGCGAGTTGGGTCGGGCTGAGGTGCTGCGTCAGCAACTGGCAGCGCGCAAACCCGCACCCGCCGCAGATGCGCTGTTGTGCACGGCACTGGCGCTGGTGTGGGATGAAGCGGCTGCACCGTATGACAGTTTTACCCTGGTGAATCAGGCGGTTGAAGCCGCCAAACGTAATCCTACGCTACATGCGCAGGCGGGGTTTATCAATGGGTGTCTGCGCCGCTTCTTGCGCGAGCGCGAGGCCATGGTGGCACAGAGCGAGCAGCAAGCTGTGGCGATCTGGAATCACCCGGTCTGGTGGATTGAACGGCTTCGGCGTGAATACCCCCAACACTGGAAGTCGATTTTGCAGGCCAATAACACGCAAGCACCGATGACCTTGCGCATCAACGCAAGAAAGACGGATGTCGCGAGCTATTTGGAGCACTTACGCACCTCAGGGATAGCCGCCGTGGCCTGCGGCGCTTACGGTGTGACTTTGGTCAATCCCGTGCCAGTGCATCAGCTCCCCGAGTTTGATCAGGGCTGGGTTTCGGTCCAAGATGCTGCGGCACAAATGGCAGCTCCGCTGCTGCTCACGGGCTTGGTCACATCTCCTGTTTCGCAGATTCTGGATGCTTGCGCCGCTCCCGGTGGCAAGACGGCACATTTGCTGGAGTTGTCATCGGCTCAAGTCACAGCTTTGGACATCGATCCGCTGCGCTGTACCCGCATCGAGCAAACCTTGCAGCGCCTGGGCTTGCAGGCGAAGGTCTTGGCAGCGGATGCGGGGCAGCCGAGGGATTGGTGGGATGGCGTTTTGTTTGACGCCATTTTGCTAGACGCCCCCTGCACCGCCTCGGGCATCGTGCGCCGTCACCCCGATGTCCGCTGGTTGCGGCGGGAGAGTGATGTTGCACAACTTGCAAGCCAGCAACGCAGACTGCTTGAGACACTTTGGCCGCTGCTCAAGCCGGGTGGACGTTTGCTGTTTTGCACCTGCTCCGTATTCAAAGAAGAAGGGCAGGTGCAGATTCAAACGTTTCTTGCACGCAACACCCAAGCCACTTTGCTGGCGTCCCCAGGTCATTTAATGCCAACTTTCGCGACAAGAAGCGATCCCGTCCCGGACAATGGGGCGATTGATCATGATGGCTTCTATTACGCATTGCTGGAAAAACACGCGACTTGATTGGATCGGGCTGCTGGCCTGTGCCTTGTTCTTGTTCGGCGGGTACGTCCAAAGGTTACACGCGGAAACGGTCCTGCCAGAGGTCTCACCTCTCAAGCTGGAGCGCAATGCAGAGAGCTTGTCACTGTCGGCGCTTGTTAAGTTTGATTTACCTCAGGCTGTGGAAGAGGCGTTACTCAAAGGCATACCGGTGATCTTCGTGGCGGAGGTCGATATTTACCGAGAGCGCTGGTACTGGGCTGATAAAAAAATAACGAAAACTGAGCGGCACATGCGATTGGTGTATCAACCTTTAACGCGCCGCTGGCGACTGATGGTCGGAGCGGGTGTGATCGCCAATAACGGCATTGGTGTGGCCTTGAATCAGTCGTTCGATTCGCTTGACGATGCCCTGAACTCGATCCGTCGATTTTCAGGTTGGCGCATTGCAGAAATGGCTGAGCTGGATGTGGACTCGAAGCACCGGGTTGAATTTCGATTCCGACTGGATGCCTCTCAACTGCCACGACCACTTCAAATCGGCACCTTAGGTCAAAGCGACTGGTCCTTGGCCATCTCGACAACCCAGCGACTCCTGTTGGAAAGCCTCAAGTGAGTCAGCCCAGTCAGCGTGGCAGCCCCCCCCTGACACAGACCTCAAAGACCCTGCGCTGGACGCTCGGTTTAGGGGCGGCGGTCATGGCGTCCATCGGTTTGGTCTTGCTGTTCTTGTTGACGCAGGCCACCGACAACCGTGAAATGTACGAGCGTAACTACGCGCGCTTGTTCGCTATCAATGTGGTGGTTGCAGCCTCGCTTTTGTTGGTGATTGGTTGGGTCGTTTTCAAGCTGCTCGTGCGTCTCAAGCAAGGACGGTTCGGCAGTCGTTTATTGGTCAAGTTGGCCGCCGTATTCGCTTTGGCGGGCTTTGTGCCGGGCATGCTGATTTATGTGGTTTCTTACCAATTTGTATCGCGCTCGATTGAAAGCTGGTTTGACATCAAGGTCGAAGGCGCCCTTGAGGCCGGTCTGAATTTGGGGCGTGCAACACTGGACATCTTGTCCACCGACTTGGCCGGCAAGACGCGTGCCGTGGCGACGCAATTGAATGACAGTCCAGACGTGACAGCCGGACTATTGCTGGAGCGTGTGCGTGAGCAGCTTAACGTGCGTGATGTCATTCTTTGGGGGGGCAACGGGCAGATGATTTCTGTCGCAGGGGCTTCAAAGTTTGAGATCAATCCAGATCGACCGAGCACGCAACAATTCCGCACCGCAAGGAATCAACGCGCAGTCACCTGGATCGAGGGCTTTGATGAATCAGGTGCGGCCGTTGCGAGTCGCGCCAGGATCAAGGCTTTGGTTATGGTGCCAAGGGCCGGGCTGGACATGCTGGGCGACGCCCGTTTCTTGATGGTGACGCAAGATCTGCCCGATACCTTGGTGGCCAATGCCCTGGCGGTGACGCAGGCTTACCGTGAATACCAGGAAAGAGCGTTGGCTCGCGAGGGCTTGCGCCGCATGTACATCGGCACACTCACTTTGAGCCTCTTCCTGGCCGTATTTGGCGCGGTGTTGTTGGCTATTTTGCTGGGTAACCAGATCACTCGCCCTTTGCTTTTGCTGGCCCAAGGGGTGCGGGAGGTGGCCCGAGGGGACCTGACACCCAAAGCCGTCTTGCAAGGGCGAGACGAATTGGGCGGTTTGACCCGGTCATTTGCGCAAATGACCCAGCAGCTTTTAGATGCCCGTCTGGCTTTGGAGCACAGCATGGAGGATGTCAACGCCGCACGCGAAAATTTGCAGACCATTTTGGACAACCTCACGGCGGGTGTATTGGTGCTGGACGCACAAGGCGTGATTCAGTCGACCAATGCGGGTGCGACACGCATACTGAAATTGCCCATGGCCTCTTTTGAAGGCCGGAAACTAAGTGATATTAAGGGCTTGGAAGAGTTTGCAAAAAGCGTCCAACGTCAGTTTGATGCCTTTTTGGGGGAGCGTAGCGAACACGGCCTGGATCATTGGCAGCAGTCATTTGAGTTGGGCACCGGCCATGCCGCAGGTGCCGTGGCTGGCTTGCACGAAGACGGGCTGCTCACCTTGGTCGCCCGCGGCGCAGAACTACCGGCGCATGCGCGGCTGCTGGTGTTTGATGACATTTCTGAAATTGTGTCAGCGCAGCGGGCGCAGGCCTGGGGTGAAGTGGCTCGACGTTTGGCCCATGAAATCAAAAATCCCTTGACCCCCATCCAACTCTCAGCCGAGCGGCTGGAGATGAAACTGACAGGGAAAGTGGCACCGCCTGAGCAGGCGCTGTTGACCAAATCAGTCAAGACGATTGTGGATCAAGTGGACGCTATGAAGCGTCTGGTCAACGAGTTCCGTGACTACGCGCGTCTACCTGCTGCCGAACTCAGGCCGATGGATCTGAACAGCCTGGTGACAGAAGTTGCCCATTTGTACAGCGGAGAAAATGTGTTGATCCCTGTGCGCACGGAGATTGATGCGCGCTGCCCCAAAATCAAAGGCGACGAGCAGCAATTGCGACAAGTCTTGCATAACCTGCTGCAAAACGCGCAGGACGCCACAGAGTCAGCCGGGCGCAGTGGTGTCGCCCACAGTGTGCTGGTTCGGACGCACTGGTCCACGTCCAGTGGACGGGTTCGGCTGAGTGTGTTGGACCACGGCATGGGGTTTGCAGACAGCATTCTCAAAAGGGCGTTCGAACCCTATGTCACCACCAAGGTCAAGGGCACGGGCTTGGGGTTGGCGGTCGTGAAAAAAATAGCCGATGAACATGGCGCGCGCATTGACCTGTCTAACCGCGTGGTGGACGATGTGATCCAGGGTGCGCAAGTATCGGTATCATTCGCCACTGAGAGAGCAGCGACAGTCTGAACACAGGCCCCTCTCTCCAAGGAATACAGCGGTAAATCATGGCAAATATTTTGGTGGTCGATGACGAACTTGGCATTCGTGACCTGCTATGGGAAATCCTCAACGATGAAGGACACACCGTAGAGGTGGCCGAGAATGCCGCGCAGGCGCGTGCCGCCCGTTTGCGCGAGCGTCCCGATTTGGTTTTGTTGGACATCTGGATGCCCGATACCGACGGCGTCACCCTGCTCAAAGAGTGGTCAGTGTCCGGCGCATTGACCATGCCGGTCATCATGATGAGCGGACATGCCACCATCGACACTGCCGTGGCCGCCACCAAAATCGGCGCCCATGCCTTTCTTGAAAAACCGATCACGCTGCAAAAACTGCTCAAAGCCATCGAACAGGGTTTGGGAATAAGCACACAACGCAAACCCGCCCCCCCATTGCTGGGGCAGGTAGTGACACAGTTGGCCGAGTCCATGCTCCCGCATGTGTTGCCCCCAGTGCTGGTCGTGGAGCCAGGGCCACAAGCCCAGCAAGAATTCGCGCTCGACAAGCCCTTGCGAGAAGCGCGCGATGAGTTTGAGAAAGCCTACTTCGAGTACCACTTGGCTCAAGAAAACGGCTCTATGACGCGCGTGGCTGAAAAGACGGGATTGGAGCGCACGCATCTTTATCGCAAACTCAAGCAACTGGGCGTTGATCTGACACGCGGCAAACGCAACACGGTTTGAATTCCCGGCAAACCATGGCGCTGGAGTGGAAAGTTGCTGCTATAATTTAAGGCTCAGGCCCGGTAGCTCAGTCGGTAGAGCAGAGGATTGAAAATCCTTGTGTCGGTGGTTCGATTCCGCCCCAGGCCACCATTTCAAAGGAAAGCCCGCTATCTAAATGATAGTGGGCTTTCCTCTTTCAGGCATTTACAGACTGTTTACAGACTGCGGTACTTCATTACGCACCATGTAG
>JAYVPU010000229.1:0-18266 GCA_043757205.1 Comamonadaceae bacterium | reverse complement strand
GGAGTAACTGACCTTTGTTGTTCACGATATTCTCCGTGTTTAAGAGTGAGTAAAGAAGTTTAGACCTTACCACAGCAGGCAAGCTCTCTATTTGATGCAAGGCAAAATTTGTCGGGAAATCTTGACCTAATTCAAATGACGAAATCAGTCCCCGTCGTTGTCGGCGTACGGATTGCGCGAGGTCTTCATCTGGATACGCAAGGGCGTGCCCACCAGATCAAACTCTTTGCGGAAACGCCCTTCCAGAAAGCGCTTGTAAGACTCCGGCACATGATCCAACGAGTTGCCGTGTATCACGATCACCGGTGGGTTCATGCCCCCTTGATGCGCGTAGCGCAGCTTGGGGCGGAACATGCCTGAGCGCTTGGGCGTCTGAAACTGCACCGCTTCCAGCAGCAGGCGCGTCAGGATGGGCGTTGACATCTTGCAATTCGCCGCTTTGTGCGCCTGGATGATGGAGGCCCACACCGGCCCCAGCCCTTGGCGCTTCTTGGCAGAAATGAAATGCAGACTCGCAAACTTGAGGAACGTCAGGCGAGTCTCGATGGAGCGCTGAACCAGCTGCCTCTGATAGTCATCAACGGTGTCCCACTTGTTCACCGCCAAGACCACGGCACGGCCGGACTCCAGGATGTAGCCCGCAATATGGGCGTCCTGGTCGGTCACGCCTTGGGTCGCGTCCAGCAGAAGCAAAACCACATTGGCAGACTCAATGGCTTGCAAAGTTTTAACGACTGAGAACTTCTCAATCGCCTCAAACACCTGGCCCTTGCGACGCAAACCAGCCGTGTCAATCAATTCAAACTTCTGACCATTGCGCTCAAAAGGCACTGAAATCGCATCACGTGTGGTGCCCGGCAAATCAAAGGCCACCAAACGCTCTTCCCCGAGCCACGTGTTGATCAAGGTAGATTTACCCACATTGGGCCGACCCGCTACCGCCAATTTAATGAGGCCAGCGTCCAAACTGCCATCGTCTTCTTCGGGATCCGGTAAATTGAGGGGCTCTAAGGCCAAATCGACCAGGTCACGAATGCCCTGCCCGTGCGACGCGGAGATGGGGTACACCTCGCCCAAGCCCAACTCAAAAAACTCAACCAGTTGCGCGCGCCCCTCTTGCATGCCTTCGGCTTTATTGGCCGCCAGCACACAAGGCTTGCCCAGGCGGCGAAGGTATTTGGCAATGTCATGGTCTTGGCTTGAAATACCACCACGTGCATCGACCACAAAAATGACGACATCAGCCTCGGCCACGGCCTGCTGCGTCTGCTTGGCCATTTCTTTGTAAATGCCGGTGCTGGCATCGGGCTCGAAGCCCCCAGTGTCGATCACGATGTACTCGTGCTTGCCTTGTTTGCCATTGCCGTAATGGCGGTCTCGTGTGAGGCCCGCAAAGTCCGCAACGATGGCATCTCTTGACTTGGTGAGTCGGTTAAACAGTGTGGATTTGCCCACATTGGGGCGACCAACCAAGGCCAGGACAGGTTTCATTCGATTAAGCCTAAAAACTAAATTTACTCAGGCCTAAAACCAAAGATATTGCCATTGCGTGTCACAACCACCACGGTATTGCCAGCCCAAACAGGTGCCCCCATGATGGGCGAATCATCTGTGGTGATTCGTGTCAAAGATGTTCCATTTTCAGGCGATAGAAAATGCAAAAACCCCATGCCATCGCCCACCACCACGGCTTGTTCTATCACCAGCGGCGCACTTAATTGCCGATAGCGCAATTGTTCCACGGCCCAAGCCCGCTCACCATCCGAGCGCTGCCAGGCAATCAGAGTTCCGTCGGCTTCAACACCTATAACCAAGCGTTCATTGCCAGAGACGCCAACAGACCCCGCACCCGGTTTGCTCCAAAGCAATGTGCCGCGATTGGCATCTGCGCATCCAACGGCTGACTGGAAAGCCCGTGCACAGACCACATTTCCTTGGCGATTGGCAGGCCCCACCAGGTCAACCAATCGCTCAACATCATTGGTGCCACGAGGCGAGGCAATGGGAGCCTCCCAACGAACGCTGCCATTGAGTGGATTCATCCCCAACAGCTTGCCCGAAAGCCCGATGACCAAGGTATCCCCAACCGCAAGCATCACGCCGGGTTGGCGCAGTACCAGCGCTTCACCAGGACGCTGCTGGCTCCATAAGCGCCGCCCGGATTGGCCATCGTAGGCACTGATCGAGCGATCTGCACCGAGCACAAAAACACGGCCACCCGCCACAAGCGGGGCGGTATAACTTTGCGCCGTCAACTGCTGACGCCACAACTCCCGCCCAGACTCCAGAGCTAACAACTCATTGTTACGCGTGACCACAGCGAGCACTTGCCCGTCATAACCCGCGCCCGTCGCCAAAGGGGTGCCCACTGCTGCGCGCCAGATCTCAGCACCTGTGCTTGCATCCAGAACAGCGACCGAACCCGCCACGCTGGCAATTGCCACCTGCTTCTCATTGACCCGAACATCCAGTGGGAAAGATGAATCCCCGGTTTTAGCCATCCAAGCTTGCTTGACGACCATAAGACCAAGGTTAGGCAAAAGTTCTGTGGGTTTCTGCTTTTGAGGTGTGCCGGAACATCCGGCCATAGTGGCCAGCACAGCCAGAACACACAAGAATTTCAAGTTTGAGAGGCAAGCGCGAAATGTAAATCTCACTTTTTGTCTCCCGTCGAATTCAACGAAGTGGCAGGCACGCTCATACCCAAAGATGCCAGCTTGACCTCAACCAAGCGACGGTATTCAGCACCCTCATCTAGACTTTGGTAAGCCTTAAGAAATTCGGCTCCGGCCTCGCTCTTCTTACCTTGAGCCAGGTAAACATCACCGCGACGATCTGCGACCAAGGCAGCGAAGTCGATAGGGAATGAGCCGGAGAGCTGCTTGAGTGCGTCATCATAGGCTTTGGATTCGATCAACATGCCGACCCATCGCAAGCGCGCTATCGCCTGATAGCCTTCATCGGAAGATTTATCAGCCACCCAAGACAACACCGATTTCGCCTCATCCAGCTTGCCCGCTTCAACATACACTTTTGCAGCCAGTAAGCCCGCTTGCTGAGCATAGCTGGTTGACCCAAATTTCTCCTTCATGTCGCCCAAAACACGACCCAATTTGGTGGTGTCGTTGGACTTGGCGACACGCTCCAACTCATCAAACAGCGCAGCCGCTTGTGTGGCCTGGCTGCGTTGCCAATACTGGTAGGCATTCCAGCCCGCAAATACAGACAACACTGCGATCAGCAACCATGTGATCAGGTTGCCATACTGTGCCCAGAAGTGCTTGAGTTGGTCAAGTTGTTCTTGTTCTTCGAGATCGAGTTGATTGGCCATAAGGTTTTCTAGTTGATTGAGGACGGCGCTTCACTTCGCCAACGTCTGTCCCGCCAGGCTTTCAAGCTTGTGATTGTAAGTGGCCTGCCCAGTCGGATACGGCGAGCAGTGACTGCGTCGTCTGCACGCCCGAACCATCGCGCAGTGATTTCACGGTCACCAAATTCTTGCTAAGCTCATCGGTGCCAAACACAAGTGCGTAACGCGCCCCGCTGGAATCTGCCCGCTTGAACTGGGACTTCATGCTGCCCATGGCGTCCCCCGTGCCCGCGTGCATCTGCACACGCAGTCCTGTAGCCCGCAGTTCTTGAAGACATTTCATCGCAACAGGCAAAGCGTCCAATTCGGGCACAACTGCATACACATCCAGCGCAGGCGGCGAGACGTCAGGATTTTGTTCTTTGAGCAACTCCAGCACGCGCTCAACGCCCAGTGCCCACCCCACGGCTGGAGCGGGTTTTCCGCCGATTTGTTCAATCAGGTAATCAAATCGACCGCCGCCGCAAATCGTGCCTTGCGAGCCGAGCCGTGTCGTGATGAATTCGAAAACCGTCAGGTTGTAGTAGTCCATGCCGCGCACCAAGCGCGGGTTCAAGCTATAGGTCACACCATTCGCATCCAGAATGGCGCACACACGGTTGAAATGCCCCAACGAGGCCTCACCCTGGAATTCAATGAGTTTGGGTGCCGCCTCAACCAGCGCCTGCATCGCTGGATTTTTGGTGTCCAAAATGCGCAGGGGATTCAGGTGCAAGCGCCGACGCGAATCCTCATCCAGTTGATCGGCATGCTGCTCAAAGTAAGTGATAAGCGCCGCGCGATGCAACTTGCGCTCCTCGGGTTGACCCAGGCTGTTCAATTCAAGCCGAACATCCTTGAGTCCGAGCAGCCTCCACAGCGCATCGGCCAGCAAAATTAACTCCGCATCAACCTCAGCGCCCGCAAAGCCCAGCGCCTCCGCTCCGATTTGGTGAAACTGCCGATAGCGTCCCCGCTGCGGTCTTTCATGCCGAAACATCGGTCCCATGTAGTACAGCCGTTTGCCGCCTTCGTAAAGCATGGAGTGCTCAACCACGGCGCGCACCACGCCTGCCGTGTTCTCTGGGCGCAGCGTCAAAGGTTCGCCATTAAGACGGTCTTCAAAGGAGTACATCTCCTTCTCAACGATATCTGTCACTTCGCCCAGGCTGCGAACAAACAAAGGCGTGGGCTCCACGATGGGCGTACGGATATTGGCATAGGCGTAACGCGCCATAAGCGTGCGAACTTGCTCTTCCAGCCACTCCCAGCGCGCGGACTCGGGCGGCAAAATATCGTTCATGCCTTTGACGGCAACCAGCTTATTCGCCCTGGTGGCGCTTATTTTCTCTGTCATGGGTGCGGTTAGACCGTTTCGGAGGCCACAGGGGTGCCAAAACGTTTTTCAATATAGTTTTCAACCACTTTCTGGAAATCCTGTGCAATGGATTCCCCGCGCAAGGTCATGCGTTTTTCACCATCGATGAAGACGGGGGCTGCAGGGGCCTCCCCCGTGCCGGGCAGACTGATGCCGATGTCGGCATGCTTGCTCTCCCCGGGGCCGTTGACGATGCAACCCATCACCGCCACTCGGAGCGTCTCAACACCCGGGTACTGTTTGCGCCAGACCGGCATCTTGTCTCTGAGAAAGTCATCAATTTGCTGGGTCAATTCCTGAAACGTCGTGCTGGTGGTGCGACCGCAACCTGGACAAGCGGTGACGCTGGGCACAAAGGTTCTCAGCCCCAAGGCTTGCAAAATTTCTGAGGCAATAACCACTTCTTGTGTGCGCGACTCACCCGGCTGGGGCGTCAAAGAAACGCGAATGGTGTTGCCAATGCCTTCTTGCAAGAGAATTGCCAAGGCTGCGGCTGAGGTGACCGTCCCCTTGCCGCCCATGCCCGCTTCCGTCAAGCCCAAATGAAGCGGGTAATCGCAGCGTCGGGCCAATTCACGGTACACAGAAATCAAATCTTGTACACCGCTGACCTTGCAGGACAGCATGATTTGATGGCCATCCATGCCCATCGCTTCGGCACGCCGAGCTGAATCCAGTGCGGACGTGATCAGGGCCTCGTACATGACAGGCTTGGCATCCCAGGGCACCGCACGCCGACTGTTTTCGTCCATCAAACTGGCCAGCAGATCCTGATCCAGGCTGCCCCAATTCACGCCGATGCGAACCGGCTTGTTCCAACGCATGGCTGCCTCAATCATTTGCCCGAACTGGCGGTCACGCTTGTCACCCTTGCCCACATTGCCTGGGTTGATGCGGTACTTCGACAAGGTTTCGGCGCAAGCCGGGTACTGACTCAAAAGAGTGTGGCCGTTGTAGTGGAAATCGCCAATTAGAGGGACCTCAATACCCATGCGATCGAGTTGCTCGCGAATGTGTGGAACCGCCTGAGCCGCCTCGGGCGTATTAACAGTGATGCGAACCATCTCTGAGCCAGCCAGCGCCAACTCCTTAACCTGGATGGCCGTGCCAATGACATCAACCGTGTCTGTATTGGTCATGGACTGGACACGAACGGGCGCATCGCCACCCACGGTCACGACATTTCCGCCCCAACTTACACGCGACTGCTTGGTCTGGCGCGGCTTGGGGTATGCCACATCAATTGGAAAAGAAACAGTCACTATTTCACCTCAAATCGAGCCACATTGGATTTGGAAACCGCCTGCAAATCGAAGGGTTTTCCACGAAGCTGGACATCAATAACATCTGCCCGACCAATCACCACAGATAAAGGCAAACTACCTGCGACATCAACAGCTTCACCAGCCTCCAAAATTTTTCTCAGTTGAATCACGCCTTTAGCATCCGTCACTTCTACCCAAGCTGAGCCTCGGGATTTGAGTAAAAACAAGCCTGTATTAGCCGTGTCAAGGGAATTCACGGTTGATTTGGAAGTCTCTGCGCTCGGTGCCACAGAATTTAATGCGTCTGCACCCATCGCTGAAATCTTGCTTGAATCGCCTGGAGCTGGATTGTTTTCCTTTATATCGACGGGATCAACAGACACCCCCGATACAACGCCTGCTTCAGGCACCGAAGACAACACGCCCTGCGGTGATGCGACCGTCAATTCTTCCAGCCGATCAACGCTTGGAAAAAAAATCAAAACCAATGCCCCAACCAGCAAGCTAAGTCCAACAAGAACCACCGGTTTGGAGAGTTGGTCGAATACAGAGTTACTCGCAGCGAATCCTGGCGTTTGCAAAGGCGCATTAATACCTCTACCACTAGGCAAAGTGTTTGAAATAGCGGGTTTGGGCAAACGTTCAAGCACGGGTGTCGGATCAATTTTCAAAGCGCGACAAATACTAGACGCCAAAGCACGGACATACACAGCATCGGGAAAAACATCCCACTGGTTCGCCTCTAACGCCTCAACTCGTTTAACCGGTACTTTTAATGACACGGCCAATGCGGCGATATGGAGGCCCAAGTTTTCGCGGGCCAGTTTTAACAATTGGCCAGCGCTAATTGCTTCATCTACGCTGACAGGCTCGCGGGCACCGCTTAACGTAAGAACGTCGTTTAGTTCATTCATTAAAAGCCCCCCGCTCGAAAGCCATAAGTTCACGTGACTGTGGATAACGCTTTCTGAGTTGCCCGGCCAGTTGCTGAACGGCTTCGGTATTTTTCAGACCTTGCTCGACCTTAATACCTAACCACAAGGACTCAACGTTGGCCAGCTCGCTGTTATTCAGTCGTCGAATATAAAACTGGGCTCGACTCAGCTCGTTGCGTTGGTACAAAAGCAGTGACAGGTTATAGCCCGTAATAGGATTGCCCGCATCCAGCTCATAAGATTTTTCCAAGCTGTGTTCGGCTTCAAGCCTTTTTTCGGCTCTTACCTGACACAAGCCTAGGGTCATCCAAGTTTTGGCTCGCCCGCCATAGGTCGGATTCGCGATCGCCTGTGAAAAGGCCTGAACGGCTTCGTTGTAACGCGCCTGTTGACACAACATCCAGCCGTAATTGTGAAGCACATTGGCATCTTTGGGATTAAGCGCCATGGCACGACGAAAACTCTCCTCTGCCAAACGCATGTCGTTCAACCGCATGTAAATCAGACCCCGCAGGTTAAACGCCTCAGCAAAACCAGGATCAGTCACCAAGGCTTGTTTAATCTCATCCAGTGCCACTGTTGTTTGCCCCTGCTCGAAGTAACCAACAGCCAATTGCATCCTGATTTTTGCCCGCTTGCGCACCTCCGGCTCATCAGAGTCCGTCACAATCTCTTCGCCGCGTGAGGTGTCGTATCCACTCCCGCCCGAGGCACATGCCGATAGTCCAACCAAAGTCAACAAAAGAAGACAGGCATAAAACAACTGCTGGCGATCTTGCCACCGCTGTGTGTTAACCATTTTCATGCGTCAAATCTCCTCATGATTTTCGTCAAACGATCTCACGGGCCTAAGCATCACAGTGCGTCGTTGGGCCATGCGCTCATCGACTCGAGTTCGGTCTTTGACATCACCCGCAAGCTGCCCACACGCCGCATCAATGTCATCACCACGCGTTTTGCGAATCGTAGTCACGATGCCTGCGTCTGATAGGATTTTTGCAAAGGCAAGGACTTGATTGTGCTCAGAACGCAACAACCCAGACTCTGGGAAGGGATTAAACGGAATCAGGTTGAATTTGCACCACACGCCACCGGTTGAATACTTGCGCACCAACTCAACCAGTTGCAGCGCATGCTCCGGCTGGTCGTTGACCTTGTCCAGCATGCAATACTCAAAGGTAATGAAATCGCGTGGCGCAAACTGTAGATATCGGTTGCAAGCCGCAAGAAGCTCCTCAATCGGGTACTTTTTGTTCAACGGCACCAAGTTACTGCGTAACTCGTCATTAGGCGCATGCAAGGACACGGCCAGCGCCACAGGACAATCTTGCGCCAGTCGATCCATCATGGGCACCACCCCTGAGGTGGACACCGTTAAACGTCGGCGAGACAGGCCATACGCATGGTCGTCCAGCATCACCTTCAAGGCGGGGACGAGTTCCTTGTAATTTTGCAGTGGCTCACCCATGCCCATCATCACCACATTGCTGATAATGCGCTCTTCACGACCCAAATGGCGACGTAAAAAATGTTCGGCGAACCACAATTGGGCAACGATTTCTCCGGTCGTCAGGTTGCGACTGAAGCCCTGATGGCCCGTGGAACAGAAGCGACACCCCACAGCACAGCCCGCTTGCGAAGAAATGCACAGTGTTCCTCGATTGTCTTCAGGGATAAATACCGCCTCAACCGCATCGCCCCCTCCCACGTCGAACAACCACTTGATGGTGCCATCGGCTGAAACGTTCTGAGAGATGACATCCAGACCTTTGACGTGAGCCGAAACGAGGAGCTTTTCACGCAGAGATTTGGCCAAGTCGGTCATCTCGCCAAAACTGGACGCGCCCTTTTGATGAATCCAGCGAAAAAGCTGCGTAGCGCGAAAACGCTTTTCCCCTAGCCCCTCACAAAAAAGGGCCAAACCCTCAAGATCAAACTCAAGTAGATTGGCCGTCATTGGGACTCTAGGGCAACCACCCACCCCAAACGTCCGCTACCCTCATGCATGGGTGATCGTGGAACGCTGTGGGATGTGGAGGTCATGAATTAACGCGAATAAACGTTCATGCCAGGGAAAAAGAAAGCAATTTCCACAGCAGCTGTTTCGGCGGCATCAGAGCCATGCACGGCATTGGCATCGATGCTGTCAGCGAAGTCAGCACGAATGGTGCCTGCAGCGGCCTTCTTGGGGTCTGTTGCACCCATCAGGTCACGATTCTTCAAAATGGCGCCTTCGCCTTCGAGCGCCTGGATCATTACTGGGCCAGAAATCATGAACTCAACCAAGTCCTTGAAAAAAGGACGCTCTTTGTGCACGGCGTAGAAAGCCTCTGCTTCACGACGCGACAAATAGGCCAACTTGGCTGCCACCACCTTCAGCCCAGCCGCTTCAAAACGGGCATAAATTTGACCGATGACATTTTTAGCAACAGCATCGGGCTTGATGATGGAAAGAGTGCGTTCGATTGACATTTAAATTTCCTGAGTTGTTGAATTTCGGTTTCCACCCAAAGCGGTTTCAGAACCATGGGCAAAGCCTAAGATTTTAACCTATCGACCCCGCCCGTTGCGTCGTGAGCCACCCGAAGGTGAACCACCACCGCCACCTCGGTTTTGCGCCTGGCGTTGGCGCGTAAAACTATCAGCGCCAATGTAGCCAAACGAGGTCTTCATTGGATCTGGCTGGGCGTCCGCCGCTTGTCGATTCCCACCTTCTTTGCGATCTGCTCCCGGCACACCACGATCATTGCGGCCTGGGGGCTGGTAGCGCGCACCGGTACCTGAGCGGCGAGGGCCCGCGCCCCGTGGGCCACCGTTGCGCGGGCGATTGCCTGCGCCTGGTTTGGTTTGACCACCCCGCCCGCCACCCTCGCGCGCACGGTCCACGCTTTCACCATGCTCGTGCTCGCCTTGCTTGGCAACGGCCTGGGCCAAAGACCGGATATCCGCCTCATCAAGCTCCATCCAGGCACTGCGCTTGAGGCCTCGCGGCAAAACCATGGCACCGTAACGAATGCGGATCAGGCGACTCACTGCATGCCCGACAGCCTCCATCATGCGACGCACCTCACGGTTACGCCCCTCTGAGATTGTCACGCGATACCAGCAGTTCGACCCCTCGCCGCCGCCCTCTTCGATGGAGCCGAATTGGGCCATACCATCGTCAAGCTTGACGCCATCCAGCAAGCGCTGCTTTTCTTCTTTGTTCAGGGCACCGAGGACTCGCACCGCGTATTCACGCTCCAGTCCAAAACGCGGGTGCATCAGCTTGTTGGCCAGCTCACCTGAATTGGTGAACAGCAACAAGCCTTCGGTGTTTAAATCCAGACGCCCCACGGACTGCCATTTGCCTTGCGTGAGTTTGGGCAACTTGCGAAAAACGGTCGGACGATTTTGCGGATCATCATGCGTCACCACCTCGCCCGCAGGCTTGTGGTACGCAATGACGCGGGCTGGCGGCGGGTCAATACGGAAGCGAATAGGCTTGCCATTCACCTTGATCTGATCGCCAAACTGAATACGCTGTCCGATATGCGCGGGCTCGTTGTTGACAGAGATACGCCCTTCCATGATGAGCTGCTCCATCTCCAGACGCGAGCCCATGCCTGCTTGCGCCAACACCTTGTGCAACTTGGGTGTTTCAATCTGCGGCGTCAAAATGCGTTTAAACGGCAAAGCAACATCCGCAGAATCCTCGTCGGCATCAAACGCGCCAGACACCACATCCACGAACCGTTGCCTGACGGGTCCAACAGGTGGTTCAATGTTCATGATGTCGGGTAAATTGACTTCTGAAGTCTCGGGTGCAATGGTGTTGTTTTCGATCATGGTTGAGTTCCGCTCAAGACAAAGGGTTCATCGCTGGCCTTCTCTACTTCCAGCATCTGGATAGCTTGGGGCTCAGCCTGGGCGTTTGGATCAAACTGTGGCTCTACATTGAGCGCATCCAATAGCTCTGCTTGTGGCAAAGCCGTGCCCATCAAGGGCAATTGATCCAGGGACGCCAAACCCAGATCGTCTAAAAAATGTTTGGTCGTCGCATACAACGCGGGCCGACCGGCCGCCTCTCGGTGGCCAATCACCTCAACCCAGCCGCGATCTTCCAACTGCTTAAGCAGCAGCGAATTGATCGTGACACCACGAATATCTTCCATGTCGCCCCGTGTGACCGGCTGTCGGTACGCAATGATGGCCAAGGTTTCAAGCGTGGCCCGTGTGTAGCGCGGTGGCTTTTCTGGGTGCAAGCGATCCAGATATTCCCGCATCTCGGGCCGACTTTGAAAGCGCCAGCCCGTGGCCACGCCAACCAGCTCAACACCGCGCTGAGCCCAGTCTTGTTGCAGCTCCTCCAAGATGAGTTTGATCGTATCCGCCCCCAGTGCGTCATTAAAAAGCGTGCGCATGTCACGTAATTGCAGCGCCTGCTGGGAACAAATCAAGGCCGTCTCTAGTACGCGCTTGGCATCCGCCGTATTCATGGTCATGCGAGTCCGGGAAAGAGCATCACGCAGATGCAAAATCAAAGTGGATCAAGACGAAGTGGGGGTCTATGGACCGTTGTCATCACTTCTGTGGGGCGCTCCGACGCAAAACCGGTGCCGCTAGGGGACTACTACAAATCCCATTTTGCTCCATTGTAGCCCAGCCCCCAGTTTTCTAGCGCCTGCTTCATATCAGCGGGCAAGGGGGCACCGAATGCCATCGCTTCGCCCGTCACGGGATGTTTGAATCCCAGCCGGTAAGCATGCAGGGCCTGTCTCGACATTGCGGCGGCTGCACTTCCCCCATAAACGTCATCGGCCACCAGGGGGTGGCCGATGTGCGCCGCATGCACCCGAATCTGGTGGGTTCGCCCTGTGAACAAAGTGCAGCGTAACCAACAGCCTTTTTCGGCATTTTGAAGCAACTCAAACCGGGTTTTGGCTGTTTTGCCGCTTTGATGCTCCAAGTTGACAACCGCCATTCGCAATCGATTCCTCGGGTCTCGGCCAATGGGTTCTGCGACCTCCCGCGCGTTGGGCCCCGCCCAAGGCCGATGCGCCAGGGCGACATACTGGCGACTCACCTCACGCTCAGCGATCAAGTACACCAGGGCATCCATCACAGCTCGGGTTCTGGCGATCACCATCAAACCACTGGTGTCCTTGTCCAATCGATGAACAATCCCGGCGCGCGGCAGACTGACCGCTTTGGGGTCAAGGGCCAACAGGCCATTGAGCAAAGTACCGCTCCAGTTGCCGGGTGCCGGATGCACGACCAAACCCGCAGGTTTGTTGATCACCCGCAGGTACTCATCCACAAACACCGTCTCCAATGCCATCGACTCGGGCTTGAAAGCCTGACTTTGCGGTGTCGGGCGCAGCTCAATAACCCCTTGGTCCCCGGCTTTGACCTTCATGGCGGGTTTGGTGAGCGGGCGCTGGCCCTGAACCACCGCGCCGGTCTCAATCAACTGCTGTAAGTTACTCCTGGAGAATTCTGGAACGAGTTCGGCCAGCGCCCTGTCCAAGCGTGAACCATGGAGTGCTTCGCTAACGACCCAGGTGCGCCATTCAATTTCTGCAGAGGTATCTGCGCTGTCCTCGCCCTCTTCTTCAAGAGAAGGGGTCGATATAATTAAACCGGAATCTTTCAAGAAAGCTGCCCCTCATGTTTCGAACCCAATTATCGTTTGTCTGGACCCTGACTCTGGCAGGCTTGGTGCTGCTGAGTGGGTGCTCAGCACCGACCGTTATCGACAAAACGGTAGGCATGAGTCCCAACGACATCTACGTAGAGGCCAAAGAGGTGATCAGCGCCGGCGCTTACGACAAAGGCATCGTTTTACTGGAAAAGTTGGAAGGTCGCGCCGCAGGCACACCCCTGGCTCAGCAAGCTCAAATTGACAAAGCTTACGCCCACTACAAGGCCCAGGAGCCCGCCCAAGCCCTGGCAACACTTGACCGTTTTATCAAACTCAACCCCGCCAGCCCGGTATTGGATTACGCTTTTTATCTGAAAGGCATCATCAACTTCAACGAAGACCTGGGCCTGTTCTCCTCCATCACCCGGCAGGATTTGGCAGAACGAGATCAAAAAGCGGCCAAAGAATCATTCGAGGCGTTCAAACAACTGGTGACCCGTTTCCCAGCCTCAAAATACGCGTCCGATGCGCAACTGCGCATGAACTACATCACCAACTCACTGGCCCAATATGAAATTTATGTGGCTCAGTACTACTTCAGCCGTGGTGCCTATGTCGCCGCCATCAATCGCGCACAAAGTGCCTTATCTGATTTTCATGATGTACCGGCCCTGGAAGAAGCACTGTTCATTCTCGTGAAATCCTATGACGCGCTAGACCTGCCTCAACTGCGCGACGATGCCAAACGCGTGTTGGTGCAAAACTATCCCAACAGCGACTACATCACGCAAGGCTTCAAACCCAAGTCGAATCCGTGGTGGAAGCTTTGGTAAACGCTTGCAGCGTCTGAACCACTTCCGCTTCAGTCTCAATTTTTCGCATCGCTGGCAACGCGGCCAACAAACGCCGCCCGTAGCCCATCGTCAACAGTCGGGTATCGCAAATCATCAAGATGCCCTGATCGGTTTCACGCCGGATCAACCGCCCGGCTCCCTGCTTCAGTGCAACTGCCGCTTCAGGCACAAAGTAATCATTAAAAGGGCTGCGGCCAGCCAACTCCAAACGTCGGGCTCGCGCCTCCACCAGTGGGTCATTCGGCGTCGGAAAAGGCAGCTTGTCGATAACGACCATTTGCAACGCATCGCCCGGGATATCCACACCTTCCCAGAAAGAAGCCGAGGCCACCAAAATACAACCCGGCTGCCCCTCCATCGATCCTTGTCGAAAGCGCTCCATCAATTGCCGTTTGGGCAGTTGGCCTTGCGCCAGGACTTCGATCCCGCTGCTGGTACTCAAATGAAGTTGCAAAGCCTCACTGATGGTGCGTAAGGCTCGCAAGGATGTCGTGAGCACCAGCGTTCGACCACCAATGATGGGCGATAAGCGGGCCACCAGAGCGGCCACCTGCTCACTGTGTGCCGGGTCGGCTGGTTTGGGCAGTGTTGCGGGCACATACAAACTGGCCTGTAGCGCATAGTCAAAGGGACTTTTAACCTGCAATGATTGCGCCTGCTCAAGGCCGCAGGGCTCTGTAAACCAGCGCAAACCTGATGCATCACCCAAAGTGGCCGATGTAAAGATCCAGGACTTTTGCGAACTCTCGGGCGCATCTGGCTTGCGCAACTTGCTTCGAACAGCATCGGCAATATCCAACGGGGACTCCACCAGCTTGAGTTGCGTGCCTAGCTCTACCCAGCGCACGGCCGTAGGATCACAAGGGTGAGAGAAAAACTCTATCAACGCCAACAAATCTTCAGCCCGCTCCTGCAGCCGAACAAAATCCGGGGCCATTTCACTCACCAAGCTCAGTCCCTGCACGGCTTGCCGACAAGCTTGACTCAACTCATTCAAAGCGTCGTGCCAGTCCTCGGGGTTAATTTGTTCAGGTGCTGCTTGCGTCCAACGCAGCTTGGTTCCGGAATGGGCTTTGCCAAAGCGCAAACGCAAGTCTCTTGCCGAACGCTCGAGGTCTGAAACCAGTTGAGTCCAATCCACCAAGCCACGCGCCAGTTGCAAACCAAAGGCTAACATGTCCCGTCCAAAATCCAGGATTTGTCCCGTGGACAAGTAACGGCCTAAAAACTGAACACCGGTTTCATTGAGTTGATGCGCCTCATCAAAAATGACCGTTCGAACCGTGGGCAACAACTCGGCCATGCCGGACTCACGCACCGCCAAATCAGCAAAGAACAAATGATGATTGACCACCAACACATCTGCCGCCAAGGCCTCACGGCGCGCGTTATTGACATGGCAGGCGCGGAATTGCGGACATTGAGCACCAAGACAATTTTCACGCGTAGAGGTCACCAACGGAATGAGGGGTGAACGCTCATCAAGTCCTGGTAGTTCAGCCAAGTCACCTGTTTTTGTCCCTTGTGACCAGATCTCAATGCGGGCCAATGCCCGAGTGTTGCCTGCCCCAAATGCCACATCATCTTGTCGCGCCTGTCCCATGCGGTGCAAACAAAGGTAGCTGCCACGTCCTTTCAACAAAGCGGTACGCACGGACAAGCCCAAAGTGGCAACCAGTCTAGGCAAATCACGTCCGAACAATTGATCCTGGAGCGTTTTGGTCGCGGTGGACACCAACACCCGCTCACCGCTCAGCAACGCCGGCAAAAGGTAAGAGAAGGTTTTCCCCACACCCGTTCCAGCTTCAACCACCAAGACACCGCCACGGGTCATGGTATTGGCCACGGCCAGGGCCATTTCAGTCTGCCCCGGACGAAATCGAAAACCTTCCACAGAAAGGGCGAGCGCACTGTGGGGGGCAAACGCCGCCAGCACCTGTTCATGCAAACTCATAGATCAGCCGCGGTCATTAAGAAACAGCCATCATTTTTTTGTATCCAAAAATCAGTTTCCAGAATTGCACCACAACGATTGATTCGATGGTTCGATAATACGACCTTAAAATTAATTCTTTTGAGGATCAACACCTCAAGACTGCGAGCAATGAGCAAAGGTTACAAACTGACCGCTTCCACCGGAATTCACAAAGGTGACCGGGAGTACCAGCAAGATCAACTGGCGCTACTCAGCCATCCACGAATCAACGGCTGTGTCCTGGCCATCTTGGCGGACGGGATGGGCGGGCGAAGCGGCGGACGCAAGGCGTCTGATCAAGTCATGATGACCGCCAAACAATTGTTCGAGCGTTATTCGCCCGACACCGATGATGCCACCGACCTACTGACGCAAGTGGTTCAAGAGTCGCACATCGTCATCAAGCTCACGGCGATCTCCTCCGAACAAGAACCGCACAGCACCATCGCTGCATTTCTCATCAACCCGAGAGGTGACTGCCATTGGGCTCACGCCGGTGATTCGCGTATCCTCCATTTCCATGGCGACCAATTGGTCAAACGCACCATGGATCACTCCTACGTTCAGTCGCTGGTAGACCGCGGCATGATCACGGAACAAGAAGCGCAGGTACATCCGCAGTCCAACATTCTGATGGGCTGCCTGGGTACAGAAACTGACCCGCCCTTAACTGCACATTTCATTCCTCAACTCCGCGCAGGCGACACGCTGATGGCTTGTAGCGATGGGGTTTGGCACTATTTCGATAACGACGAGTTGGGCGCCATTCTTTCCGAACTTTCGGCGAGAGAGGCTTCACAGTTCATTATTGAAAAAGCAAGAGAGCGCGCCCACGGCGGTGGTGACAATTTGTCCTTGGTGATTGTGAAGCTGGAGCCTCTTGACAACTAAGGTACACCCGCAGCATTGCACCACCGCCAGTCACAGCCCTCAAGGCTGATCGGGCAAAGGGCGGACAGGTTTAGCTGATTTCTCGGTGAGCGACTTATCCCTTTGCGCTTTTCTCTCTTGCGCACTTCGCTGCTTTTCTTCAAACGCCTGCTGCGCTTGAGCACTCGCCCCTTTAGCGGGTGACTCTTCTGCCCCAGGGCGCTGATTCGTCACAGCACCGGTTTGCATTTCTCGCTGTAAAGCCTCGGTCTTTTTTTGCTGCGCACGGTCCAGTCGCTCTTTGCGCTGTATTTGGGCAGACTCCCTGCTGTCGGCTTCCTGTTTGAGTGCCGCTGGTGAGGCTTTTTCTTGCGCCCGCTTGGCCTGCTCCAAGGCTCTGGTTTTGCGCTTGACATCATTCAAAATAATCTCTTGCCGCCGCAACGCTTCCATACTGACACGCTTGCGCGCTCGCACTTCACGCAAACAATCGTTCACTGCGAAACGCTGGTAGCAAGCCGCCTCCTGCAAAGCATACTGCGCCTCAAACCCCTCTCGCTCGTTATTGATGCGCGCCTGCTCAGCCTGGGCTTGGGCCTCAGAAATCGGTGCCAGCAACTGCGCCTGTGCGCATAATCCAAAGCACAAAATCAAACATGCGACGATCCGTTTGCTCATGTGAGTCGGGTATCTACGACGCGACGTTCAAGTGCGAGAAACTCTTGAGACTGCATCTCGTTCAAGCGCGAGACTGTTCTGGGGAACTCATGCACCAAAGGACCTTCTGTGTACAAGGCCTCAGGCGGTACCTCGGCGGAGAGGATGAGTTTGACGCGTCGGTCATACAACACATCAACCAACCAAGTAAAACGTCTGGCCTGCGCCGCCAGACGCACCGGCATATAGGGCACATCACTCAGAAACACGGTATGAAACTGAGTGGCAATTTCAAGGTAATCGTTTTGTGAGCGCGGACCGCCACACAGAATTTTGAAATCAAACCAGACCACACCACCCGCCTTGCGCCTTGCCGTGATCTCACGCGCTTCAATGTGAAGAATCGGCTCTTCGTCCTGCGACTCTGCTAACTCGTCAAACACCTGGGTCATGGCTGCGTCGGCCTGAGGGCCAGGCGGCACATGGTAAAGATCGGCTTGTTCCAGCGTGCGGCGGCGGTAGTCCGTGCCGTTGTCCACATTGACGATGTCCATCTTCTGATTGAGCAAGGCAATCGCGGGCAGCACCCGGTCGCGGTGCATGCCACCGGGGTACAAATCATCGGGTTGGAAGTTGGACGTGGCCACCAGGCCCACGCCTTCATTAAACAAGGCCGCTAAGAGGCGATGAAGAATCATGGCGTCCGTGATGTCGGCCACATGAAACTCATCAAAGCAAATCAATTTGTATTTTTTCGCCATGCGGGCCGCCAGCACATCCAGCGGATTGACCGTGCCTTTCAGCTCGGCCAATTCACGGTGCACCTCGCGCATGAATTCATGAAAATGCAAACGGGTCTTGCGCTTGAGTGGCACTGCGTTATAGAAACAGTCCATCAAAAAACTCTTGCCCCGCCCCACCCCGCCATACAGATACACGCCCCGGGGGATGTCAGGCCGGTTCACCAGCTTCTTCAAGGCGTTGGAGCGCTTCTCTTTGTAGGCCGACCACTCGGCAGCACAACGGTCTAAAACCTCAACCGCGTGCAACTGCGCAGGGTCACTCGCGTAACCCCGCGTTTTAAGTTCATTTTGGTAGGCTTTAAGAACCGGCGACAAGCATCACCTCATCAAGTGAAGACAGCACTGCACGAGCTTGCAGCCTGTCTCGCAAGGTTTCAGAAGTTCAGCGTGCGCTTGGCCACCGCCAGAGCGGCTTCTTTGGTGGCTTCGCTCAAAGACGGGTGCGCATGGCAGATGCGTGCTAAGTCTTCACTGCTGGCACGGAACTCCATCGCCACCACGCATTCAGCAATCAACTCGCTGGCCATGGGGCCAACGATGTGCACACCCAAAATCTC
>JAYVPU010000228.1:0-18275 GCA_043757205.1 Comamonadaceae bacterium | reverse complement strand
GTCTTCTGGGCCACGGTGGTGTCGTTTGGCACCAGCTTTTTGCGGCGCGACACCGCGCTGATTTCCTACGACTTGTTTCAGGGCAAGGGCTCGTGGGTCAAGAACCTGTTTCAGTCGCCTTTTGTCAAGGCGATGGAGGGCGGCTCGATTGGCGTGCTCAACGTGGCGGCTACTTGCGCGGGCGCGGGCATCATCGTCGGCGTGGTCACCCTCACCGGCCTGGGGCTCAAGTTCAGCTCCATCGTGATCGACTACGCGGGCGGCTCCTTGCTGCTCACCGCCATTTACACCTCGCTCGTGGTCTGGATCGTCGGGCTGGCCGTGCCTGTCACCGCGTCCTACATCATCTGCGCGGTGATTGCCGCCCCAGCGCTCACCAAGCTCGGTGTGCCCGACTTTGCCGCCCACATGTTCATCTTCTACTACGCCGTGCTGTCAGAGGTGTCGCCCCCCACCGCGCTGTCGCCCTTCGCCGCTGCGGCCATCACCGGCGGCGACCCCTACAAGACCACGCTGCAAAGCTGGAAGTACACCCTGCCCGCCTTCTTGCTGCCCTTTATGTTTGTGCTGGACCCGGCCGGCCAAGGCCTGCTGCTGATGGGTTCCACCAAAGCACTGGCCACGGCCAACTGGTGGTCGATTGCCGAAGTGACTTTCACCGCCATCGTCGGCATCGGTGCGCTGGCCGCAGGCTTCCAGGGCTGGGCCTTGAAGAAAACCACCACGGTAGAGCGCTACATGCTCATCGCCGCCGGTTTTGCCATGGTCTATCCAGGCTGGATCTCCGATGTGCTGGGCTACGGCTTGATCGTGGCCGCACTGGCGCTACAGTACTTCCGCCCCACCCCTTCCACAGTAGCTGCCTGACCCATCCCTTGCCTGAAAGAGACCCACCATGACCGCCCCCATCGACATGCACCTCGACCCCAGAGTGATCGAGATCCTTTCCCAAGTCACCACCGCCACTCTCACCACCATCCTGCTGAAAAAAGGTCTGCGCAACGTCTGGCTGCGCGGCACCCGCCCCATCCGCACCGGACAGCCGCGCTTGGTGGGCCGCGCCTTCACCTTGCGCTTTGTGCCCGCGCGCGAAGACCTGGCCACGCCCGCCTCTTGGGCATCCCCCATCTCGACCAGAGCCGCCATTGAGGACATGCCCGCCGGTTGCATTGCCGTGGTGGACGCCATGGGCGTGAACGACGCGGGCATCTTTGGCGACATCCTGTGCGCCCGCATGGCCAAGCGCGGCGTCACCGCGCTGATCACCGACGGTGTGGTGCGTGACGTGGCTGGTGTCTTGGGCACCGAGTTGCCCGTATGGTGCAGCGGCGTGGCCGCACCGCCCTCGGTCGCAGGCCTGACCTTTGTCGCCTGGCAGCAACCCATAGGCTGCGGCGGCGTGGCCGTCTTCCCCGGTGACGTGATCGTGGCTGATGATGACGGCGCGGTGCTGATTCCCGCGGATCTGCTGGAAGAAATGCTGGTACTGGCCCCCGAGCAAGAGCGCCTGGAAGCCTGGATCATGAAAGAAGTCAACGCCGGTGCGGCGCTGCCTGGGCTGTACCCGGCGAACGCGGTGAACAAGGCGCGGTATGAGGCGGAGATGGGGAAGAAGTAAACCCCGTCTAGCCCGGAATTTCAGGCTCAACGAGTGTGGCGAGTTGCGCCAGCGACTCCTGCCAACCGAGATAACACATCTCAAGAGGGATAAGGTCTGGAATGCCGCTCTGGGCAATGCTCAACTCGGTTCCGCACAGCACCGGCTTGAGTGACACCGTCACCTCTAGAACACCTGGCAGATTAGGATCCTCGAATTTGTCTGTGTACCGAATCCGTTCGCCAGGTACCAGTTCGAGGTATTCACCGCCGAAAGAGTGTCCTTGACCCGTTGAGAAATTGTGGAACGTCATCCTGAACGTTCCTCCGACACGAGCATCCATGTGATGCACGGTGCAAGTAAATCCATAGGGTGGGATCCACTTGGCCATCGCCCCGGCTTCAACGAAGGCGCGATAGACTTTCTCGGGTTGGGTGCGAAGCACCCGATGAAGGCGAACTGTGCGGTCGGACATGGTATGGCTCCTTCTGTGCAAACAATAAGGTGTCTGCGAAATGGTGTCAACTTCAAGTCCAGATTTCCGCCTTCCCGGGAATGCCGGGCTACTTCACAGCGGCTGAATATCCGCCTGCTTCACAATCTTCTGGTAGATGCCGATTTGCTCGCGCACGAAGCGGGCGAACTCTTCGGGTTTCATGGGGGATTGGGCGATGCCGAGTTTGGCGAACTGCTCGCGCACGTCGGGCTTTTGCAGGATGGCATCGACTTGGGCATTGAGCTTGTTCACTATTGCCGCTGGCGTACCGGTGGGGGCCCACACGCCGAACCACAGGGTGATGTCAAAACCGGGCAGGCCTTGCTCGGCCAGGGGTGGCACGTCGGGCATGACATCGGCGCGCTGGCGGGTGGACACGCCCAGGGCCGTGAGCTTGCCTTCTTTCATTTGTCCGACCACGGTGTTGATGGGGGCCATGTAGAAGGCGGTGCGCCCGGCCATGGAGTCCTGAATCGCCTCGGGCGAGCCTTTGTAGGGTATATGCAGCATCTTGATGCCCGCGACCTGCGCAAAGTACTCTGCCGCCAAGTGGGTGGAGCTGCCCACGCCTGCGGATGCAAAGGGGATGCCGCCCGGTTTGGCTTTGGCGGCGTCGATCAGTGACTTCACTGTGGGGTACTCGCCGCCCTTGGCGGTCACCATCACATAGGGCGTGATGCCCAGGATGCTCACGTCCACCAGGTCTTTCAGCGGGTCATAGGGCAGCGTCTTGTAAATGGCCGAATTGGCCGCGTGCGAGGCGGACTGCACCAGCAGGGTATAGCCATCGGCCTCGGCCTTGACCACGGCCTGTGTGCCAATCTGCCCGCCCGCGCCGGGGCGGTTTTCCACAATCACGGGCTGCTTCCAGACATCGCTCAGGTGGCGGGCAATGATGCGTCCTGCGATGTCTGCGCCCGAGCCTGCGGTGAGGGGCACGATGAGGCGGATGGGTTTGCTGGGGTAGTCTTGGGCGCTGGCCCAAGTGGCCGTCAAGGCCATGGCAATCAGGGTGGCGCGTTGGATGAAGGTGTTCATGGTTTTGTCTCCTGTTTGAATTATTTACAGGCTGCTGGCAACGCGGTCAATAAAGGCCCGCAATGAACGGTTGAAAGCCTCGGGTTGCTCGATATTGGCCAGATGCGCAGCGTCTTCCAAAATCTCGAACTGCGAGCCGTCGATCACGCGGTGCAAAACGGTCGCTTGCTCTACCGTGCAGGCCGGGTCTTGGCGGCCCGTCAAGATCAAGGTGGGCGTTTTGATTTTGAGCAGCATCGTGGTTTGCGCCATGTCGCGCACAGCACTGGCGCAGCCGATGTAGCCCTGGGCCCCGGTGCTCAAAATGAAGGCTCGCACCTTGGCAATGTCGGCCGGGGCGCGCTCAATGAAGGGCGCGGTGAACCACCGCTTGATGGTGCCGTCCACCAGCCCGGCAATGCCTTGCTTCTCGGCCATCGCCAGACGCTCGGCCCACAGACTGCGCGGTGGCATTTCGCTGGCGGTGTCGCACAGCGAGAGAGACAGTACTTTGTGCGCATAGCGCGCACCCAGTTGCTGGCCAATCATGCCGCCCATGGACAGGCCGACAAAGTGCACCGCTTGAATGCCCAGCGCGTCGAGCAGACCCGCCGCGTCGTCGGCCAGCAGTTCGATGCTGTACGGGGCCGGCGTGGTGCCAGAGCGCCCGTGGCCGCGCGTGTCGTAGCGCAGCACGCGGTAGCGCTCGCTCAAAACGGGCACATTCCAGTCCCACATGCCCCAGTTGGACATCAGGCTGTTGCTCAGCATGACGACAGGGGCGTTTTCAGGGCCGTCGAAGCGGTAGGCCAGATCGACGCCGTTGATGTGGGCCGTGGTGTGGCCGGTGGTGGGGCTGTTCATTGACTTATCTTGGAAGTAGGTTGGGAAAAAGAGTTATGAAAAGATCGCGATGGGCTCAATGTCATTGTCTCAGCGCAGCAAGCCAATCTCTCGCAGGTAGCGCTGCACGCCGGGGTGAATCAGATCAATGCGCGGGGCTGCAGCCACCGTGTTGGCTGCGGTGCTCTCTATGGCCTGCGGCCAGCGCTTGCCTAAAGCGGCCTCACCCCGGTGCAGGGCGCGGGCTACTCGGTAGGCCACCTCGTCGGGCAGGCTGGGTCGGGCGATCACAAACGACCAGGCCCCGACCGAAGGCAGGGCGGCGTCTTGGCCGGGGTAGCTGCGTGCGGGAATGGCCATAGGCTTGAGCAGCGTGTGCTTGGCCACGATGCGCTGAATCTGCGCCGCATCGGGCACGATGAAACGCGCACCGGCGGGGCTGCTGGCCACGGCTGTGAAGCCCGGCCAGCCACTGCCGCCACCCCACAGCGCGGCCACGCGGCCATCGGCCACCATGGCGGGGCCATCGCCTGCGCGATCCAGCAAGACGGGCTGAAAATCCTTGTCCATGTCGTAGCCCAGGCCGTCCAGCACGTAACGCGCCAGAATCACCAGGCCCGAGCCCTTGGCGCCAAAGGCGACGGGCTTGCCCAGCAGGTCTTCAATGCGGCGCGCGGGGCTGTCAGCGCGCGTCACAAACATGCCGGGGGACGAGTACATGGCGGTGAGGATAGTCAGCTTAGCCGGGGCGCGGCCTATGCCGTTGATGGCCTCGTAAAACGGCTCGCCGGTGACCAGGGCCAAGTCGAGCTGGTCGGCCTCGATCATCGGGATGTTCTCGGTGCTGCCCTTGGTGTTGCGGGTTTGAATCTCCAGCGTCGCATCGACCTCGGCAATCGTTTGGGCAAAGGCATCGCCGTACAGGGGGAAACCGCCGCCGGGGGTAGCCGTGCCCAGCACCACCGTTGTTTTGGCTTGGGCCTGCGCCCCAAGGGGTGGTAACACGGCCAGCAGGCTGGCACTCAAGAGGGAACGACGTGAGTTCATGATATTTTTTCCGAGATGTTCAAACAGTTAATGCTATGTTTTATGTAGCACGTCATGCACGGTTAACAAGCTCAATCCGCCTTTTTCCCATAAACCATCGACGCTTGCCCCGTGCTCCAGCAGCAGTTGCTGCACCAGCGGCTCAAGCCGGGTGGTGTCCGGATCGGCCAGCAGCACGTAGCGGGCATCGTCGGGCGCGTCATCGTCGCTGAGTTGGTGCACCCAGTCCAGCGCCGAGAGGGTTTCCAGCACCGGCTCCAGTTGCAGCGCATCGACCTGTAGCGCGCGCACCAACTCCGTGGCGCACAGACCCTTGTTTTGCGTGCTACGGGCCGCATGGAGCTGTTGCAGCACCTCCACCGCCAACTGAAACTGCCAACCATGCGCGCCGCCCCGCCGCTGCACACCCGCCAGCAAGCTGGGCAGGTAGGCCGTGATCACCGCCCCCAGCAGCACAATGACCCAAGCCACATAAATCCACACCAGCAAAATAGGCACGGTGGCAAAAGCGCCGTACATGGCCGAATAGGTAGGGACCAGCTTGAGGTAAACCGTCAATAATTTTTTCGCAATCTCGATCCCCGCCGATGCAAAAATGCCGCCCACCCAGGCATGACCCCACTTCACCTGCGCATTGGGCACGTAGTGGTAGGTGGCCGCCATAGCCGCCGCAAACAGGCTGTACTCCAGCGCATCGAGCAGCAGACGCAAGACCCCATCCGTCTCGCCCATCAAACCGCTGGACGCCGTGAGCAGGTAGGAGGTGATGCTCAGGCTCAAGGCCATCAAGACCGGCCCGAGCGTGATGGCGGCCCAGTAAATCAACACCCGCTGCCCCAAAGAGCGTGGGCGGCGCACGCGCCAGATGCTGTTGAGCGTGCGGTCAATCGTGAACACCAGCGCCAAGGCCGTGATGAACAGCGCCGCCAGACCCACGGAACCGAGCTTGCTGGCCTTGCCGGAAAACTGCGTGAGGTAGCCCAACACTTGGCGCGCGATGTTGTCGGGAATCAGGCTTTGCACCAGCCACGTTTGCAGCACGCCCTGAAACTCCGAGAACATGGGGAAAGCGGTGAACACGGCCAGCGCCACGGTAACAAAAGGCACCAAGGCAATGGTGGTGGTGAAGGTCAAACTGCTGGCGGTCAGGCCCAGGCGGTCTTCCCGAAAGCGCTCACCCAGGGTGAGCGCGGTGCTTTTCCAGGGGAAATGAGACAAGTCTTTGAGGAAGGCACGAAAGAACACCCGAAAACGTTGTGGCAGGCTCTGAGGGGAAACAAGGGGCGAAGACTGGGGGGAATGCATGGCCGCTATGATGCCACCTCCATGAAACCCATTGACAACGCCGCTCTTACCTCTCCCCCCGCCTCTGTGCTGGCCTCTGTACGCCTGACTCGACTTCTGGCCGTGGGTAGCCTGCTGGGGCTGATCGCCCTGGGCCTGGCCTGGGAGTTGTGGCTGGCCCCGCTGCGGCCTGGTGGCTCTTGGTTGGTGCTGAAAGTCTTGCCACTGTGCATCCCGCTGGCCGGGTTGCTGAAGCACCGCATGTACACCTACCGCTGGGTCAGCCTGCTGGTGTGGCTGTACTTCACCGAAGGCGCGGTGCGCGCCACCTCAGAGCCCGCACCCGGGGCCTGGCTGGCGGCGATTGAAGTGCTGCTGTGCCTGGTGCTGTTTGCGGCCTGTGCCATGCATGTGCGGCTGCGGCTCAAAAGTGCCAAAGAAAACGCAAGCGCCAACCCGAACGCTCAATCCTCAACCTCTACGCAATCACCATGACGACCCACTCCGAACTCCTGATCCAACTGCGCCAAATCGTCGGCGCGCCCAATGTCTTGACCGAGGGCGACCTTGAAGCCTATGAGCTCGACTGGCGCCGCCGCGAGCGCGGCAAATCCCTGGCCGTGGTGCGCCCCGGCTCGACCGAGGAAGTGGCTGCCGTGGTGAAGGCCTGCGTCGCCGCCAAGGTGAGCATGGTGCCGCAGGGCGGCAACACCGGCATGGTGGTGGGCTCCACGCCCGACGCCAGTGGCACGCAAGTGCTGCTGAGCCTGCAACGCATGAACCGCGTGCGCAAGCTCGACGCGGGCAACCTGACCATCACCGTCGATGCGGGTTGCGTGCTGCAAAACATCCAGGACGCCTGCGAAAAAGACGGCTTCTTGTTCCCCTTAAGCCTGGCGTCCGAGGGCAGTTGCACCATAGGCGGCAACCTGGGCACCAACGCGGGCGGCACGCAAGTCGTGCGCTATGGCAACACGCGGGAGCTGTGCCTGGGGCTGGAAGTGGTCACCGCCCAAGGCGAGATCTGGAACGGCCTGACCGGCCTGCGCAAGGACAACACCGGCTACGACCTGCGCCACCTCTTTATCGGCTCGGAAGGCACGCTGGGCGTCATCACCGCCGCCACCATGAAGCTCTACCCTATGCCGGTCGCGCAGCTCACCGGGTTTGCGGCTGTGCCTTCAATGGAAGCCGCCGTGGAATTACTGGGACTGGCGCACCGGTTTTTAAGTTCAGGCCTGACCGGCTTTGAAGTCATGGGCCAGTTTGCGCTGAGCTTGGTGGCCAAGCATTACCCGCAGCAGCGCGTGCCTTTCTGGCAAGAAACCCCCTGGTGCGTGGTGCTGGAGAACTCGGACAACGAATCCGAAGCCCATGCGCGCGAATGCCTGGAGCGCCTGCTGGAGGCCGCCATGGAACAGGGCTGCGTGACCGACGCGGTAGTGGCCGAGAGCATGGCCCAGGCCAAGGCGCTGTGGCACATCCGCGAGAGCATTCCGCTGGCGCAGGCCGATGAGGGCCTGAACATCAAGCACGATATCTCGATCGGCGTCTCCCGCATTCCCGAGTTCGTGCGCCTGACCGACGCGGCGCTGACACAAGCCTTTCCCGGAGCGCGCTTGGTCACCTATGGCCATCTAGGTGACGGCAACCTGCACTACAACGTGCAAGCCCCAGCCAGTGACGATGCGGCGCGCTTTCTGAACGAAGAAGAAGCACCCATCAACGCCCTGGTGTTTGAGTTCGTCGATCAGTTCAACGGCTCCATCTCGGCCGAACACGGCATCGGCAGTCTGAAGGTCGAAAAGCTGGAGCACCACAAATCCCCTGTGGCGTTGGGCTTGATGCGCTCCATCAAGCAGGCGCTGGACCCGCACAATTTGATGAACCCGGGTCGCGTAATTCGTCTGTAGTCCTCACCGGCGGGCTTACCACCGGCCCCAGCAGAGGGGCCAGTTGCTTGACGATCTGCACCGGCAAGGCGCTGGTGAAGCTGTAGCGGCCGGCCTGCTCACCGGGCACATAGGCGGTCAAGGTGCCGAAGTGGCGCGGGCCAAGGAAGAACACAAAAGTGGCGGTGCGGTTGATGGCGCGTGAGCCGATCAAGCCGCCACGCGGGTTGTAGCTGTTCAGGCGGTTGTCTCCGGTGCCGGTCTTGCCACCCACCGTCAGCGGTTTCCCGTCGTTGCCTTTGAGTGTCCCGTTCAATCGACGGGCCGTACCCTGTGCCACCACCTGACCCAAAGCTTGACGCAACACGGCCACAACCTCGGGTGCCAGCACGCGCTCGCCCGCACGCGGTGGCTGACGGTGCAACACGGTTTCATACGGCGTGTCCGCAGCAAAGCGCATTTCCTCCAGATGCACGGCGGGCAAACGCAGGCCATCGTTGACGATGATGCCCATCAGTTCGGCCAGGGCCGCAGGCCGGTCGCCCGCGCTGCCAATAGCACTGGCGTACGAGGGCACCAGCCGGTCAAACGGATAGCCCACGCGCTTCCAGGCGCGGTGAATCTCGACAAAGGCCTCTCGCTCCAACAGCGCGACGATGCGGGTGTTTTGCGCATTGCGGTTACGCAGGCGCAGCAACCAGTCGTAAGCCGCCAAGCGGTCGTCGTGGCTGTCTTGAATCAGGCGCGCCATGCTGATCGTCGGATCTTGGCGCAATTGCTCAATCACCCACTGCTCCAGCGCCGTCAACTTCGGACCTGATTTGCTCCGGCTGGCCGCAACTAGCTCGTCTAGCTGTGCAGGTGTCTGAGCGCGATAACGGCGGTAAAACCCACGCAGCAAGCGGCTGCTTTCTTCAGCGGCAAAGCGCAACAGCAAAGCCCGTCGCTCGGGGTGTTTAATGTCGGCCAGGATGCGATCCACCGGTTGCCCATCACGCACCAGTGTGTGGTTGACCACGTCACGCATGATCCGGATGAAGACCAGATTCACCGAGTCCTTGAACGCCTCGGCCACCGTAAATGAGCGGGCGTTGTCCTCAGGCTTGAAATTGGCGAAGGTGTGCGCGCCGCCACCGGTGAAGAAGACCTCACCGGGGTGCGCTGAGTAGTGACGCTGCATCGCCGCTTGCAACATCACGGGCAGGGACTTGTCCTTTGACGTGCGCAGGTGCTGCACAGCCCACTGGGCCAATGGGTCACGCGCGGGCACGTCCTTGCGGGCCAGCTCAGGTGCGCTCAGGTCGGCCAGTTGCCGGTGCAAGTCGGCCATGATGCTCAGGTAACTGATGAGGGTGCGCAGCTTGGCGGTGGATCCCAACTCCAGCTTGGCACCGGTGTTGATATCAAAGGGCTGATCCAGGTTGTCGGTCTGCGCGCGCAGACGGTTCACGCCGTCTTGGCTTTCAAACAGGGTGAAGCTGTAATAGATTTGCGCCGGGTCGTCCTTCGATGACAACAAATGTTCACCAAACAGACCGGCCTGGCGGGCGGCCTCGGGGGTGCTCAGTTGGCGCAAGGTCTTGGCCACTGCCGTTTGCAGCGCGCTGTCCAGTGTGCTGGTGGCGCGCAGGTCCAAGCGGTCCAAGTCATACAGGCGCGGCAGCGCCAGCAGCGAGGCCAGCTCAATGCGAACGGCGCTGACGGCCTTGCGGTCACCAGGGGGTTCATGAGGTGCACTGGCTTCACCCAGCTCATTCAAGCCCAGTGCCTCAAATTTTGCGCTCAAGGTTTCGGTGACCAGGCCTGCTTGTACCGTCAACGCCGTTTTTAGCGCCGCATCGCGCAAGGCGGGATCAATCACACCGGCCTCGGCCAGCAGGCGCAGGTAGCTGTCCGTCAACTCAGACAAGCGTGCTTGACCCGCCCCCAGGTAAAACGAGGGTCGGCGCTGCGCGATCAGCAAGCCCAGCACCTGCCGGTAGGCGCGCGCCTTGGCCAGACGCTGCGGCCCAGTCAGGGCGGACGTGGCGTCAGTCACGTCAGTGATGACCGCAGGCGTGGCGCGCAAAGCGGCGTTGGCAGCGTCCGGGTCGGCACCCCACCACAAACGCAGGCCATCCATCAGGCCATACACCTCGCCATGGCCCCGCTGCGCCCCCAGCGGCAGGCCGTTGAGGTAGTCGAGCAGGATGCGCTCGCGTGCGCCCACCGTTTCCTCGCCGTCCTGATAAGCCCGTACCGAGGCCGACACCATCTGACGGTACTTGTCCTTCACCGATCCGGTGCGGCCCTGAGGCGAGTGGCGAAATTTTTCCAACTGGGTGGCCAGCGTGCTACCACCCGAGGCGGTGTGCCCTTCTTCGGCCAACATCGGGGTGCGGTCCATCACGGCGCGTCCCAGCCGTTTCCACTCCAGGGCCGGGTTGCTGCTCGGTGCGGTGGGGCTGAGCAGCTCTTTATTTTCAATAAAGGCCAGGGTTTGCGCCACCAGCAGCGGCACATCGGCAGAGGCCGCATAGACATGGCGGGGAAATTTGGCCTTGAAAAACACCTCGTTACGACAGTCGCGCAGTTCCAGGCCTGCCTGGTTTTTGTCGTCCTGAGGTGCAAAAAATCCTTGGGCCAAAAAGTTGCGCAAATCCGTTGATTGGTGCGCCTGCACGCTCACCTCGTAGCCGCGCCGATTCAGACGCTCCAACCAGAACGGCAACTGGGTGTAGCCCAGCCGCTCGTCAAGCGGGCCCGCCTTGGGGTAGTGGTTGCCAGCGCTAGGGCCGTCTTGAAGCGCGTAGTGCAATCGGCTGGCCCAGCGCGACAGGTAGAGCGACTGCAGGGTAGAGCTGTGCATTTCCCAAGCCGCCAGACCGAGTAATGCCGCCACAATGAACAGCAAGACCAGCCACGGACGCATGTGCCGACGGGACTTGACCGTTGTGGCGCCAGTGTCGTCAATGGATTCGCGTACAGTTTCACTCATGACCCCCTCTCCCGTTGCATACCAATGCTTAGGTAGATGGTATGAAGTTTTCACGCCCCTGTGTATCAAAAATTTGTCAACTATTGATCAAGATCAAAGTGATATCGCCGTGACGCTTCCGTGATGAATGCACATGAATCATGCGCATATAATGAGCACATCCCCTGAACAGGAGTGCGTCATGCTACAAATCGACAAAGCCCCAAAAAAAGCCACCAACCTCTCGCTCAACAGCAAGGTGCTGGAGATGGCGCGTGAGATGGGCATGAACGTCTCGCAAACCGTGGACACGCTGCTGGCCGAGGAAGTCAAACGGCGCTACTGGGCCAAGTGGAACGAGGACAACAAAGTTGCCATTGACTACTACAACGCCCGTATCAAAAAAGAAGGCCTTCCCTTGGCCAAATACCGCACTTTTTGATTGAAGACGACATGGCCCGGTTTGACGTTTATCCCCACCCAGATGCAAGCCTTCGCAAGACGACGCCCTTTCTTTTGGATATCCAAAACAACCACATCAACCGGGTTGACAGTCGCGTGGTCATTCCCATGCGACACGAGGCTGCTTTCGGCCCGCGCATGCGAGACTTGAATCCGATTTATGACATCTCAGGCAAAACCGTTGTCCTTGATACAGCGGCGCTGGGGGCCTTCCCTGTCTCAGGACTCAAAAAACCGGTGCTCAGCCTGCTCGCGCAAAGCGAGGATGTTGTCGCCGCTCTTGATACACTTTTTGGCTCTTACTGAACGCCCATCAGCGCGACCGACATGGACATGACCCACCCCATCCGCTCCCAATACGAAGACTTCATGCGCCATGTGGACACCCACGGCGCACCCAAAACCGACCGCACCGGCACCGGCACTAAAAGCGTCTTTGGCTACCAGATGCGCTTTGATTTGAATGAGGGCTTTCCTCTGGTGACCACCAAGAAGGTGCACCTCAAGTCCATCATCAACGAGCTGCTGTGGTTCCTCACCGGCTCATCCAACAACAACTGGCTCAAGGAGCGCGGTGTCTCCATCTGGGACGAGTGGGCCAAGCCCGATGGCGACCTAGGGCCGGTGTATGGCGTGCAGTGGCGCAGCTGGCCCACGCCCGACGGCGGGCACATCGACCAGATTACTGAGGTCATCAAAACCCTCAAGACCAACCCCGACTCGCGCCGCATCATCGTGAGCGCCTGGAACGTGGCCGAGCTCAACCAGATGGCGCTGATGCCTTGTCACGCTTTCTTCCAGTTCTACGTCGCGCCTTCACCTGTGCCGGGCGAAAAAGCGAAATTGAGCTGCCAGCTTTATCAGCGCAGTGCCGACATATTTTTGGGCGTGCCCTTCAACATCGCCAGCTACGCGCTGCTCACCCACATGGTGGCGCAGCAATGCGACTTGGCGGTGGGCGACTTCATCTGGACCGGGGGTGATTGCCACATCTACAGCAACCACCATGAGCAGGTGGCCTTGCAGCTCAGCCGCGCACCGCACCCCTACCCCACGCTGCATATCAAGCGCCGCCCCGACTCGATCTTCGACTACCAATTTGAAGACTTTGAGGTGCAAGGCTACGAGTGCCACCCGGCCATCAAGGCCCCGGTCGCGGTCTGAACCTTGTAATGACCCCCACGCTTGCCCACTCCGTGTGGCCGCTGCCCCCCGAGGGGGCTCAGCCCGCTTGGGACGGCCCGGCGCGGACTAGCGCATGATCACCCGCCGCCAGTTGCTGACGCTGGCCATTCTTTCGCTGATGTGGGGCATCAACTGGCCGATGATGAAGCTCTCATTGCGCGAGATCTCGCCGCTATATTTCCGCGCCCTCACCATGACGGTGGGTTCTGTGATTCTCTTCGTCTGGTTTCGCGCCAAGGGCCTGCGCATGTGGCCGCAGGGCGCAGAGTGGCGCTCGGTGGTGCTGCTGGGCCTGCCCAATATGCTGGGCTGGCACACGATCTCCATCCTGGGCGTCAAGGAGCTGGCCTCGGGCCGAGCCGCGACCCTGGGCTTCACCATGCCGATCTGGACAGTCGTACTGGGCGTGCTGTTTCTAGGGGAAAAGCTCACGCGCCGCGTGGCCTTGGCCGCCGTGTGCGTGGCGGTGGCGATTGGGCTGCTGATCTCGCATGAGTTCACCTCCATGGCCGGGCGCCCCCTGGGCATTGTCTGGATGGAAATTGCCGCCCTCCTATGGGCCGTGGGCACGCTGATGATGCGCCGCGCAACGCTCACCCTACCCGCAGCCACGCTCACCGTGTGGATGATGATTTTGACCAGCGCTTGCCTGTGGGTGATTGCGGCCTTGAGCGAGCCTTGGCCAGTGTGGCAGTTCTCTGGCCTGATCTGGGTCAGCTTGGCCTACGGGGCCTTCATCAACTATGGCCTGGCCCAAACCCTGTGGGTGGATCTGACTCGAAAACTGCCCGCCGTCACCAGCGCCATGGGCATCACAGCCGTGCCGCTGATCGGCACCATGACGGCCACCTTCATCGTGGGTGAATGGCCGCATTGGCAAGACTTTGTCGCCATCATTTTTGTGATGACCGCCATGGCCGCCGTCTTGCTGCCGCCCCTGTTCTTTCAAAAATTCAGAGCCAACGCATGAAACTTCACCTCATCTTTGCCCGCGCCGCCAATGGCGTGATCGGCATGGCGGGCACCATGCCCTGGCATCTGCCCGAAGACTTGGCGCACTTCAAACGCACCACACTGGGCTGCCCCGTCATCATGGGGCGCAAGACCTGGGATTCCATCCCCGCCAAATTCCGCCCCCTGCCGGGCCGACTCAACGTGGTGGTGACGCGCCAGCGCGACTGGCAGGCACAGGGGGCCAGCGTGGCCCACTCCCTGCCCGAAGCCACGGCTTTGTGCGGCAACGCCAGTGACGTCTGGATCATGGGTGGGGCCGATATTTATGCGCAAGCCCTGCCCCTGGCAGAAACCGCCGTGGTGACCGAGATCAACGCCACGTTTGAAGGCGACGCTTTTGCCCCACAATTCGGGCCAGAGTGGGTGGAAACGACACGCGACAATCATGTCTCGGCCACCGGCTTGCACTACAGTTTTGTTACTTTCACACGAACCCAAGGAGTCTGATATGTCTGGAGACGGCTTTCACGTACACGGCCCACATGACCACGAGTTGGAGCATGCCCAGCAAGGCGGCCACGGCGAACACAGCGGCATGATCAACCAGATCGCCATGTTCACCGCCATCATCGCCACCGTCGGTGCCATTTTTGGCTACATGGGCGGAGCCACGCAGGCCAATGCGGGCCTGTTCAAAAACAACGCGGCTATCAAGAAAACCGAGGCCTCAAACCAGTGGAATTACTTCCAGTCCAAGAGCACCAAACAATCGCTGGCCGAGGTCTCACGCGACCTAACCCCTCGCGAAGATGAAAAGACCAAGTACCAGGCCAAGATTGACCGATACGAGAAAGAAAAGAACGAAATCAAACTCGGCGCTGAAAAACTGGAGGCCGAAGCCACTGCCTGGGACCAGCAAAGCGACGCGCAAATGCACCAGCACCACCGTTGGGCCCAAGCCACCACCGTGCTGCAAGTCTGCATCGCGCTGGCGGCCATTTCCCTATTGACCAAGAAAAAGTGGCTGGAGTACGCCATGTTTGGTGCTGGCGGCCTGGGTGTGATCGTTGGCCTACTGGCGGCGCTACATATTTAATAGCTGTTCACGCTAGTTTTTAAAGGGCTAGCGGCTTAAACCCTATGAAATTTTCCACCTGGAACGTCAACTCTTTGACCGTGCGCCTGCCCCAGGTGCTGGACTGGCTCAAGTCCAACCCGGTCGATGTGCTGGCGCTGCAAGAACTCAAACACACCGACGACAAATTCCCGTTTGAGGCCCTGGCCCAGGCCGGCTACGTCGCCCAGTGTTTCGGCCAGAAAACCTACAACGGTGTGGCGCTGCTCTCTCGCACACCCGCCACAGATGTGGTGCGCAACATCCCTGGTTTTGACGACGAGATGGCGCGCGTCATCACGGGCACGGTCGCAGGCGTGCGCGTGGTGGGGGCTTATTTTCCCAACGGGCAGGAGCCCGGCTCGGACAAGTTCGACTACAAAATGAACTGGCTCAAGGGCTTGCGCCAGTGGCTGCGCGACGAGTTGGTGCGCCACCCGCAACTGGTGCTCATGGGTGACTACAACATCACGTTTGACGACGCCGATGTGTGGGACCCGGTGGGCTTGAGAGACACCATCCACTGCACCGAGGAAGAGCGCTACCACTTGCGTGCGCTGGTGGCGCTGGGCTTGACGGACTCGTTTCGGATGTTTGAGCAACCCGCCAAGAGCTTTTCTTGGTGGGACTACCGCGACGGCGGTTTTCGCCGCAATCGCGGCCTGCGCATTGACCATATTTTGGTGAGTCATGCGCTCAGGGCGCAGGTGCTGTCTTGCACCATTGACAAGACGCCACGCAAGAAAGAGCGCCCCAGCGATCACGCCCCGGTGGTGCTGACGCTCAGCTGATTGCTTGCGGGGCCGATGGCCGCCATTCGTTTTGCGTCAACGCTGCCAGCGACTGAAAAAACACATCGGCAGGCGCAGGTTTTCCAAATAAAAATCCCTGGTAATGCAGGCAACCTTGTTGCACCAGGAAGCTTCGCTGTGCTTCGGTTTGCACGCCTTCGGCGATCACGTCCAGCCCCAAGCTGCGCGCCAGCGTCACGATAGTGCGAACAATGGCGGCATCGCTCTCATCGGTCAAGATGTCTTGCACAAACGACTGGTCAATCTTGACCTCATCGAAAGGCAAACGCTTGAGGTAGGACAAGGAGCAATAACCAGTACCGAAGTCATCCAGAGAAAACCGCACCCCTCGGGATTTAAGCGTGTTCATTTTGGCGATGATGCCCTCCACATCATCGAGCAGCAAACTCTCGGTCACCTCCAGTTTGAGTCGCTGTGCGTTCGCCCCTGACTCATCTAAAGCTTGGAGCACCATCGCCACAAAGTCGGGCTGACGAAACTGGCGCGCGCTGATGTTCACGCCCACCATCAGGTGCGCGGTTTCGGCTTGATCCGCCCAGGCCGCCAATTGATGGCAGGCGGCTTGCAGCACCCAGTTACCCAGGGGCACAATCAGCCCGGTTTCCTCGACCAAGGCAATGAATTCGACGGGCAGCAAAAGGCCCCGCTTGGGGTGCTGCCAACGCACCAAGGCTTCGCTGCCCACGGACTCACCCCGGGCATTGACTTGCACCTGGTAGTGAAGCAGGAACTGCGCGTTCAATAGTCCCGCGCGCACGTCGGTCTCCAAGGTGGCGCGCGCCATGACAGCCGCTTGCATGGCAGGATCAAAGAAGCGCAGCGTGTTGCGCCCTGCGGCCTTGGCCTGGTACATGGCCACATCGGCGCGTTTCAATAACTCATCCACTGAATCCTGGTGGCCGACAAACAGGGCAACGCCTACGCTGGGCGTGCTGCGGTAATCTGAACCATCCAGCTGGTAGGGGAAGTTGAGGGCTGCGAGTATTTTTTCGCCTACCGTCTTGGCTTGATTGGCGGCCTCTGTCGCAGATGCATTGACACCGTCCAACATCACGATAAACTCGTCGCCCCCCAGACGCGCCACCGTGTCTTCTTCGCGCATGCAAGCGTTCAGACGCTGTGCGACCTGCCGCAAAAGTTTGTCGCCTTGGTCATGACCGCGGGTGTCGTTCAAGGTTTTGAAGTTGTCCAAATCAATGAAGAAAATCGCCCCCCATAGGCCGCTGCGGCCACTGTTGGCCAGTGCGTGATGCAAACGATCCATCATCAGTCGTCGATTGGGCAATTGCGTGAGGGGGTCGAAGAAGGCCAACTGCTGGATTTCGGTTTCAGCGGCCTTGCGTTCGGTGATGTCGGTGTGCATGCCCACGTAGTGGGTGACACAGCCCCTGATGCCCTTCACCGCAGTGATGGTGTGAAAACTCGGATACTCATCACCGTTTTTGCGCCGGATCCAAATTTCGCCCTGCCAGTGCCCGCTTTGCTTAAGTGTTTCCGTCAAAGCTTCATAAAACGCAGGCGCATGCCGAGCTGACTTGAGCGTATCGGGCGTCTTGCCGACCAGCTCATTTGAGGTGTATCCCGTTTTATCCAAAAAGGCGGAGTTGCAACGCAAAATCACGTTTTTGTAATTCGTGATGACCATCGCCTCTTGTGACTGGAAAGCCGTGGCCGAAACGCGCAGGTCGGCCTCCACCTTGCGCATCTCACGCAGGTACAAAACCATCGCAAAAACCGTCACGACCAACAAGCCGCCAACCGCCGAGATCAGGACAAAGAGGCCCCACTTCTCATACGTCACACGCGACCATTCGGTCATGGGGTGTGTCACATGAATGGTGATCAAGCCATCCACCAAAGACTGCGACGCGAGCACCGTTGGATAAATCGTCTGATCCAGGCGCACGGCCTTGGGGAACCTGGGGTCACCCCATGGGCGAATAGTCAGCGCTTCGAAGTGGCTTAGACCGTACTGCTGCTTGAGCGCCTCGGGGCTCAATTGCGTTACTTTGGCATCTGGCAAAAATTTGAACGCCAAGGACATGTCCGCAGCCTGAACAATCACGCCATTCGCATCTGAAATAAAGGCGTTGGCCTTCCCCACCCAGCCGACCAAGCTTGACAGATTGCGCTTGACCACGACAGCCCCGATAAAACGGCCTTGGTCATAGACGGGTTGCGAGTAATACAGGCCGGGCAAGCGGGTCTTCAAGCCCAATGCGTATTGGTAGCCGGGTCTGCCGGAACGAGCTTGCTGAAAATACTCGCGCCCACTGTAATTGGTGCCAATAAAACTCTCTGCACTGCCATAGTTACTGGCTGCCACGCAGTCACCCGCCGCATTGATCACCCAAATCACATCCGCCTTGAATTGAAGTGAGGCGGTATGCAGGGTTTTATTCAGCCCGTCTAATTCGGCGACTTCGGTCCAAGCTTGTTGGCGTGTGGCATAGGGCACCACAGAGGCAACAGCATTCGGGCCAAAGCGTCGCAAGCGCAGGTGAACATCGGCGTTTTGGATGTACATCAAGGGAATGGCCTTGAGCAGTTGCAGGCCTTCGTCAATCAAGGCCGCTTCATTGCTGGCACGCCGAATGGTGTCGGTCAACGCTTGTG
>JAYVPU010000227.1:0-4699 GCA_043757205.1 Comamonadaceae bacterium | reverse complement strand
TTTCGACGTTCAAATCGAGACCAGACTGAAACACCAAATTCAACAAGTAAATCATTAACTTACGACGTCCTGATGTGCAAACGTTGGGACACTACTGTGCCGGTTTGAGTGTTGAACGCTCCAGTCAGCGCGCCACTACTTCAGCGCTTCAGCGCCAGGATTTGCGCCGTCCGCTGCACCCCATCGTGGTAGCGGCCTTCCTTGAGCAGCCGCTCTCCATCGCGGGCGATGACAAAGTCAAGCCCTCTCAATTCGGCGCACAGATCGGCTGAACCGGGGTAGCGGCTCTCGGCAGTGGCAGCTTCTTGCGTCTTGGTTTCCAGCACAAACGCACCGCCAGGCCGCAGACTGGCTGCGATGCGGGCGTACAGCGCCCGGCGGATTTTGAGTTCGGGTTGGCCGAAGATCATGGTGACCAAGTCCCACTGTGCAATGCCTGGGTCAAACTCATCCAGGTCGGCGCGTTGGGTGGGCAGGGTGATGTCGCGTTGCTCTGCTAGGGCCGTTGCCTTATCCAAAGCCACTTGTGAAAAATCCACCGCCACGGGGCGAAAGCCGCGTTGCGCCAGGTAGGTGGCGTTGCGCCCCTCACCTTCACACAGGCACAGCGCGTCGCCCACTTGGAGTTGCGGCGTCACCGACACTAAAAAGTCATTGGGCTCGGTGCCGTAGGCGAAGCCGTCTTCGGCGTAGCGGGCGTCCCAGTAGGCGGGCAGGTGGTTGCTTTCTTTGCCGACCATGCGTTCGCTCATGGAGGTGGTGGGTTTCATTTTGTTTGTCTCAATCTCGCGTGATGCCGGATTCTTTAACGATGCGGGTCATCAGTTCGCGGTCGGCCAAAAACAGTTTGTTGAAACCGTCCACGCTGAGTTGCGGTGACTCCAGGCCCAACTGCTGTAGCCGATCACGCACGGCTTTGATGGCGATGACTTTGTTGACGGCGGCGTTGATCTGCTCCACCACGGCGGGCGGCGTGTGGGCCGGGGCTAGCAGGCCGAACCATGATTCAAAGCCATAACCGGGCAAGCCCGATTCGTTGAGCGTGGCGATCTGGGGCAGGAGGGCCGAGCGTTTGGCAGCGGTGATGCCGATGACGCGCAAGCGCGCGTCTTGCAGGTACACAGCAAGGCCTGCCGTGGGCACGATGACCGCATGACCACGCCCACCGGCCACGTCGTTGGCCGCTTCTTGCGTGCCTTTGTAGGGCACGTGCACCATGTCAATTTGCGCGCGGCGCGCCAGGTAGGCCATGGCCAGATGGGTGGAGCTGCTGACCCCGGCGGAGTTGTAGTTGAGCACGCCGGGTTTGGCCTTGGCGTACTGAATCAACTCGCCCACGGTTTTGATGGGCAGCGCGGCATTGACTATGAGCACATAGCTTTGGTTGCCGATGTTGGCCACGGGCACAAAGTCTTTCACCGGCTCATAAAACGGCTTGGCCCCCATGGCGGCGGTGGTGAAGTGGCTGCTTGCCGCCATGAGCAGTGTTTTGCCATCGGGTGCTGCGTTGGCGACTGCCACGGTGCCAATGGCCCCACCCGCACCGGCCTTGTTCTCGATGATCCAGTTTTGCCCCAGCTCGCGGCTGAGTTCGTGCTGAATGGCTCGGGCGGGCATCTCACGCGCGCCACCGGGGGCAAAGGGGACGATGATGCGCGACACGGCTGCGCCGACTTGGGCCCAGGCGGGTGTGCTCAAGGCTATGGTTGCGCCTGCCACGATGAGCTGGCGGCGCTTGAATTGATGGTTGAGGTGGCGCATGGCTTGGGGCTCAAAGAAAGCGCGTTGCATCGTCAAACAACTCGTCCACCGCATAGGCGCGGGGGATCAAACCTTGCTGATACGAATAGCGAATCAGCAGGTCGAGTGAGCGGCGGTTGGCTTCCACGCCAAAGGGGGTGAGGTCAGGCTTCTGAGCTTTATCCGGCGTTGCCAATTGCTTGCTTTTCAGCAGCAGGTCATAGACTTCGCGCAAGACTTCCGGCTGCGTCTGACACAGCTCTAGGTTGACGGCCACCATGTGGTTGATGGGCAGCATTTGGTGGCGTTGGCTCCAGGCCTGGGCGGCGTTGTGGGGGTCGGGGATGACGCTTTGCAACCGGGGGTCGTCGGGCAGGTCGGTGCCGATGATGGCGGCGTCCAGCTCACCGGCCAGCAGCATGTCCACCGCCTTGGTGCCCTCTGGCGCGCGGATGAAGCCGGGCGGGTCGGGGAATTCGGCCAAGTGGCCGTCTTCAAACGTCACCCACTGGATGTCGCGCAGGTTCACGCCGTAGTCATTGGCCAGCACGCCGCGCACCCAGGTCACCGTGGTTTGCGCGTGGGCGCGAATGCCGATGCGCTTGCCGCGCAGGTCTTGCACGCGCACAGGCGCACGTTCGGCGTTGTAAACCAGACAGTGGTGTTGGAAGCGCCCGGCACCGATCACGGCAGGCATCAAGGTGAGAAGTTTGCCATAGGCTTTGGCTTGCAAAAAGGTGACCAAGGCCAGCTCGGCCAAGTCGAATTCCAGGTTGCGCACCACACGTTTGAAAGCGCGGTTGGGCACCTTCACATCCGCAAAATCGAAGCGGAAATTGGGGGAGCCCAGGCGTCCGTCTCTGAGGGCGCGGGTATTGGCATAGTCGCCCAGCAGAGTTTTGAGGGGCAGCGGTGTCGTGCTCATGCGGTCACCACAGTCGGGTTCCCCAACGCCGGATAAAGCGCGTGCGCCGTGCGAGAAAAAATCCATGCTTGCTCATCTGCCGTGAGCGATTGGGTGGCTTCTCGCGCTTCTTGCAGCAACTGCTTCAAGCTGCCCTGGGAGGCCGGAAAGTTCGAACCCCAGGCGATGCGATGCGCACCAAAACAATCGACCACCGTGCGGCAAAAACTGGCTTGAGTGGCCAGGCCCTGGGCCGATTCGCGCACATTGTGGGTGGTGAGTTTGAAATGCAAGTTGGCATGTCGCGCCAGTGCAAACAGCGCTTTGGCTTGCGCATAAGGCGGGCCATCTTCCAGCAGCGGACGGGCGAAGTGATCGAGCAAGACGGTGGCTTCGGGAAAGCGCGTCAGCAGGCCGTCCAACTGGGGTAGGCCGTCCGCACGAATTTGCACGCAGATGGGGATACGCTGCTCGGTGATGTAGGCCCAGGCCGGGAAGGCGCGCGGGTCGTCCAGGCGCACGCCGTCGTCTGCGGCCGTGTGCCCGGCAATAAAAACCCGCAGCCCGCTCAAACCCGCATCACGCCAGTGGCGAATGCGCTCCAGCGCGTTGTCTGCCAGTAAGTCCACGGAGTACACGCCGACGAATTGCTGGGAGTGGGCGCGCACGGCGTCCACCACATAGCTGTTGTCATGGCCATAGCAGGTAGAGGCCTGCACCAGCACGGACTTGGCCACACCGGCGTCCCGCATGGCGTCCAGCATGCCTTGCGCATTCACAGGGCGCTCTTTGGACCAGTCGGATTGCTTGCCGCTCATGGGGGCCAGTGGGAAGCGCGTGGCATCGTCCGCAATGATGTGGTTGTGAATATCGACGATGGGCAATGAGGAAGGCAGTGACATGTCGGATTTTGGAGAATGAGGGGATGAATGAAAGTGAAAACGCTGGGGTAGGGCGTAAGCCAACGGAGATGACTGTATCACTGGGCTGCTAGTATTGAGTCTTAGGGAGAGTGAGAAAAATGACAGGCACGATCACTCTTTTCGTTGTCTGAGTGCATAAAAATCGACATGAAAATTGCAATTGTTGGCACCGGCTATGTGGGTCTCACCATCGGCGTTTTGCTGGCACAGAACCATCAGGTTGTGGCGCTCGACATCGTGCCTGAGCGGGTTGAGCGGCTGAACAACAAGCACAGCCCTATCGACGATCCTGAGCTAGAGGACTATTTGTCGCATAAGCCGCTGGACTTCACCGCCACACTGGACAAAAACAAGGCCTTCGAAGGTGCCAGCTTTGTCGTCATCGCGACACCCACAGACTATGACGCCGAGACCAACTATTTCAACACGCAGTCCATAGAGAGCGTGATTCAAAGCGTGATGGCGATCAACCCGCAAGCAGTGATGGTGATCAAATCCACTGTGCCGGTGGGATTTACAGAAAAAATGAGAGCCCAGATGGCGTGCGACAAACTCATCTTTTCGCCTGAATTTTTGCGTGAAGGCCGCGCGTTGTATGACAACCTTCACCCTAGCCGAATCGTGGTGGGGGAGGTGAGTGAGCGGGCGAAGATTTTTGCGGCGCTCTTGCAAGAAGGTGCGATCAAGAAAAACATTGACGTCCTGTTAACCGAAAGTGCCGAGGCTGAGGCCATCAAGCTGTTTGCCAACACCTACCTCGCCATGCGCGTGGCTTTCTTCAACGAACTAGATACGTATGCTGCCACCCACACGCTGGACAGTCGCCAAATTATTCAAGGCGTAGGTCTGGATCCGCGTATCGGTAGCCACTACAACAACCCAAGCTTTGGCTACGGTGGCTATTGTTTGCCAAAGGACACCAAGCAGCTACTGGCCAATTATCGTGATGTGCCACAAAACATTGTTCGCGCCATTGTGGACAGCAATGCCACCCGTAAAGATTTTTGTGCGCAAAGTATTTTGGATAGGCAACCCAAAGTGGTTGGCATCCATCGCTTGGCAATGAAGTCAGGCTCAGACAACTTCAGGGCCAGCAGCATCCAGGGCATCATGAAGCGCATCAAAGCCAAGG
>JAYVPU010000226.1:0-53079 GCA_043757205.1 Comamonadaceae bacterium | reverse complement strand
TTGAACTCCAAGCTCGTGGCCGTGATGTTCATTGCCGCACCGTTGCCATCCGTCAGCGCGCCGCTGGCGTCCAGCGTCACTGTCTGACCCGCAGCGGTAATGGCATTCAGTGCCGACGCACCTATGATGCCCAGGTTGATACCACCGCTGGTGGTATTGCTGGCTGCAATGCTGGTGGCTGTTACGTTGATGTTGTCAGCCACACCGATGCCCTTCATGGCATTCAAGGTCACTGCACCGCCCGTGATGTTGGCGGTTTCAGCTGCCAGCACATCAGAGATTGCACCCGTTGCCGTCAGTGTCGCACCTGGGCCGGTGTAGGCCGCGTTAACGATCACCGCACCGCCAGTGGTGGTCAGCTTGGTGAGCGAGATATCGCCAGGTGCTTGCAAAGTGATGCTGCCCGTGCCTGACGTGATGGTCGAGGTGCCGGCCATGCCGATCGTGCTACCCGCGCTGCCATTGCCGACTGTGCCGCCGTCGTAGCCATTGGCAGGCGTACCGCCGTTGTAATTGGTGCCCGCAGACACCAGCACCGCACCCGAACCCGCTGCATTCACCGCCACACCGTTGGAGATGGAAGTGCCATTGCCCGAGTACAGGCTGATATTGCCGTTGCCACCGGTTGCAGTCACGTTGGCATTGAGCGTGAGGTTGTCGGTCACGGCATTGCCTTCAGCCGCCAGCACGATGTTGCCACCGCTGCTGTCCGTCACGGCCGCATTCACCACCAGCGGGCTGCTGGCCCGGATGTTGATGTTTTTGGTGCCATTGGCAGCGGTCGTCACCGTCACACCAGAAATCGCCTTGGCGGCACCTGCCACGTCAAAGGTGGACAAGCTCGCCACCTCCAGCCCACCGGCCAGACCGGCTTCCTTGATATAGATGTCGCCACCCGTTGTGGTGGCAGCCACCTTGGCCACACCCATGCTGACCGGGTTGGCCAGTGTACCGATGCTGCCCGTGGTGCTTTGCAGCTCTACGCCTGCAAAATTGGTGAAATTCTGCGTTCCACTAGTAGTGATGCCGCCCGTGGTTGCACCGATATAAGGCACCAAAGAACTGCTGGCATTACCCGAGGTGATCAGACCTGTCATGGTCACGCCACTGCCCTCAACCGCCAAGCGAGCAGTACCCACCAGCGCTGTGGCCACACCACCTGGCAGACCATAGATGCCGCCATCGCCGTCGCTGTCCACTTGCAGGTTATTCACCGTCACCAAACCTGTAGCCACCGCAGGGGCGCCCGCCACGTTGTCGGTTGCCGTGCCATTGCGGGCCACGGTAGATGCCTTGATCAGGATCGAACCCGGTGCAGTAATGGAGCTACCGGCCCCCATCGTGAACGAACCCACACCGTTAGTCGCCAGGAACACGTCAGCACCGCTGGTTGCAGCGTTGGTACCCACTTTGATGCTGGTACCTACCTGCATGTCCACGGCGTACACATTCTTCACCACCATGGAACCTGCCACGTCGATCGAGGCTGGTGCACCACCGGTTTGCAAGATCAATTGATCCGCATTTTGAATCGTCAACGTGCCCGTGCCCGTGCCGGTGGAAGTCACATTCAGCGAAGCACCGTTTTGAATCACCACGTCGTTAGACAGGCCAGGTGACAAGGTCACGTTACCCGCCGCCGTGGTGGCCGAGGTGAACACAATGTCTGCCGACGGAGCCGAGAAGGTAGCCGTCGTCCCCGTGCTGACGTTTAGCGTACCCGTGTTGGTAAAGCGACCCTGGATATCCAGCGTACCGAAGTTGGTAGTCGCACTGCCCAAAGTCACCGTTGCGCCTGTGGCAATCGTATTGCCACCGCTGTTATCGGTACCCGCAACCGCAGCATAGCCGCCACCCAGGTTGGTACCCGAACCCACACCCGTCTGAAGCACCATCGAAGTCAAATTGGCACCTGCACCCGCAGAAGCCAGATTCACCTTATCAGCCAGCGTGATGCTGCTGTTGCTGTGCTTGTTGGTCAGGCTCACCGCACCGCTGGCCGTTTGCAGCGAGAAGGTGTTGGCGTCCAAGTCTTTGAACGTGATGCTGCTGGCACCATCGGCCGTACCCGTAGCGCCATTTGCATCTTGTACCAAGGTGAAGGTGTTACCTGCACCCGTGATCGCCACGTCGGCATTGGTCACGTTGGTCAGCAGTGACTCCGAAGCGCCCGACTTGAACAGCAAATTAGCCGCCGTGATGCGGTTACCCGACAAGAACGTAGAGGCGGTGTTGACGATGTCTGTCGCACCCTGAAGGTTCAGCGAACCCGTGCCCACGCTGATGGCCGCGTTGGGCAGGGTCAAGGTGCCGCCCGCAACAAAGCCGTAGCTGTTGTTCTGGTTCATGGCCACGCCAGACACATTCAGGTTGCCCGTGTTGCTGGCCGGGCTACCGACGTTACTGATGTAAACATGGCTGCTGCCACCGCCGTTGAGCGTCACCGTGGGGGTCAAAGTGCCAACGAGGGTGTTGGTGATGGCGATTTCGTTCACGCCAGCGCCCGTGGTGGTGACGGAGAGGTTGGAAACTGCGGTTTCCAGCGCATCGGCCGGGCCGGTCAGCACGCTGCCGGGCAAGACGTTGCCAATCTTGTTGGCTGCCGTGGCATTCAAGGTCGTGGCCGTTACGTTGTTGGTGGCACCGTTGTTGTCGGTGATGTTGCCGCCCGTAGCCGTCAGGTTGACGATGCCGCCGGTGCTGGTCACTTGGCCGAGAGCGATGTTAGTGCCCGCTGTCACGTTCACCGTACCGCCAGCCGTTGTGTAGGTCGTCCCGTTGGCCATGGTCACGTCACCTGTGGTGGCCGTCACGTCAATCGTGCCTGCACCAGTCGTGGCCAGCGTACCGGCTACAGCGTGCGTCACGCCCGTGCCGCCCGTGAGGATCAATGCACCCGTGGTGCTTGATACAGCCTGGTTGACTGTCAGCAGGCCCGTTGCGTTGAGCGAGACAGAACCAGAACCGCCTGCCGTGACTGCTGCACCAATGGTCTCGGTGCCGCTTGCGGTCAGGTTGATCAGCCCGTTGGCTGCCGTCGTGATCGCACCCGTGGTGGTGATCGCGCCGGTGTTCGTCACCGTGTCGTTGCCGTTAGCGGCGGTGTTGGTGATGCCGGTAATGGTCAGCGGCGCTGCCGTGTTGACCAGGTTCACGTTGCCCGTCACCGCGTTGGTGGCGGTGAAGCTGCCCACCGTGTTGGCATTGCCAAGGGATGTGCCGCCAGCCAATGCACCGACTGCGCCACCCGAATTGGTCGTCAGCAAGCCGCTCGTGCCGATGGTGCCTGCACCTGCTCCGCCTTCGGTAATCGTCCTGCCCGCCGTTACGTTGACCGCACCGCTGGTGCTGCTGACCGCTGCGTTGATCAGCACGTCGCTGGTCGCACCGTTGGCCAACAGGGTTACCGTGCCGCTGGTGGATGTCACCGTGCCGCCGGCATTCAGTGCAACCGTACCAATACCAGTGCTGGTGATGACGATGGGGCCAGAACCCGATTGCAACGCATTGGCCACCGTCACGCCGGTAGCGGCTTTAAGCGTCAGTGCACCACTGGTGGTGGTGAGGTTGGCTGCAGTGGACAGCGAAGTACCGCTTTCCAGGTACAGCTCACCGGTGCCGGTGCTGATGACCGAACCCGGTAACGTGAGGCCGCCACTGGAGACCACATGCAAAGGCGCATTGGTGGCCAGGCTGGGTGCAGCAAGGGCCAAGGCCCCCGCGTGGTTGATGTAGGCGCCGGCCAAGGTGCTGCCTTGGCCCAGATTCAGCGTGGTGGTGCCGGCCGTGTTGGCCGAATTGCCAGCGCCGGTCGCGCCTACGGCACCCGAACTGTTGGCGGTGGTTTGCAGATTGATGGTGTCAGCCGTAATCAGGCCAGCACCGGTGATGGTTCCCGCACCAGTGGTGTCCAAGGTCACCGTGCCAGCCACGCCTGCATTGGTGCTGCCAGTAAGAACCAGTGCACCGGTGTTCTGGATGTTGACGGTACCGCCCACCAGTTCGGTAATACCGCCCAAGGTAATGGTCAGCGGTGCTGCCGTGTTGGTCAGCGCAATGTTGCCGCTGACGGTGTTGCTGGCGGTGAAGCCGGTGACGGTGTTGGCGCTGTTTAGCGTGGTGCCGGTGGTGGAACTGGTGCTCAGGGTGGCACCGCTGATTGCAGCGGTTTGGCTCAGTAGTCCGGCAGCAGTCAGCGTGACGTTGCCAGTGTTGGTGGTGATGCCGGCCAAGCTATCCACGGTGCCTACTGACAAAGCCATGCCATCTTTAAATGCAAAAGCGTTGCCCGCACCGCTGACATTGGCAGACAGATTGGCGACGCTGCTGGCGGCGGTGGTCAAGTCCACGGCGCCGACCGAGCGCAGGGCCAAGTTAGTGACGGTGATGGAGCCTGCGCCACTGATGGTGCTGCCAGACTCGATGTCCAGCTTGGTCGCGGCCGGGGCGATGGCGGACGAAACGTTGACCGCACCGGATGCGCTATTACCCACCTGCAAGACGCCGGTAGTGGTGATGGTGCCGAGTTCAGCGGTGGTGAGGTCCAGCGCACCGGTGGCGGTACCCAGGTTGATGGCCGTGCCTGCCGTTTTCTGCGCCACAGTCACGCGGCCAGAGCCTGCTGTTACCGAACTGGTGGCGACCAGATTCATGCTGTCGCCGGTCAGGTTGACTGCACCTGCGCTGCCGCCGTTGGCAATGATATTGAGAGCGGCGTTGGTTAAGGTGCCGGTGCCGGCATCTATCGTCAAGCCACCGGGAGTGCCGGTGATGGTGTTGTTATTGGTCAGGCCGACACCGCTCAGCGTCAACGTATTGGCAGCCGAGTTTTGGGTGACGGCGGCGTCCACGCTCAAAGCACCGGTGGCAGCGATGTTCAAGTTACCGCCGGTGGCGTTGGTGGCACCCGCGATTGACAAGGCACCGGTGTTGCTGACGAACAAACCACCGCTGGCGGAGGTGGCCGTCAGGCCCGAGGTTTTGGTCAGGATCGGCTTGAGCAGCGTACCGATAGAGTCAGTGGTTACGCCGCCGCCCAGCGCCACGCTGCCGGTCAGGCCATTCACGCTCGCGCCAGTGCGCAGGGTGCCGCCGGTGGTGCCTTCGGTAATGGTGAATCCTGCACCACCCGCGTTCAACGTGATCGTGCCGCTGTTTTTCAAGTCAACATTGCCGTCAATGATCACATTTTGCGTGGCTGACAAACCCAGATTTCCAGAACCGTTCTGCGCGATGCTTCCGCCGCCCACCGTAAAGTTGCCAGTGACATTGATATTAAGGTCACCTATCGTGCTGTTGGTCGCTGCAATCGAGCCTAGGCCGGGGGAGATTTGCATTGCATTCGCTCCACCCGCTGCACCGATACCCGCAGATGCCAACATGGTCAGGCTATCTGCATTGGTGGTGACAATGGCGGCTGCTCCGCCCGAGTTGGTGATGCGGCCCGACGCGCCGTCGGCTTGCAGCTTGACATTAGGGGTCGAGGTAGCGAGTGATACGGCTGCGACTGTGTCGATGGTGCCGGTGAAGCCGGAGCCACCAATGACCAGATTGGTTGCGGTGACAGTTGCCAGTTCAGCAGTATCCAGTCCGCCTGCAATTGCTGAGCCCAATGCAATCGTGCCGCCCGCCGTGCTGCGACCCAGCGTGACAGTGCCCGTACCGCCCGTGATGGTGCCGCCGGTCAATACCAGATCGTCAGATTTGATTGAGATGGCTGAAGCGCCAGCGCCATTGGTCAGCGTGCCAGTGTTGCTGAATGCGACAGCGCCGCTGTCGGCAGTGATGCCACCAGGGCCGGTGACTATGCCGGCGACAGTTATACCTGCACCTTTAAGGTTGACTGAGCCGGTGCCACCCGCCGTGACGGGAGCCGCCAAGGCGACAGTCAACAGGCCAGCGGTTTGCAGATCAATGTTTGCTGCACCAATGCCGGTGGTTACTCCGGTGCCTGCGGTATCCAGCGTACCACTGGCGTTGACCACCGTAATGGTGCCGCCGGCCGCAGTATTGCTGGCGGCCAGGGTCATGTTGCGGTTGTTTTTGTAGCTGATGTTACTGCTGCCGCTGTTGGTCAGGGAAACCGCATTGGCCAGGTTGCCCACGTTGGTCAGGTCAATGCCGCCATCGGCCGACACGGTCAGCCCACTGGCACCGCCTGCGCCTATGGTCAAAGCGCCGGTGCCGGAGACTGCGCCGCCGGTGGCCGCGCCCGAGCCTTTGGTGTTGATGGTCAGGTTGCCCGGCGTGGTTACGGCATAGGTGCTGAAGTTCACTGCGCCGCCACTGGTCAGCATGGACCAAGCGCCGCTGGGGTTGGTGACCCCGGTCACGACGGCATCGGCCGTGATGGAGCCGGTGTGGGTGGTGCTACCGATGACCAACGGGCCGGTGGTGGTGATGGTCTGCAACTCGGCGCTGGACAAGCCCAGGCCGGAGCCGCCCGCGCCCAGAACGATGCCCTGGGAAGCGGTGCTGCTGTTGAGGGTGACCGTACCCGTGCTGGTCGTCGTACCTGTCAGCACCATATCGTCGGCAACATAGGTAATGTTGCCTGCACCGCTACTGACATTGGCGGAAACGGTCAGGGTTTTGCCCGTGCCGCCCGCCGTCAGGCTAACGTTGCCACCAGCCGAGGAGACGCCATTGGCACCGCCGCTAGCAGTCAGATCGGCCACGGTGAAGCCGTTTTTATTGACGTAAGTGACGGCTCCGCCAGTGGTGGCTGCCGCGAAGTTGCTGACAGCGTTGTTGCTGGAGCCCAGTGTGATGGACTTGCCCGCCGCGTTGGTGGTGGCCGACAGATTGGTGGCGGTAATGCCCGCCGCACCTTGGGTAATGACACCGGTGTTGCTGATGAGGTTGACGGTGGTGGCGGTAATGCCTGCCACGCTGTCAACCGTCTGCCCCACATCGATGCTGCCAGTGTTCTTGAAGTCCACACGCTGACTAGCAGCCGAAGCTGCGAAATTGTTGACGGTGTTGGCTTGATCCAAAGTCACCGTGCCACCAGCCGTGACGGCCAAGCCAGCCACATTGATGACGGTGGCCGCTGACTGACCCACGGTTGAGCCTGATTTCAGATGCAGCGCAGTGGTTGCACCATTCAAACCGGTGTTAGCAGACACATTCAGCGCACCGCCATCAGAGCGACCCAAGCGCACGGTGGCTGCGGCGAGCAGTGCCTGTTCGGCTGCGTTAACGCCCAAAACGCCAACGCCATCAGCGCCACCGACATTAACGGTTGTAGCTGTGTTGAACTGATCCAGCGTGACACTGTTGGCTGTGACTGTGCCGCTGATGGTTTCATTGTCAGCGCGCAAAGTGACGTTGTCGGTTGCGGCAGACAGGCCAGCCACGGGAACCGTCAAGGTGCCTGCAGTAGAAACACGAATGTTTTGAGCACCTGCGGCCGTGGTAATAGCCAACGTACCCGTATCGACGTTGGCTGCGGAATGGAGGTAAATGTCACCCGTGCCACCCGAAGTGTTTGCACCCAGGGTGCCTTTGCCAACAGCCGTATTAAACAGTATTGGGGTAGCGCCGGTGCCTACGCCCGCACCTGCGATGAAGTTGACGTTGGTTGCAACTGCAGAAATATCAATACCCGTGCCACCGTCTTGCGTGATCGTACCCGCATTACCTGCCTTAATATTCAAGGTACCAATCGTGGCTGCTGGGCTCAAAGTCCCAACCGTTGTATTGTTGGTGGTCGCACCACCTGTGCCGATATTGACCGTTGTGGCGGTCATGGCCGTGAGATTAGCATCCGAAATTTGCACGGCACCTGTACCACCACCCAGACCCACTGTTGTTCCAGCGGTAGGCAGGATGTTGATCGTTCCAGCACCCGCATTCACTGACCCTGCGGTCGTGAGCGTGTTCATGCCGTTGAAGTTAATCGTCTGATTCGTTGCGGTAACGTTGCTATTGACTGCAATCACATTGGATGAAGTCAGGTTCACCGTACCACCGGAAGACAAGGCGCCGCCAATGGTTAGGTCATGTGCACCGGTCAAGGTTGTAGCACCTGAAGCCGTGACGGCAGCACCGATTGCCAGATTTTGTGTGCCACCCGAGGTCAGGGAAACATTTCCACCGGTCAATGTTGCTGCACCTGATGTGCCGACAATGCCACCACCAGTGACGGAAATTGCACCCGTACCCACATTCACTGCATTGTTCAAGGTAATCTGACCAGTGCCCGATGTCACCGTCAAACCTGCACCTGTAACACCACCCACGATCACGTTAGCCGTACCAATGGCCGTGACCGTCAATGCACCTGTACCCAAAGCGATGGGCGTGGTACCCACGTTAATGGAGGTCGGTGTGCCACCAGCGATCAATGTCAAGCCAAGGTTCTGCCCCCCGCCCGTGATACTGGTAGCGACTGATGCAATCCCATCTGTGGCCTGAAGATTCAACCCGGTAGTGCCCGTGATGAATTGAATCGTCCCGGCGGTAATCGTATCGGTGCCCACATTGCCAGGCGTAGCCGTATAACCCCCGGCAGAAGCACCATCAGTAATCAACACGTTGGCCGGGTCAATAATCAGTTGACCGGTTTGCCCTTGCGGTGCCAATGTGTTCACCACACCGGCGTAGTTGAAGTGTTTACCGGAGAGTTCGACGACACCACCATTACCACCCTGGTCACCACCCTTTGCCAAAATGACAGAGTTGGCATCCAGTGTAGCCGTGCCGTCCATCGCCAATACGCGGATATCACCACCACTGGCCGAGCCCACACCAGACGTATCAAGCGTGCCGCTGTTGGTGGCCACTGCGCCAGCGCCCAGCGCCTCCAGCATGATCTTGCCGCCGCGCTCAACCAGGCTTTTGGCTTCAATGATGCCTTCGTTGTTCACCACCGTTGCAGCCAGATCACCCGCGCCTTTGGCACCCAGGTACACCATGCCGCCGTCGGCCTGGATGAGGCCTTTGTTGCTGGCCAGGGCGTTAACGGCACCGGTATTCACAGCCACTTTAATGAGGCCGTCGCCAGCCATGTCGAGCGTGACGCTGTTGCCACCGGCCAGGGCCACGGTGCCCATGCGGGCGGTGATGATGCCTTCGTTGCGGACTTCAGGGGCCAGCAGGGCGATGTAGCCGCCTTGGGCCGCGTTGATGGTGCCGAGGTTGACGACGGAAGCCGTGCCGTTGCCAGAGAAGGTGTATTTGCCGGTGCTGGCACCGGCGAGGAAGTCGCCGTCAGAGATGCTGAGGGTGGTGGCCACCAGGCCGCCCACGTCTACCCGGGCCGTGGCACCGAAGAGCACGCCAGAGGGGTTGGTTAAGAAGACCTGGCCGTTGGAGGTGAGGCTACCGAAGATGAGGGAGGGGTCTGTGCTGGTGACGCGGTTCAGGGCCACGGCGCTGCTGTTGGGCTGCGCAAAATTGACTGCTGAGTTGGCACCGATGTTGAAGGTGTTCCAGTTGACCACCATGTTCTGGGTGGCCTGGGTCACCTGCATGGCGTTGCCGGTGGTGGTGATGTTGCCACTGCCTGCGCCTACCGCGCCGCCGGTGGGCAGTGCGTTGACGTCTAGCGCCAGGGCGTGGCCAGAGATGGTGGCGATGAAGGTGCTGAGCAGTGCCCGCAGCAGGGCGCTGATGCGCAGGCGCGGACGGAAGATGTAGGTGAGGGTTTTGCCGCCTGAGACTTTGACTTTATAAACAGTGGCTTTGATCTTATTGAAGGTTTTGTTACCCGTTTTTGCTTGATTCACTGCGTTGCTCCCGGATGCGTTGTTGCGACTGTTAGATGCGTTGGATGCTGTGGTGTTGGTCATGGTGTGCTTGCTCACGGTATGAATCAGAACTGTTTGGTGGCTTGCAGCCACAGACGTGGGCTGGTGTTGTTGTTGTCAGAGTCAAGCCCGGTGGCCGATGCACCAGGGTTGCTACCGATCTTCCAGGCCAGGCTGGCGCGGATGGTGTAGTTGGATTCTTCGTAGAAGTTGGCACCCAAGCCAAAACCGGCCAGGTTGTAGCTGTTGGGGAAGCCGGGCAGGCCGACAGGCTGCCAGCCGGTCCAGGTGTTTTTGTGCAGGTTGACACGGCCCATGTCAAAGAAGCCGGTGAGCTGGAGCTTGAGGCCGGGCACGTTGTAGCGGGCTTCAAGGTTGAGCAACTGGCCTTCGTCGCCAGCGGCTTCACCCTGGGGGTAGGCGCGCACGCCCATGCCGCCCAGGACGAATTTCTCAGAGGAGTCGAGGTTTTTGTTGGCGGCTTGGCCACTGAAGGCAGCGTACATAGACCAGTCGTCGTCCACACGCTGCAAGCGGGTGAGGCCGTAGGTCAATTTGCCGTAGCTGCCGCTGGTTTGGGCAGTGATGGCGTCGTTGGCGTTGAAGTTGGCGTTGTCCAGTGTGATGTTGCCGCCAGAGACGGTCAGGCTGCCGCTGGTCATGCCGCCGCCGCCGTAGCCGTCGCGCGAGTCACCGGATAGGCCCAAGGCCAGGACGTTGATGCCTTTGTCGGCGGTGTTGATGCCGTTTTGATTGTCTTGGATGCGCTTGTTGTCAAAGCTGGCCGTGCCATACAGGTTGGCGTTGCGTGAGCGCACGAAGGGGTGAACCGCAAAGAGGCTGCCAATGCTGGAGGTGCCGTTGGCGTTGAGCGCTGCAAAGTCTTGGCCCAGTGTGTAGTTCATGCCGGTGTAAGCCACGCCCAGCTTGGTGCCGGCCGTGCCCACGGGCAGGCTGTAGGCACCGCGGAAGTAGCGCATGCCACCGTCGCCGTTGGCGCCGCCCAGGCCAGAGGCCATGCCGCGCAGGATGACCTGGTCGCCGCGGCCGGAGGGGTCGTTGATGTTGACGGTGCCGCCCACACGGGTAGCACCGGTGAATCTGTTGCCAAAGTTGTCGGCGTCAACCGCGCCATTGATCAGCGGGCCTTGGGTGGTTTCAACCACGAGGTCAGAGGTACCGACGCTGGCACCGGGCACCAGCGTGGATTTGACTTCAACGCCGGGCAGGTCGTTGAGGAGCATGAGGCCGCGCTCAATGCTGCGGTCTTTAATGGGGGAGCCAATAGGGGAGGCGTCAGCCACGATGCCTTGGGCGACTTCGTCCATCAGGCGAGTTTCGCCTTTGCGCTCCAGCTTGACGGCACCCAGGCGGCCTTCAATGACGGAGATTTCGATGTTGCCGCTGGCCACTTCTTGGGCGGGCAGGTAGGCGCGGGCCACAAAGTAGCCCTGGTTGCGGTAGTACTGGCTGATGAGGCTGGCGGCTTCGTCCAGCCCGGCCAGGTCAAGCTCTTTGCCAACTTGCATGCTCAGCAGGCCTTCAAGCTCAGCGGAGGGGTAAGCGGTGTTGCCCGTGACTTTGAAGCCATTGACTTTGACCTTGACGCCACCCGGCACCACCAGCACGGGACGCACGTCTTGCTGGATTTCAAAAACAGGGGCTTTGGGGGGAGCCGTCATGGGCGCAGCAGGCGTGGTCATTAGAGAGCCTGCATCGGGTTGAACTTGGGCCAGGGCTGGGTTTAAACCGAACGCACCCAGCGCAATCAGCAAGCCGATGGCTTGGGACAGGGTGCTTTTATTCAACGTTGATTCCATGGGATGACTTTCTTTTAAAAACATTTTTTAATACCCCTCCGCTCATTTCACAAAAAACCACAAACTTTGAACGCCCGCTGGGGAATCAGGCGCAAATCAATCAAAAAATGAGGGGGCAAAACCCCCTTAAAGTGTGCAGGACACACTCGTTACGAAAATTTACAGCCGCTTTTATACCATGCGAAAGTCAAAAATTTCTTTCAAAAACTCACTACTTGATCAACAACACGCCACTCAGTAATCAAACCAAGGGAGAACCCTGAATACGTGTTGGCGCGAATGAAAGAAGACCTTGGGGCTGGTGTTAGCATCGACCGCATTAATCAGGTATGGGCTGGGCAGAGCGGGCCCGACCCGTCTTTTTTGGATCACGGATGTATCAATTTGTTAGGGCAGCTTTGGCGTCTGGCTGCATGCGCTGGCTTGCAATGTTGGCCGCTTTATGTGTTGTGCTATCCCCCGTTTGGGGGAGTAGCGCGCCCGCGCCCCTGGCAGACCGCAAATGGGCTGCGCTTGCGAAGGGTGCGCGGCATTCACTCGGGGTGGACGCCGCAGGCAAGGTGTGGGCCTGGGGTGACAACAGCAGCGGGCAATTGGGCTTGGGCCACTCTCGGCCCGTGGCGGGGGCGTCGCTGGTCACGGGCCTGGCCGGGCAGGCTTTGGCGGTGAGTGCGGGCACGCAGCACAGTGCTGCGTTGCTGGCCGATGGCACGGTTTGGGTCTGGGGTGCCAATAACAAGGGGCAGCTGGGTCGCAGCCCGGTTGATATTTTCAGGATTCAAAGCACGCCGATGCGGGTGTCCGGGCTCACGCGCGTGGTCGGGCTATCAGGGGGGGATGATTTCTTGCTGGCATTGACGGGCACCCCCGACAAAACCAAAAAGAAGAGCAAGAACACCGTGTTGCGATGGGGTGCGGGTGATGCACAGCCCAACCCTGTGACCGGGTACAAGGTGATGGTGGCTGTGGCATCTGCACCGGCATCGGCATCGGCATCGGCACCGACACCGACACTACCCGTGCAGACGCCGCCCACCCCTCTGGCGGTGCCTGAGCGGGCCGTGGCGGCGGCACCCGCAGTGCCGGTCGCGGTAGCGGTGCCCGCCGTCGCGCCTGCGCCTCCTCCTGTCCTCTCCCCTGCTTTTACCCCGGCACCTGTGAGCGTGAGCGGGGTGGTGCGTTTGTCGTCCGGGTTTGGTGGGGCAGGGTCTGCGGCCACGGGCGAGGCGCTGGCGAATGTGCAGCTGAGTGCCGATGGCGCGCAGTGTGCACCCACTGACAACCAGGGTCGCTATGTCTGCTCCATGCCGTCCGGCTGGTCTGGGCGGATACGGGTGAGCCGCAACAACTACCAGTTTTCACCCAGTTCCTTGTCTTTTAGCAATTTGCGCTTTGACGCGGGTCAGCAAAACTTTGCGGCCATTTACGATCCTCGCTGAGCCCGACTTTATGACTTCAGTTCCCGTCAGCACGCCGTACAAGATTGTTCGCATTTACCTGAAAGGTGCCTCGGTTGAGGTGCCTCACATGGCGGAGTTGCCCAAGCAGGCGATTTCGCCCGAGGTGGGGCTGGACATGCAGACTTTGGCCGAGCCCGCTTGGCCAGGGGCCATGGAGTGTGTGTTGCGCATTTCGCTGCATGCGCGGCTGGCAGGGCGCAATGTGTTTTTGATTGAGGTGTCGGTGGCCGGGATTTTTGAGCTGGAGCTGCCCGACATGGCCGAGGCCCATCGCTTTGTGCGCCAGGTGGCGCCGGCCATTTTGTTCCCGTTTGCCCGCAAGGACTTGGCGAATATGGCGGTTTCAGCCGGGTTTCAGCCGGTTTTGCTGGACCATGTTGATTTTGATTCGATGTTGAATCAGGTGATTCAGTCTCAGCAGGTGGCCCGCTCGTCGCCCGCCCCCATGCGGGTGGACGTGATTGCCGCCAAGCCACTGGCGGCGGCAAAACCGCTCGACCCAGTTTTGCCGGCTGAGGAAGACGTCGTCTGGGAAAACACGATACCGCTGCCTGTGGACGAGCCCAGGCCTGAACTGCCGAGCCTAGCTTTACCAGCCACACCGCCTGCCGTGTTGCCCCGCAAAGGCGCGGACAAAACGGCTGTCCTCTGGTTAATGCTGGGTGCCGTGGGTTTGGCATTGCTGGCCTGGTCGTTTGTTCGAACCTTGGAGCCCACGCGCTTGAGTACCGCCACACCAGAGAAGGTGATGCCCACCCCTGTGGTGCCGACGCCAACGCCGCCCCCACCCCCTGTGGTGGTTCCAGAAGCTACGCAAGCGGCCATCGACATCAGCCGGGCACGTTTGTCCGAGCAAATGGCCACGGGGTTCACGCTGGAGGTGGGTAGCCTGCCGGTTACCGCCTCGCTGGATGTGCTGAGCAGCCTGCCCCCAGACCGGCCGCTGTTTGTATTGCCCGCCCCAGGCGGACGTTTGCGGGTTTTTTATGGAGTTTTTGCGAGTCGCGCCGACGCCGAGGCGGCGGGCGCGACTGTTAAACAGCCAGGGGCAATGCTGGATCAGCCGATGCTCACTGCGGTGATGATCGGCGATCTGTAGCTCAGGCCTTGGTCGAGATGCGATCGACCAAGCGACTCATGTTGGACAGGGAAATGAGGTGGGCATAGATCCAACCGGCTTCGCCTGATTTGAGCAGGTTCACGGCGGCCTTGGCGGTGAGCGCCATCAGCTTGGCTTCGTCAACCACATACAGGCCGCTGAAGAGGAAGGTACGACCGTCCACCAGCTCCGACTTGGCCGACATCTCGGTGAACAGGCCCATGTCGTCCAGTTGCTTGCAAAAGGCATTCGTGCGCTGGGTTTGCGCTTGGTAGGAGTTGAGGAAGTTCAACGCACCGTCGAGGAAAGGGGTGTTGACACCGTCTTTGTCAAACAGGGCTTGGCCCTCGGGCGCGTTGAAGGCGGATGAGGCTTCATCAATGCAGACGACGAATTCGTCAGCGCCTTTTTCAGCCAGCACAAAGGGATAGCGGCGCACAAAGGCGGGGATGTAGCGGGCGTCCCATGTGCCGTCAGCTTTGACATAGAGGTTGTCGTTGTCGCGCAGGCCTAACAGGGCCACGGGGACTTTGCGGTCGCCCACTTTGGCAAACACAATCGGATACTCTTTGCAGGCTTCGATAAACTCAACGCCTGACAGAGGCACTGAATTGGTTTTTCCGGAAAATGAAAAGTTGGGGACGGAACCAATTTTGCTGCTGCGATGTTGATCGCGGTTAACAGCCACTGGTTTTTCGTAAAACATCACGCTACTCATGATCAATTCCTTGCATTTTCTAAAAACGCGAAGCATACCAAAGTTCTATGTCTTCCTTGTGTTCTGCGCCCTGCTGAACGACGCAACGGGTGCGCCTTTTATCGAATGGGTGAGCCCCCCCGCGTGGGTTGAAACACGGCTTGGAAATGAGCCCGCCCAAGCGGGCACGCCGATTACCGGTCAGACTTTGATCACCACGGGGCGCGCAGGCAAAGTGCTGGTGCGACTGGACCAGGAGCAGGTTGAGTTGCATGAGAACAGCATGTGGGAATGGCAAGACCAGGGCAGTGGCAGCACAGGTAACGCGATGCAGGGTCGCGTTCGTGTCGGCAGCCCCTCGGCAAAAAGCCTGCCACTAGAGGGTGGGCCAATGGGTGATGGGCCCGTTCGGCTTTATGCCAACGCGCCGTGGACCTTGATCCTGGAGGCGGGCGAGCAGGAAGTTAACGCGCAAAGATTGGTTCTCTTCTTGCGAAAAAGTGGCTACCCCGTTAAAGCGGAACAAAGCCTGGAGAAAAAGGGAGTCGTGACTTGGCAACTGCTGCTGGCGGGTTTTATGAGCAGCGAGGCCGCAATCGCCATGGGCACGCAGTTGATAGCGCTAGCACCCGGCATTGTTTCTGCCACTTATCAACACCAAACGCCAAAAACCACCAACGAAGCAACCATTTTTTTGCGCTTTTCAGATGACTTCAATGCGAAATCAAACTCAAACTCAAACTCAAACTCAAAGGCGTTAGGCGTTAGGCCTTGATGGGTATGCGTCATTGCCTTCGCCCATGATGAAAGAGTCGTCCCAGCGCGGCGCAAGACCTTGTTCAGCGTTGTCTTCGACAACCTCCGCACTCATTTTCAGACTCTCCATTGCGGCTAGCCGCCTCTTGCGATTACCGTCGAGTTTGACGTGCAAACTGTTACGGACGCTGGCAGCATCATCAGATTTTGCAGTTATTACGCTCTCAATGACTGGCATGGCTTCAGCCTCGTCAAATTCGGACGTCTGAGATGAATGTACTGCCTCAAATTGACTGGTAATAGCGGGAGACGGCATGTCCTCATTCAAGAAAAAAGTACGCAAGGCTTCGTGGGTTGGGAGGTCTTGAGCCCCAAAAACGGCATAGGGCAAACCACAGCTCTCAAAGAGTTTTTTCTTGAGGTCGCGTCGACTTGCTTTGAGCCCCTTGGCACCGGGGACGTCAATACAGCCCAGCACCCTGCCTTTGGGTGAGCACACTGTAAAACTGCAGTAGATGTCCTTGATCTGAATCATTGCTTTCAAATCACCCGAAGACCCACTCAAGAAACGAAGCACCGGAACTTTGACGAGCACCTCGTGTTCAGGAAAAACCTGTTTCAACCAGAGCCACACCGCATGATCAACGTCGCTAAAAATCGGCCTTAGCCTGAGGCTCCAATGGGTGGGAAGTTGTTTTTCTTTTTTCTTCCACGAAACTATCCGGCTTCGATAAAACAAAATCCCCAAAGTGGCTCCGAGCAGCGATGCTGCCAGGATTTCTAAAGTCAGAATGTCCAACGCTTACTCCTCATTTTTTCTTTGAGTCTAAAGCGAATTTGTGGAGGGTTATTCCTTTTCCTTATCTTTAAGTAGCAAGCTAGCCAGCACTTTGTCAATGCGGCGGCTGTCCAGATCCACCACCTCAAATACCCAGCCACCGCACGCCATGCGCTCACCCTCGGCGGGGAGATGGCCGCTCACGGACTGGAGCAAGCCCGCCAGGGTGTTGTAGCGCCCACGGTCTTCATCCGGCAAGCTCTTGATAGACAGTCGCGCCTTTAACTCGCTGACAGGCATCAAGCCATCCAGCAGCCAGGAGCCGTCTTCACGCAGGGTGGCCCAGGCGTCCACTTGCGCCACGGGTTGCAATTCACCCGTGATGGCTTCGAGCAAATCAACCGGCGTGACCAGCCCTTGCACCACGCCGTACTCGTCCACCACAAACACCAGGCGCCCTGAGCGCGCGCGAAACTGCTCCAGCAACTCCATGCCCGAGAGCGTCTCCGGCACAAAGTTGGCGGGCTGCGCATGGGCCTCTATGCTGCCGGTGTGTTCTGGCCCAAGTTCCAGTAACTTACCCACACTGATGAGCCCCACCACATGCTCCATGGAATGGCGACACACCGGGTACCAGGAATGCGCACCCCGCTCACCCGCCACGCCGACGATCTGCAAACACTCGCGCACCGTGAGCGACGCCTCCAGCCATGCCACATCCGTCACCGGCACCATCAGGGAGGTGAGGGGCCGCTCATCAAGTTGAAAGACGTTTTGCACCATTTGATGCTCGTGTTGCTCAATCACGCCCGCATCAACCCCCTCTTCCAAGTTGGCCGTGATTTCTTCCTCGGTCATGGTACGGATTGCGGTCGTGTCAATTCGCAATAGCATGAGCGTGCCCTGCGTGGTGGCCGACAGGAGCTTGACAAAAGGCTTGACCGCCGTGGCCAGCCAGAGCATGGGGCGCGACACCCAGCGGGACACCAATTCAGGGTGGAGTTGCCCAATGCGCTTGGGCACCAGTTCACCAAAAATAATGGTGGTGAAGGTGATCAAGGTCACCACCAGCGCAGTGGCAGAGATGGCCGCAGCGCTGGCGGACACACCCCAACCCATGAACCAGCGGGCCACACCTTCGCTGAATGCAGCCTCGCCCACGATGCCGTTGAGCACACCAATCGAGGTGATGCCGACCTGCACCGTGGAGAGAAATTGATTGGGATTGCCCAGCAGCGTGAGCGCCGCCTGCGCACCCTTGTCGCCCTCCTCCGCCATGGCCGAGAGCCGCGCCTTGCGGCTGGCCGCCAACGCCAGCTCGGACATGGCAAACACGCCGTTGAGCAGGGTCAGAAAAACAATCAGAAAAAATTCCATGGAACACAAGCGAAAATAAACACCATGGCACTTTACTTGATTGGCGACATCCAGGGCTGCGACGGCGCACTACAGCGCTTGCTGGATAAAATTTCTTTTTCTCCCAGCCGCGACACGCTCTACCTGCTGGGCGACCTGGTGAACCGGGGGCCAAAACCTTTAGCAGTGTTGCGTCGCTTGATGGCCTTGGGGGATTCAGCCCACTGCCTGCTGGGTAACCATGATCTGCACTTGCTGGCCGTGGCCCACGGTGTGCGACCGGCCCACCAGCACGACACGCTGGACGGCATCTTGAGCGCAGCAGACCGTCCCGGCCTGCTGGCCTGGCTGTGTCAGCAGCGCTTGGCGATCTTCGACAACTTCCGGGGTGAAGACATCTTAATGGTGCACGCGGGCGTATTACCTGCGTGGACAGCTACGAAAACAATAGCACTTGCCCATGAAGTCGAGGCCGTGCTGCGTGGCCCCGATCTGGCTGATTTTTTGCACCACATGTACGGTAATTCGCCTGTGGCTTGGGATGAGTCACTGCGGGGTGCGGATCGCTTGCGGGTGATCGTGAACGCCCTCACCCGCTTGCGTTTTTGCACGCCGGACGGCCAGATGGAGTTTGCGCATCACGGCGGCCCCGACACAGCGCCGCCGGGCTACCTACCCTGGTTTGATGCACCGGGGCGGCACACGGCCAGTGTCACGGTCGCATTCGGACATTGGTCACAGCTAGGCTGGTTGGAGCACCCGCACCTGCTGGCGCTGGACACGGGATGTGTGTGGGGCGGTTGTTTGAGCGCCATCCGCCTGGACGATTCCGTGCCGAATCGTCCGCACCACCTGATTCAGGTCAAGTGCTCGACGCCGTGAACAAGGCGGCCACCTTGCGCTTGGATTTGATGTTAGCCGACAGGCTGCGGCCACCGGCGCGCTGCGTTGACTCCCAGGTGGGTTTGATGTCCTCAGTGGCAGCAACGCTCGCCTCATAAGGCTTGTCAAAAAACGGATCGCGCGCCGCCTGCATCGGGCGAGCGTAATCGCGCGGGGAGGCGCGCTCACGGCGCACGATTTCTTCGCGCTCAGGCGAGTACATGCGGCGCCCATCGTTGATGCGACCTTGTTTGTGGATGTCGGGCTGGTCTTCATCAAACTCCACCGCTTCCAGCTCAATCTTGGTTTTGATGAGTTTTTCGATATCGCTCACCAAGCGTGCATCTTTGGCCGAGACAAAGCTCACGGCCAGGCCAGAGGCCCCCGCGCGACCGGTGCGGCCAATGCGGTGCACATAGTCTTCGGCGTTGAAGGGCACGTCAAAGTTGAAGACGGCGGGCACGTCCTTGATGTCCAGACCGCGCGCGGCCACATCGGTACACACCAGCAAATCCACTTCGCCTTTTTTGAAGGACTCCAGTGCTTTGAGGCGCTCGTCCTGGCTCTTGTCGCCATGCAAGGCGGTGGTCTTGAGACCTTCGCGCTCCAGCGAGCGGGCCAAGCGGGCGCAGCCGAGTTTGCTGTTCACAAACACAAAGGCCTGCTTCATGCCACGCGACTTCAAAATCTGGTGCAGGGCGCGGCGCTTGTCGTCTTCAGGCACGCTGTAAAAATGCTGCTCCACGGTGGAGGCGGTGGCGTTGGAGCGCGCCACTTCAATCGTCACCGGGTCTTGCAGGTAGCTGCTGGCCAGGCGCTTGATCTCGGGCGAGAAGGTGGCGCTGAACAAGAGCGTGGTGCGCTGCTTGGGCAGGTAGCTCAGGATGCGTTGCAGATCGGGCAGGAAGCCGATGTCGAGCATGCGGTCGGCCTCGTCCAGCACGACGTACTCCACTTGGTTGAGGACCGCGTTTTTGGCTTCAATGTGATCGAGCAAGCGGCCCGGTGTGGCCACCAACACTTCAACGCCTTTTTTCAGCTCCAGCGTTTGCGGCTTCATGTCGATGCCGCCAAACACCACGGCGCAGCGCAGGTTGGTGTACTTGGCGTAGAGCTTGACCTGCTGGGCCACCTGGTCGGCCAACTCACGCGTGGGCAACAACACCAGGGCGCGCACCGGGTGGCGCGCAGGCGAGGTGGAGCTGTTTTCGTGTTTGAGCATGCGTTGCAGCAGGGGCAGCGAGAAAGCGGCCGTTTTGCCGGTGCCGGTCTGGGCAGCGCCCATGACGTCTCGGCCCTGCAACACCACGGGGATGGCCTGCGCCTGGATGGGCGTCATCGACTCGTAACCCATCTCAGCCACGGCACGGGCCAAGGGTTCAGCCAGTTGCAATTGCGCAAAGGCATCGAGGCGGTGTTCGACGATGGCCGCAGGTTCGGCAACTGCCGTGAGTTCGGTGGCGAGGGGTTCGGTAGCAGTTGAGGTCATCAAGTCTTGGGCTTCGGGTCAAAGGGGCCCCGCTTCAGGGCAAACCCCTATTATCCACTCTTATCACAAAGAGCGGCTGGAAAAGATGTCGCAGGCCTTGACGCTGCCGTTTTTCATGCCGTTGCCAAACCAGCGCTGGCGTTGTGCGCTGCTGCCATGGGTGAAGCTCTCGGGCACCACGGCGCGGCCACTGCCGCGTTGCAAGGCATCGTCGCCAATTTTTGCGGCCGCGTTCATGGCCTCTTCCACGTCACCCTGCTCCAGTAGTTGGCGGGCATTCTGGGCGTGGAAAGCCCACACACCCGCCAGGCAATCGGCTTGCAACTCCAGACGCACGCTCAAGGCGTTGGCCTCGGTGGCGCTGACGCGGCTGCGCATCTGCTCCATCTTGGCGCTGATGCCCAAGAGGTTTTGCACATGGTGGCCGACCTCATGCGCAATCACATAAGCCTGCGCAAAATCACCGGGCGCACCCAGCCTATTTTTAAGTGTTTCATAGAAGCCGAGGTCGATGTAAACCTTCTGATCACCGGGGCAATAAAACGGCCCCATGGCCGACTGGCCTTGGCCGCAGGCGGTGGGTGTGGCCCCGCGAAACAACACCAACTTGGGCTCTTTGTAAGTCGCACCGCCTTTGGCAAACACGTCCTTCCAAACGTCTTCGGTGTCGGCCAGAATGGTGGACACGAATTTGGCCATCTGGTCATCCGCTGGCGGCCTGTGCGCGGGTGCCTGCTGCACTTGCGCGGTAGGTGTGCCATCGCCACTGAGCATGCTCAAAATGGTCAGCGGATTGATGCCAAACAACCAGCCGCCCGCCAAGGCAATCACGATGGCGCCCACACTCAGGCCGCGCCCACCGAGCAAAGCGCCCAGCAATCCGCCACCACCGCTGCTGTCGCCACCACCGTCGCGGCGGTCTTCGACATTGTCCGATTCACGGTTACCTTCCCATTTCATCACCAGCTCCTGCGTTAAAGTTGGGCCATCGTACTACTTCACGCCCACTCATGACACGCTTACGTTCCATCAAAAACACCCTCACTTTCAGCGCCGCGTTCATGCTCTGCGCCGCTGTGTCCAACGCCGCAAGGGCTGACAACATCCGCGTGCTGGCCGCAGGGGCCGCCAAAGCGGCGGTGGAACGCATCGCCCCCGAATTCACCCGCCAGACCGGCCACACTTTGAACGCCACGTTTGACACCGTGGGCGCACAGCGCGACCGCGTGCTGAACGGGGCGCCGGGTACGGTGGCCGATGTGGTGATCTTGAGCCATGCGGTCATCACACAACTGCGCAGCGCCGGGCGGCTGAACCAAGACAGCGCACGGAACCTCGGTGTGGTGTCGGTCTCGCTGGCCGTGCCGCAGGGTGCACCCGTGCCTGACATCTCCAGCCCGCAAGCACTCAAACAAACCTTGTTGGCGGCACCCAGCATCGCGTACGCCGACCCGGCGCGCGGTGCCACAGCAGGCACTCACTTTGCCAAGGTGCTGGACACGCTGGGTCTTAGCCAAACCCTGCAACCGCGCATCACCGTGCTGCCCTTCGGCGTGGAGGTGATCAAGGATGTGTCGCACGGCAAATATGCACTGGGCGTGAGCCAATCGAGCGAAATTTTGCAGCACCCCGGCATCACCATGGTGGGGCCTTTGCCCGTGCCACTGGCCTTGAGCACCGGCTATGCCGCAGCGCAAACGAGTCCACAAGCCGCCGCGAATGTGTTGATGACTTATTTAGCCAGCGAGGTGGCTCTCCAACATTTTCGGGCGACGGGGTTCTTGGCGGAGTAAATGGCGTTGAGTTGGCCTTGGGCCGCTCACTCCACAAAGGGCTCGACACCCTTGTCCCGCAAAATTTTCTCGGCGGCGGGTGAGGTAAAAAAGGTCAGCATCTCACGCGCAGCAGCGGCTTGTTTGGCCTGCGCAGACAGACCCGCCGTAAAGCCGATCCAGGTTTGCAACGCGGCGGGAATAGTGCCCAGCGATTGCACACCGGGCACACCGTTGATGCGAGAGGCCACAACCACCACCATGTCTACCTCACCGCTGGCCACCACCTCCACGTTGTACTCGGCAGGCATCGGGCGCATCTTGCTGGCCATGGCCTGGGTCAGACCCATGCGCTCGATGACCGTCACGAAGTAGCGCCCGCTGGAACCCTCGCCTGGATAGGCCACCGACTTGCTGGCCAAGAGCGCGTTTTTAAAATCCTCTATCGTCGAAATATCCGGCTTGGGCGCGCCCGCACGAATCGCCGCGCCTATGCCCGCGCGACCCAGCACCGTGCGCGTGCTGGCCACCACCTTGCCGGCCTTGATTTGCTCGTCCAAAAACGGGGGGTTGAGCACCGCCACATCAAAGGCCTCGCCATCGTCTATGCGTTTTTTGACACCGGGGTTGACCTCAAAGTGGATCGTCACCTTGTGCCCGCTGAGACGCTCAAACTGCGCACCCAACTCGGTCACGGCGGCCTTGGCCCCGTTGCCGCTGAGTACTTTGATTTCAACGGCCAATGCGGCGTTGCTGCAAGCCATCGCCAAAGTGATGGAGGCCACAGCATTCAACAAACGATTCTTCATGGTCAATTTCTTCCAATGAATTCAAAAAGGAAAACGCGTTTCCCAACGCTCCACCTCGGCCAAACCCAGATAAGCGTTGTACTCCGCGCCGCTGATCATACGGGGCCGCATGGCGGTGGTGGAGCCATCAAGTTTGAGGTGCTGCAAAGCCTCGCGCATGGCAAAGCCGACGGTGTTGCGAATCAGCGCGGGGTAGATGGCCAAGGCAATGCCGTGGCGATGCAAGTCATCGGCATGCAGCGCGGCCAAGGGGCCACCCGCGTCGATGTTGACCAGACAGGGGATGCTCACCGCGTCGGCCACGCGGCGCAAGTCATCCAGGATGCCGTCGTGCGCTTTCAGCTCCACAAACACCGCGCCTGCGCCCACGCGTTCAAAGGCTTGCGCGCGTTTGATCGCCTCGCCAAGACCCATGGAACCGGCACTGTCGGTGCGCGCAATCACCATGAAGTCGGGGTCACTGCGTGCGGCCACGGCAGCGGCAATTTTGGCGACCGCTTCATCAAACTCCAACACCGAACGTGCACCAGGGAACTGAGCGCAGCGCTTGGGCGAGAGTTGGTCTTCCATGTGGATGGCGGCCACACCGGCGGCCTCAAACTCTTGCACGGTGCGCCGCACGCCGACCACGCCGCCGTAGCCGGTGTCGGCGTCACAAATCAGGGGGATGGCGATGCACGCGGCCACATGACGCGCGTGGTTGGCCATCAAGCTCAGGTCGATCAAGCCCACATCGGGCGTGCCCAGCAGGCTGGCCGACACGCCATTGCCCGTCATGTAAGCGGCCTCAAAGCCGCCCTGCATCACCATGCGCGCGCCGTAGCCATCAAAAATGCCGGGCGCGATTAAGGCCGTACCGCCCTGCTGCGCTTGGATCAAGCGTTGGCGCAGAGCTTGGCGCAGTTGGCTCGCGTTGGGCCGGGTTGCCTCAGGTTGGCTCATGCGGCCACCTGCCAATCCGGGTATTTTTTAAGGAAAGGAATCAAGCCGCCTTCACGCAAAATCGCGCGAATGGCCTCAGGCACGACGGGCAAAGGGCGTGTGATCTGACGCTGCGCCACGCTCAAAACCGAAGCCTCCAAATCCAGAGCGATCTGGTCGCCCTCTTCAATGCCTGCCGTGTCGCACTCCACCACCAACAAGCCGTTGTTGATGGCGTTGCGAAAAAATTGCCGCCCAAACGAGGGCGCCACAATCGCCGCCACACCCATGCGGCGCAAGATGTGCACGGCCTGTTCCCGCGAGGAGTTGATGCCAAAGTGCTGACCCGCGACGATCACGCCGCCACTCACAAACCGCGCCGCAAAACCCGGAGAGATGGCCTCGAAGGCTTGAGAAGCAATAAAAGCTTCATCTTTGCCCGGCAGGTATTTTCCCGAACAGCACAGGTCGGTGTTGACGTCGTTACCCAAGACATAAGCTCGATTAAGCATGTGAAGCCTCCCATTGCCCGCCCACCACCGTGCGCGGATCAGTAATGATGCCGGTCAAGGCCGAAGCGGCCACCGTGGCCGCTGAACCCAACCAAATTTCAGCGTCGTGGTTGCCAAGGCGGCCTTTGAAATTGCGGTTGGCGCTGGAGATCACCACCTCGCGGTCGCCCGGGATCAGGTGGTTGGTAATGCCCACGCAGGTACCGCAGCCTGCGGCCTCCACCGAGGCCCCGGCTTCAGTCAAGATTTCAAACAAACCCTCACGCAGAGCGGCCAGGTAAATCTGGCGCGAGGCGGGCGTGATGATCATGCGCACGCCCTTGGCCAGGCGCTTGCCTTTGAGGATGGCCGCCGCTTGGCGGATGTCGTCGAGCCGCCCGTTGGTGCAGGTGCCAATCAAGGCAAAGTTGATCTTTTGCCCAACCACCTCGTGTGCGGCCACGATGTCGTCCACCGCATGGCGGCGCGCCACTTGGGGGGCGAGTGCGGACGCGTCGATCACGATGCACTCCGCGTACACCGCATCGGCGTCGGCAAACACCGGCTTGGGGACTTTGGCCCCATGCGCGGCCAGCCAGGCAATGGTTTTGTCGTCCGCCTCCAGCAGCGCGGCCTTGGCCCCCAGCTCAGCGGCGTGGTTGGACAGGGTCATGCGGTCGTCAATTTCCATGGCGGCCACGGCCGAGCCCACGTACTCAATGGCACGGTAGTTCAGCCCCTCGGCCCCAAAGCGGCCCAGCATGTGCAGCGTCAAATCTTTGGCCCACACGCCGGGTTGCAAGCGGCCATTGAGCTGCACGCGCACCGACTCGGGCACGCGCAGCCACACCTTGCCGGTGGCCATGACCGCGCTCACGTCCGAGCCTTCAATGCCGGTGCCAAAGGCGTTGAACGCGCCGTAGGTGGTGCTGTGCGTGTCGGTGCCCACCACCAGGTCACCACTGGTCAGGTGGCCGCCCACGGGCAGCACCTGGTGGCAAATGCCGTCGCCAATGTCGTAGAGCGGGCTGCCGTGATCGTCGGCAAACTGGCGCATGGCGGTATGGGTTTGCGCGGCCTCCAGGTTGGGCGGAGGCGAGTAATGGTCCAGCACCCAGGCCGTCTTGCTGGCGAAGGGCAATTGGGTCGCACCCATCTTGTCCACCATGCGGATGGCGTTGGGCGCGCGCGCGTCGTGCACCATGGCGAAATCGACCTTGGCGATGACGATGTCACCGGGTTTGACGTGACCTTTGCCCGCTTTGTGGGCGAGTATTTTTTCTGCAATGGTTGAGCTCATCTTGGCCTCTGTTGTTTCATTCACTTTTGATGCCGACCCTGCGCACCAGCGCGCCCCATTTGTCGCTCTCTTTGCGAATATATTGCGCCGCCTCCTGCGGGCTGCTGGGTGCCGGATCCAGCCCGAGCTTGCGCAGTTGCGCCACCACGCCGGGGTCGTTCAAAGCCGCCACGAGGGCTGCGTTCAAGCGCTGCACCACCTCGGGCGGCGTGCGCAGCGGGGCGGTGAAGGCGTACCAGTTGCTGGCGTCAAAACCGGGGTAGCCGGACTCGGCAATCGTGGGCACCTGAGGCAGGGCATCAAGCCGCTTGGGGCCCGTGGTGGCCAGTGCACGCAGCTTGCCGGCCTGGATGTGTTGCAGCGCATCGGTCGGGCTGGAGAAGATGGAAGGCAACACGCCACCCAGCAGATCATTCATGGCCGGTGCGCCACCCCGGTAAGCGACGTGCTGGTTCTTCAGCCCCGCAGCCACGTTGAGCAACTCGCCTGCCAAATGCCCGCTGCCGCCAATGCCAGAGGAGCCAAACGCCACGTTGCTGGCAGGCAGGCGGCTTTGACGCAGGTAGTCGTCAAAGCCGCGAATGGGGCTGTTGGCGTTGACCACCAGCACATTGGTGAACGTGACCGCCAGCGACAGCGCCGCCATGTCCGTCACCGGGTTGTAGGCCAACTTAGACAAGTGCTGATTCACCGCCAGCGAGCCGATGGTGCCCAGCATGATGGTGTAGCCATCGGCCGGGGCCTTGATGAGCGCGTCGGAGGCAATGTTGCCCCCCGCGCCCGGCTTGTTGTCCACCACCACGCTTTGCTTGAGCAGTTCCGACAAGCGCGGCACCATGATGCGCGCCACTGTGTCGGAGCTGCCACCGGGGGCAAAACCCACCATCAGCTTGATGGGGCGATTGGGGAAAGCGTCAGTTTGCGCAGTGGCCTGACCCAGAAGCAAGAAACTGAATACAGCGCAAAGTAGTCGGTAAATCATCGGGGTACTTTCATCATGCCTTGGGCAGCGTCACACCGCGCTGGCCTTGGTACTTGCCACCCCGGTCTTTGTAGCTGACCTCACACACGTCATCCGCATCGCTCTCAAAAAACAGCACCTGGGCGCAACCCTCACCGGCGTAAATTTTGGCGGGCAGCGGCGTGGTGTTGGAGAACTCCAGCGTCACATAACCTTCCCACTCGGGCTCAAACGGCGTCACGTTGACGATGATGCCGCAGCGCGCGTAGGTGCTTTTGCCCAGGCAGATGGTGAGCACATTGCGCGGAATGCGGAAGTACTCCATCGTGCGGGCCAGCGCGAAACTGTTGGGCGGGATGATGCAGACGTCTTCGTTGAAATCGACAAAGCTTTTTTCATCAAAGTTCTTCGGGTCCACAACCGTGCTGTGGATGTTGGTGAACACCTTGAACTCGGGCGCGCAGCGGATGTCGTAGCCATAGCTGCTGGTGCCGTAGCTGACGATTTTTTTACCGTCGGCGGCCTGACGCACCTGGCCCGGCTCAAAGGGCTCGATCATGCCGTGCTGCTCCGCCATGCGGCGTATCCATTTGTCGCTTTTGATGCTCATCGTTTTGTCTTTCAGTTAATTCAATCGTTCACGCGGCCATCAAGGACACGTTGGTCTGCAATTCGTCCCAGGGCGCGGAGAGCTTGCGCCAGTTCGCGCACATTCCCGGCCCCGTGCTGACGCACATGACGCAGCATATCCAGACGGCGCGGTGACAGGGTATCGAGCATGGTTTGCAGGTTCAATAAACAAACTGTATTTGAGTCCATGGGGCGCTCCGTTGAGGTGGTAGGAAAGTTCCAAACACTCTTGACGCTGTATTCCTGTTGAAGCCGGGATTGTAGGGAACTGGATTCTCGCCTGCGCGGGAACACGGGAATGACGGGAAGGGACAGCAATACCGTGAAGGGGAAGCTATACCGAGAAAGACGGCGACAGTGGCAATGTCGGATTTACTTGCGTCATTCCCGCGCAGGAGGGAATCCAGTGCAACGATGCCGTACGGAGAACCACAATCGAAATTTACAGAGTAGATGTTGCTTTATCAACCCAGCGCCCGCTGGGCGGCGTACGTGTACAACGGAATACCGAAAATGAGGTTCAAAGGAAATGTGATGCCCAGTGACAACCCAAAATACAGCGAGGGGCTCGCCTCTGGAATCGCATACCGCAACACGGCAGGCACTGCGATGTAGGACGCACTGGAGGCCAACACCATCAATAGTGTTGCATCACCTGCCGGTATCTCAAACAACCAGGCTAAGCCCAAGGCCAGAGCCGCATGTGTCAGGGGCCCCACCACTGCATAGGCAATGAGCCATAGGGACTTGTCACGTAGCTGCGGCAAACTGCGCGCGGTTAGCAACCCCATGTCAAGAAGGAAGAACGCCAGCATCCCCTTGAAGAGATCTCCCGAGAACGGCTGCATGGCAACCTTGCCCGTGTCACCACTCAGCATGCCTATGACCATAGCGCCCAAAAGTAGCAGTTGTGCGCCGTCAGTCAGTGATTCATGAAGGATTTTCCCAAGCGGGCTCCCTGACCGTCCTGTCTGTGGGCCTATCGCAAGCACTGCAGCACCTCCGCCGGAAATCACGGCGAAAGGCGCAGCCTGTTTGCGCCGCAATGCGTTGGCTAACAAGACAGCAAAAATAATGGCAGGGGATTCCATGATGGCCATCGCAGCGGACATGTATCCGCCAAACACTACCTGCTGGTTTTCGAGTGTCTGGACCGCAGTCACGAAGGTCACCGCACTGACGGATCCGTAGGTTGCAGCCACCGCAGCCGCATCAAAGCCTGACAAAAAACGCCGCAACAAGCCGTACCCAAACAAAGGCACCACCACGGCAAGTAAAAGGGCGCACCCGAGACTCGTTGCAACCTGACTCGTAAACCCGGAATGGGCGAGCGCAAATCCGCCTTTCAGACCCAGGGCCATCAGCAGATACAGCGACAGGAATCGGGAGATCGGCTGCGGGATCTCCAGGTTTGATTTCAGAGCGCCAGCAAGGGCACCAAAAATGAAGAAAAGAATGGCTGGATCGAGAAGATTTTGCATAGAAGTTGTCCTTGACTTCGATGCTATGGAAATAGTGAGGTAAAGTAAAATCCATTGTTTGATGCTTTCATATAGATAAAACACTATGAATATCACTTTCCGTCAACTGCGACTCTTTCTTGCGCTGGCCGAAACAGGCAGTGTCGGCGGCGCAGCCCGTGTCACGCACGTCAGCCAGCCCACGGCATCCATGCAGCTTCGAGCGGTGTCTAACGCAGTGGGCTTGCCGCTCTATGAAGTCATTGCCAGGCGCGTGCACCTGACTGACGCTGGCCAGGAATTGGCGCGTTCAGCACGCAACATCGCCAATGAATGGGATGCATTCGAACAAAAGGTAGACGAAACCAAAGGGCTCAAGCGTGGCAAATTGAAAGTAGCTGTCGTCAGCACGGCCAAATACTTTGTGCCACGCTTGCTCGGCTCCTTTTGCGCCATCTACCCTGAGATCGAAATCGCACTCGAAGTGCTCAACCGAGATGGCGTCCTGCAACGGCTGCGCGAAAACTTGGACGACCTATGCATCATGTCCATGCCACCCACCGATATCGAGTTAGCCGATCAGGTCTTCATGCCCAACCCCCTGGTGGTGATAGCTGCCAATGCACACCCCATGGCCAGCCGCCAACACATCGAGCTCGCCGAATTGAGTCCTCAGCGTTTCATTCTGCGTGAGTTGGGATCCGGAACGCGCATGGCCATAGACACATTTTTCAAACGTCAAAAATTCAAACCGCAACTTCGTCTGGAATTAGGGAGCAATGAAGCGATCAGGGAAGCTGTTGCTGGAGGCCTTGGTATTGCCGTTGTCTCGCGCCATGCGCTCTACGCCAACTCGTCCGACGCTGCGGTCACCGTACTCAATGTGAGCGGTTTTCCAATTAACTCCCAATGGCACGTTGTGCATCCTATAGGTAGAAAGCTCTCGCCGATTGCCAAGGTGTTTCAGGAGCACCTCCTCACGGAATCAAAGAGGTGGCTACAGCAGCGGATCTAACGGCAAGCTAGCGTGGGTTCGAATCCCCCCTCTGCGCCAAATAGCTTGAAATGACCGCTACAGCGGCTTAGCTGTCGCCTGTGTAAATTCCCGGAAACGAGCCAAAGTTAGTACCCTTATAGTCGCGGTCTAGTGACAAAGAGGAGTCCCCGTGGAAGTTTCATTCACCCAAGAGATCAAATCCCTGCGCCTGGGCGCGGGCGACACCTTTCACGGCGAGGGCATTTTGGCCATCACCAAGGCGCTGTTGCAATCGGGCGTGGCCTATGTGGGCGGCTACCAGGGCGCGCCGGTGTCGCACCTCTTGGACGTGATGGTGCAGGCCAAGCCCTATATGGACGAACTCGGCGTGCATGTGGAGGCCTGCGCGAATGAGGCGTCGGCGGCCGCCATGTTGGGCGCGTCCATCCACTACCCGTTGCGCGGCGCGGTCACGTGGAAGTCCATCGTCGGCACCAATGTGGCTGCCGATGCTTTAAGCAATCTGGCCTCGCCCGGCGTCACCGGCGGCGTGCTGATTGTGGTGGGCGAGGACTACGGCGAAGGCGCCAGCGTGATCCAGGAGCGCAGCCACGCCTACGCCCTCAAGTCTTGCATGGCGCTGCTGGATCCGCGCCCGGAGCTGAGCCAGATGGTGGCCATGGTGGAACACGGCTTTCGCCTGTCCGAGGCGTCCAACATGCCCGCCATGATGGTGCTGCGCATCCGCGCCTGCCATGTGCGCGGCAGCTTTGAGTGCAAGGACAACGCTCCGCCCGCCATCTCGACCCGCGCACTGATGGCCGAGCCCGCCCGCTTTGACTACATGAAGCTGGCGCACCCGCCCGTGACTTTTCGCCAAGAGAAGCTGAAAGTGGAGCAGCGCCTGCCTGCCGCGCGCCAGTACATCGTGGAGCACAAACTCAATGAGCTGATGGATGGCCCGCGCCAAGAGCTGGGCCTGATCGTGCAAGGCGGCATCTACAACGCGCTGATTCGTGCGCTGCAACAGTTTGGCCTGGCCGATGCGTTTGGCGCGAGTGAGATCCCCCTGCTGGTGCTCAACGTCACCTACCCACTGGTGCCCGAGCAGGTGGCTGAATTTGCCCTGGGCAAACGCGCCGTGCTGGTGGTGGAAGAAGGCCAGCCCGAATACATCGAACATGAAATCGCCAGCTTTCTGAGGCGGCGCGACATCAACACCCGGTTGCACGGCAAAGACCTGCTGCCCAGCGGCGGCGAGTACAACGTGGAGACGCTCACTGCCGGTCTGCTGGCCTTCTTGCAACAACACGCAAGCGACGTGGGCGTGTCATCCGCCCGCGCCTGGCTGGCGGGCAATGCCGAGCGCCGTACCGCTGTGAGCCAGCACCTGCAAGACAAAGGTGTGGCCGCACTACCCAACCGCCCGCCGGGCTTTTGCATCGGCTGTCCGGAGCGCCCGGTGTTCTCGGCCTTGAAGCTGGCCCAGCAAGACGTCGGGCCGGTGCACATTGCGGCCGACATTGGCTGCCACGCGCTGGCCACGTTCGAGCCCTTCTCATCCGGCCACTCCATCCTGGGCTACGGCATGAGCCTGGCCAGCCGCGCCGGGGTCTCGCCCCTGATGGCGCGGCGAACCCTGTCCATCATGGGTGACGGTGGCTTTTGGCACAACGGGCTGCTGACGGGCGTGCAATCGGCTCTGTTCAACCACGACGACGCGGTGTTGTTGATTTTCAAGAACGGCTACTCCGCCGCCACTGGCACGCAAGACATCATCTCCACCCCAAGCCAGGATGCCAAGCTGGTGGCCACCGACAAACTGCAAAGCCTGACCAGCACCAACACCACCATCGAGGCCACCTTGCAAGGCCTGGGCGTGACCTGGCTGCGCACCGTGCACAGCTACAAAGTGGAGGCGATGCGCAAGACCCTGAACGAGGCCTTCACCACCGAGTTCATGGGCCTCAAAGTCATCATTGCCGAAGGCGAGTGCCAGCTAGAGCGCCAGCGCCGCATCAAGCCCTGGCTGGCAGGTCTGCTGAAGAAAGGCAAGCGCGTGGTGCGCGTGAAGTACGGCGTGGACGAAGACGTGTGCACCGGCGACCACGCCTGCATCCGCCTGTCTGGCTGCCCCACGCTCACCCTCAAAGACAACCCCGACCCGCTCAAGGTGGACCCGGTGGCCACCGTCATCGACGGCTGCGTCGGCTGCGGCCTGTGCGGCGAAAACGCCCACGCCGCCACGCTGTGCCCGTCGTTCTACCGGGCTGAAATTATTCAAAACCCGCGCTGGCATGAGCGTTTGCTGGCGGGGCTGCGCGGGGCCTTGGTGCGGGGGATGCAGTCATGACCCAACACCCCATCACCCTCTTAATCTGCGCCCTCGGCGGCGAAGGCTGCGGCGTTTTGTCCGAATGGCTGATGGACACGGCGCGGGCCTGCGGCTTTGCGGCGCAAAGCACGTCCATCCCCGGCGTGGCGCAGCGCACCGGGGCCACGACCTATTACGTCGAGGTGTTTCCGATTCCCTTGAGCGAACTGGGTGGCAAGCGCCCGGTGCTCAGCCTGTATCCGGTGCCGGGCAATTTGGACGCGTTGGTCTCGTCCGAGCTGCTGGAGACCACGCGCCAGATCGGCAACAGCATGAGTGCGGCGACCCGCACGCGGGTCATCAGCGCCAGCAACCGCAGCTTCACCACGCAAGAGCGCATGCAGATGAGCGATGGCCGCACCGACAGCGCCATGCTGCTGGAGATCGTGCGCGCCCACAGCCGTGAGCACCATGTGTTTGACATGGGCGAGATGGCGCGCAGCAGCGGCACCATCGTCAGCGCGGTGATGCTGGGGGCGATTGCGGGCTGCGGCTTGTTCCCCTTCCCGCGTGCGGCGTATGAAGCGACCATCCGGGCTGGGGGTAAAGGCACCGAGGCCAGCCTGCGCGGCTTTGCCAGCGGGTTTGAAGTGCTGCAAGGCCAGCTCACGCAAGCCCGACAGGTGCACGAGTTGCTATCAAATGAAGAGCTTCCTGTGCTAGTTAATAAAGGGCTGCAGCCAGATTTGGCACTTATTTTCCCGCCCCAAGTGCATGAAATGCTGGCACTGAGCCATGCGCGCTTGTTGGACTACCAGGGCCCAGCCTACGCGGCGCGCTACATCACCCGTCTGCAACAGGTGCTGCAAGCCGAGCGTGCGGCCGACCCGGCTAACGCCCACCACTATGCGATCACGCTGGAGATGACGCGCTGGCTGGCGCTGTGGATGGCGTTTGACGACATCGTGCGGGTGGCGGATCTGAAGAGCCGCGCGCAGCGCTGGGCGCGGGTCAAGGGCGAGGTGAAGCTGGGCGATGCCGATTTATTACAGGTCTATGACCATTTCAAACCCGGCGTGCCAGAGTTCGCTGCGCTGCTGCCCCGTGGTCTTGCTCAACGCTTAACGCAGTGGGACCGTGCCCGCATCAACCGGGGCCAAGACCCGTGGGCGCTGCCGCTCAAGATCGGCACCCACTCGGTGTTGGGCATGCTGGCCTTGCGCACCTTGGCCAGCTTCAAGTGGTTGCGCCCGTTTGGCAGCCGCTTTCACACCGAACAGACCTTGATTGACCAGTGGCTCGCCAGCGTCGTCGCAGGCACGCGCACGCACTGGCAGAGCGGCTTTGAGCTGGCCCAATGTGGACGTCTGATCAAAGGCTATGGCAGCACCAATGAGCGCGGCAAGGACAACCTGCTGCACATCATGGAACAGCTGGCCACGGCTCAAAACTTTGCCCCTCAGGATGAGCGCGTCCAAGCCATCGCCGCCGCCCGCAGCGCCGCCCTGGCGGACGACGCGGGCCAGGCGCTGGACCGCACCCTGGTGCAGCACGGCGTGACAGCGCGCCCGATCAAAGCGCAACCGATACGATGGGTGAAAAACCCGCACATGAGCAAGCCACGATAAAACACACAAGGAGACCCTCAATGAAAGCCAATCTCATTCGCCGCACGCTCATCACGACCCTGATCGTGAGCGCGGGCGCACTGCCCATCCTCATGTCCGCCGCGCACGCGCAAACCGCTTCGACAGGCTCAGGACAGGTCTGGCCCGCCAAGCCGATCAAGGTCATCGTCAACTTCCCGCCCGGCGGCGCGGCCGACCAGATTGCGCGGATCGTGGCCCAGCCCTTGCAAGAGGCGCTCGGCCAGCCCGTGGTGGTAGAAAACCGAGCGGGCTCGGGCGGCAATATCGGCGGCGACTTTGTTGCTAAATCTCACGCCGATGGGTACACGCTATTGATGAGCTCCGGCGGCATGGTGTCGGTCAATCCGCACATCTACGCCAAGATGTCGTTTGAGCCGGCCAAAGACCTCACCCCCGTGGCGGCAGCGGCCCGCGTCCTGGTGTTTCTGGTCAGCCGTCCAGGTCTGCCGGTCAACAACATGGCAGAGTTCATCAGCTACGCCAAAGCCAACCCCGGCAAGCTGTCTTACGGCTCACCCGGCAATGGTAGTTCACCGCATCTGGCAGGTGAAATGTTGAAAAGTCAGGCGGGCATTTTTGCTGTGCACGTGCCCTACCGGGGCGCGGCACCCGCGCTGCAAGACCTGTTGGCTGGGCAGATTGACTTCTACTTTGACCCCGGCATTGGCCTGAATCAGGTGCGTGCGGGCAAGCTCAAGCTGCTGGCGGTCGGCAGTCCGAAACGCTCCCCGCTGTTCCCCGATGCACCCACTCTGAGCGAAGCGGGCCTCAAAGGCTTTGACGCCGACACGGTGTTTGGCTTCTACGCCCCCGCCGCCACACCCGCTACGGTGATTGCGCGGCTGAACCAGGAGATCAACCGCATTCTGGGCACACAGGCCGTGAAAGACCGCATTGCCGCGCTGGGCGGTGAAGCGCTACCCATCACGCCAGCTGAGTTTGCCGCCAAGGCAGCAGAGGACAGCCAGCGCTTTGGAGCCATCATCAAAGAGAGAAAGATTTCGGCGGATTGATTGGCAAGACGTGATTCGCAGGGCATGAATCCAGGCCATGACGCCCGCGATCAAATCCCTGCCAAGCGACGCAGGCCTCTGGGATCGAGTAGTTTCAAAGCGCGACCCGTGCCGCTGATCAGGCTGCGCTCACGCAAGTGACGCAGCACGCGTGAGAGGGTTTCGGGCGCAATGCCCAACTGCGCGGCCAGCGTGCCCTTGGTTTGCCGCAGTAGCACGGCCTGAACCCCGACGTCACTGGGCTGCGCATGCTGGAGCAACCACTCCGCACAACGGGCTTCCGCATCTTTGGCCAGACGGCTGACCGCCAACTCGGTCTGCTGCCGGTGCGCCTGGGCGACATCGTGCAAGACCATTTGCGCCATGGGCGGCAAGTCGGTGATGGATTGGCGGAATTTGGACAAAGGCGTGCGCCGCAGACGCACCTCAGATTCGGCCACGGCATCGACCACGCTGGGCTGGGCCAGAACAGCGTCCGTGGCGTCCAGCCAGAACGGGCCTTCGACCTCGCCCAACTGGTGCGTCAAGCCGTCGGCGCCCGTGACGCCCATGGCCACTCGGCCCGATTCGACGTGCATCACGCTGTCCGACGTGGTGCCTCTTTTAAGCAGCACCGAGCCCGGCGCGAAAGTGCGCACTTCACCGGCTTGCTCGATAAATCCTGAAGGTAGCATGGGGATGACTTTGCCCGACTTGCGCCAAATGCGCTTTGAGCAAGATCAAACTTTGATCTGAAACCGCCTACAAGATCAACAAGGCCCGGAAATCATTGACGTTGGTGTAGGTCGGCCCGGTGATGACCAGGTCGCCCAGGGGCTGGAAGTAGCCGTAGGCGTCGTTGCGGTCCAGGCTGTCGGTCACCTTGAGCCCCAAGGCCTGCGCGCGCGACAGTGTGCCGGGCTCAACAAACGCACCCGCGTTGTCTTCCATACCGTCAATGCCGTCGGTGTCGGCCGCCAGGGCGTACACACCCGCCTGACCCTGCAAGCCCAGCGCCAGACCTAGGCAAAACTCGCCCGCACGCCCGCCCTTGCCTCGCAACCCCTCTGCGGGCACAGGGCGCACCGAGACCGTGGTTTCACCGCCGCTGAGGATGACGCAGGGTTTAATGAAGGCAACGCTGGCGGAGGCAGTAGCCGTGCGCGCCACCGTGCGCGCCATCGCCGCCTGCACCTTACCCACCTCGCGCGATTCGCCTTCCATCTCATCGCTCAAGATATAGGCGTTGAGGCCTGCGTCACGCGCAGCGGCGGCGGCGGCCTCCAGCGACTCTTGCGGTGTGGCAATCATGTGAACCGCATGGCCGTTGAAGGCGAGGTCGCCGGGCTTGGGCGTTTCCAGCGCGCCCTGCTCCAGCGCGGTGTGCAGGGGGGGTGGCAAGGCGATGCGGTAACGCTTCAAAATCGCCAGCGCGTCGGCACAGGTGCTGGCGTCCGCCACGGTCGGCCCGCTGGCAATGACCGAGGGGTCGTCCCCCGGGACGTCGCTGATGGTCAAGGTCACCACGCGGGCGGGCGCACAGGCCGCGCCTAAGCGGCCACCCTTGATGCGCGAGAGGTGCTTGCGCACGCAGTTCATCTCGCCAATATTGGCGCCACTGTTGAGCAGGTCTTTGTTGATGCGTTGCTTCTCGGCCAGCGTCAAACCCTCAGCCGGCAGCGTGAGCAGGGACGAGCCACCGCCGGAGATCAGGCACAACACCAGGTCATCTGCGGTCAGACCCTGCACCAATTCGAGAATGCGTTGAGAGGCCGCCAGACCCGCCGCGTCAGGCACCGGGTGCGCCGCTTCGACAATTTCAATGCGCGAGGCCAAGCCAGCCGGGCGTGGCGGTATGTGGTGGTAGCGCGTGACCACCAAGCCGCTCAGGGACGCATCAGCGGGCCACAAGGCCTCCAGCGCCTGAGCCATGGAGCCCCCGGCCTTGCCCGCGCCGATGACCACAGTGCGACCTTTGGGCGGTGGTGGCAAATGGGCCGCCATGGTGTGCAGCGGCAGGGAACGTTGCACGGCGGTGGTGTACAAATAAGTTAGAAATTCGCGGGGGTGGGTCTGCGGGTTGGCGTGGGCGTGGGGGGTGCTCATCAAGTCCCAATCAGGTTGATTCCGCCGCACACACCCGGTCACGCCCCTCGGCTTTGGCCCGGTACAACGCGGCGTCGGCCGCCTTGAACAGGTCCGGCGTGTTGTCGCCGTGCGTGGGGGAAACGGCCACACCAAAGGACGCCGTGCAGGCGGGCAGGGTTTGCCCGTCATGGGTGATGCTGCTCTCGCGAATGGCCACACGAATCGCCTCGGCGCGCTCCATCGCGCTATCCATGTTGGTGTCGGGCATCAGCACCACGAGTTCTTCACCCCCATAGCGGCAGGCGAAGTCGGTGGTACGAACCGTGCTCTTGAGGCATTTGGCAATGGCCGCCAGCACGGCGTCGCCTGCAGCATGACCAAAGGTGTCGTTAAAGCGTTTGAAATGGTCGATGTCCACCATGAGGATGGAGAAAGGTTTTTTGCTGTGGCGACTGCTGATGAACAGGCGCTTCAAAGCGTCTTCCATGTAGCGCCGGTTGTACAAGCCCGTCAGGGTGTCACGCAAGGCCAGTGAGCGCAATGACTCGCGCAACTTCAAGTTGGCAAAGCCAGGGCCGATGCGGCTGGCCAGCGCAGTCAGGCGATCTTTGATGTCTTCGTTGGCGTCCACGCGCAACACCAGCAAGCCCAAGGCTTGCCCCTGACCATGCACGGGCAAGCAAATGGACGGCTGCGTGCTGCCGTGCAGGTGGCGGCAGCGGAAGGCGCTGGGGGTGTTGACGCTGTGGGTGCGACCCAAACGCAGGGCCCAACAGTCCTCCGGGTGCAAGGGCTCGGGCAGCGTGACGGCGGTAGAGGTTTCGCCCCATGACACGGCGTGCATCAGGACATCGCGCGATTCGCGGTAAATGAAGAGCGCACCGGGAATGCTGGGGAAGAGTTGCTGGGTGGTCTCCAGCACGGCGGCGTGGGCCTCGTCCCAATCGGTACAAGACTGCAAAAGCTCGGAGAGGTGCAGCAGCGTTTCGTTCTCGCGGTGCAGCATCTCCATTTTTTGCATGGTGCGTTCCATCGCCAGGTTCATGTCGCGCATGGCCAATTCGGATTTGCGACGCGAGGCGACCTCGGTCTTGAGGTTCCGATTGGCGGCCAGCTTGTCTTTGAGCGCGGACTTGGCGACGTCCAAGGCATCTTCGGCGCGGCGAATGTCACTGATGTCACGGGTGATGGTGGACTCCGCCACCAGCACCCCGTTTTCGTCAAACAACGGGGTGGTTCGGATCAACACATGCAGGGTGTCGCCATTTTTTTTCTTGCGCTCGGTGGTGGACATGCTGGGCTCGCCCGAGCGCACGCGGGCCAAAACCCGGGCGTAAGCGTCTTCGCTCAAGTCAGCGGCGTGCAGTTCACGCAAGGACTGGCCAAGGGCCTCTTCTGTCGTGAATCCATAGAGGGCGCTGGCTTGTGGGTTCCAGAAGGTGACGACGGCGTTCAAATCTTTGATGACGACCGACTCACCCGAACTCTCCAGCGTTTTTTCCAATTGGAGCGTACGTAGTGTCAAATCTGATTCAGACAGGCTACGCACTGCTGGCTTGGGTTTGTTTTTGTCCATCGACGTCTCTCTTTTTTGGGCTTATCAGAACGCAAGCCAGGACTGTACGCACGCAGGCCCACCACTGTCAAGAACGCTTACTTCTTGCCCAGCCCCAAGCGCTGCGCACCTTCAATGTAGAGCTTGGTTTTTTCTTTCATGAAGGTGTCCATCTGCTCCGTGCCAATGTTGACCAGCTCAAAGCCGCTCTTGGCGGCCAGCTCTTTCATCTCGGGCTCGTTATTCAAGGCCATCCACAGATCGGAGAGGCGTTTTCGGGCATCAGGCGGGGTGGATTTAGGCACACCGATGCCACGGTAAGCACCATCCACCCAGTCCACGCCCAGCTCTTTGAAAGTGGGCACATCGGGCATCAGGGGGTGGCGTTTTTCCATGGCCACGGCGAGTGGGCGGATGCGGGTTTTGTTGTTGATGGCAAACGCGGTGTAGGTGATGGCCCCACTGACCTGCGCGCCCATCACGGCAGTGGCCATGTCGCCCGTGCCTTTGAAGGGGATGTAGTTGGTCTTGACGTTGAAGGCCGCGTTCAGGCGCTCGTGCGCGGCGTGGTTGGCCGAGTTCAGACCTGATCCGCCCAGGCTGAGTTTGCCGGGCTCGGCCTGCGCGGCTTTGATGAAGTCGGCAAAGGTCTTGATGAGGCTTTGCTCGGGCACGACCAGAATGTCGGGCGTGTAGTGAAACCAAAACACCGGCGTGATGTCAGCCGTTTTGTACTGCACCTGGCCTTCGAGCGGCTGGAACACGATGTGCGGCAGGTTAATGCCGACCACATTCAAGCCATCGCCCGGCAATTGGTTCATCTGGCCCCACATGAGTCCGCCACCGGCACCGGCCTTGTACTGGATGATGGTGTCGATGGCGGCGCATTTTTTCTTCAGGACGATTTGCTGATGTCGCGCGGATAAATCAGACTCGCCGCCTGGAGGAAAAGCTTGCCAGTAGAGCAGATTTTTGTCGGGGCAGGCTTGGGCTTGGGCTAGGGGTGCCAGCAGCGCTAGGAGCAGAGTTGAGAGCAGTTTTTTCATGGCTTGTAGTCTCATGTTGAGCTTGCTATTTTGGACTAGTCATTGGTCGTGGTGGGCATAGGAATACCCTGAGAGAAATGTGTCTGACTTCGTGGGTTCGCACGCTTGGGCTTGCCTCGCCCGCCCTCATGCTGGGGTACCAGAAATCGGTCGGACGAGGCAAGCCCAATCGTGCAGCGAGCGTAGTGACGCGCTACCGGTAGTTTCCTCACAGTTGGTCGAGGTCGAACCCGTCAAGTGTCACGCGCCTCGCAGGCGCATCTGCGTATTCCGCCCGACCGATTTCTGGTACCCCAGTATGAGGGCGGGCGGACTACGCAGATGCGACCCCGCGACCAAGGTCACACACCAACCATCAGACTACATTCAACCCGAAATACGCGAACAAACCGCAGCCGTCACCTGATCCATCGTCGCCGCGCCACCCAAGTCCGCCGTGTGAAGCGAAGTGTCAGCGGTGACCGACTCAATCGCCGCCATCAGCTTGGCTGCAGCAACAGGCTCCCCCAGATGCTCCAACATCATCACGCACGACCAGAACGTACCAATCGGATTGGCCAGACCCTTGCCCATGATGTCAAAGGCCGAGCCGTGAATGGGCTCGAACATGCTGGGGTAACGGCGCTCGGGGTCGATGTTGCCGGTGGGCGCAATGCCCAGACTGCCCGCCAGCGCTGCGGCCAGGTCGGAGAGCACATCGGCGTGCAAATTGGTGGCCACCAGCGTGTCCAGCGACGCGGGGCGGTTCACCATGCGGTCGGTGCAGGCGTCCACCAAAATTTTGTCCCAGGTCACGTCGGGAAACTCTTTGCTGATTTGCAACGCAATCTCGTCCCACATCACCATCGCATGGCGCTGCGCGTTGGACTTGGTGACGACGGTGAGCAACTTGCGCGGGCGCGACTGGGCCAGTTTGAAGGCGAAACGCATCACGCGCTCAACGCCCACGCGGGTCATCATGCACACATCGGTGGCCACTTCAATGGGGTGACCTTGATGGGCGCGGCCTCCCACTCCGGCGTATTCACCTTCGGAGTTTTCGCGCACGATGACCCAGTTCAAATCTTCGCGCTTGCAGTTGCGCAGCGGCGTCTCAATGCCCGGCAGAATACGCGTGGGCCGCACGTTGGCGTACTGGTCGAAACCCTGGCAAATTTTCAGACGCAAACCCCACAAGGTGATGTGGTCGGGGATGTGCGGGTCGCCAGCCGAGCCAAAAAGAATAGCGTCCTTCTTGCGCAACGGCTCCAGACCGTCTTGGGGCATCATCTCCCCGTGGGCGCGGTACCAATCACCACCCCAGCCGAAGCTCTCAAAGTCAAAATTGAAGGTGCCGTCGGCCTTGGCCAACGTGGCCAGCACGGTCTGGCCCGCAGGCACCACTTCTTTGCCAATGCCGTCACCAGGAATGCAGGCGATTTTGTAGGTTTTCATGGGGATCCTAGAGGGTTTGATTCATGTCGCACCAACGCGGCAAACTCGCTCATACTAAACTGGCGCACTGAGCAAAATTTTACCCACCCCCATCAGAGAAAACCGCACATGACACGACACAGCCTTTTCACGTCCCTCCGCACACTGGTGGCCTTGGCCTGCGGCACCCTCTTGTGCGGCATCGCCATGGCCCAGGGCTACCCCAGCAAGGCCGTCACGTTGGTGGTGCCCAACCCGCCCGGTGGCTTTGTCGATGCCTCTGCACGTCTCCTGAGCGAGCCGCTGGCACGCGTGATGGGCCAATCGGTGGTGGTGGACAACAAGGGCGGTGGCAGCGGCAACGTGGCCTACAGCTTGGTGGCGCGCGCCAACCCCGATGGCTACACCCTGCTCACCTCCTACTCGGCCTACCACGTGGGCAACCCCTCGCTGTCGCCCAAGCTGCCGTGGGCGCAAAAAGATTTTGTACCCGTGGCCCTGGTCACCGTGGCCACCAATGTGATTGCCGTGCACCCGTCAGTGCCCGCCAATAATTTGAACGAGTTCATCAGCTATCTCAAAGCCAACCCCGGCAAGCTGAGCTACGCCTCGCAGGGCAACGGTTCGCTCTCGCACATCGGCACCGAGATGTTCAAAATGCAGACGCACACCAGCATGGTGCACATCCCTTACCGGGGCTCCGGCCCGGCCGTGCAGGACGTGCTCTCGGGCCAGGTGCAGGTCTTCATCACCACGCCACCTTCTGTGATGGGCCATGTACAGGCGGGCAAACTCAAAGGCCTGGCAATTGCAGGCAAATCGCGCCACCCTGGCCTGCCCAATGTACCCACGACTGCGGAGGCGGGACTCAAAGGCTTTGAGCTGGAAGCCTGGGTCGGCATCTTCGCCCCGGCTGGCACACCGACGGATGTGGTGACCAAACTCAGCGGCCAGATCAAGCAAGCCGTGGAATTGCCCGAGACCAAGGCACGGGCTGATCACGCAGGGATAGAGCTGCGCTACTTGCCGCCCGTCGCCCTGGATGATCTGGTGAAGCGTGAGACTGAGTTTTGGTCCAAAACCATCAAAGCGGCCGGCATCACGGCGGATTGAGTGCCCGCATGGTTCAAGAAGTGATCCCGCGTTGCGTCTCACTCAGGACGGCAAAGCTTTACAGGCTGTCACGAATGCATACGCTTAAACACGCCGCGCACACGTCCTTTATGGCAAAGTGCGACTGCTGCCTTGACATTCAGGGCGGACGTGTTCAATTCACCCCCATTTCGGCCAGGAATCACGATGAAACCCTTTATTGAGCGGCGCAAACTTTTACGGACCTCCGCAGCCGCTGGCGTGGCAGCTCTGCTCGCCGCCTGCCAGTCCCCACCTCCGGCGGCACCGGCTGCTTCTGCCCGGATGCCCCCCTCACCCCCGCTACCCCCGCCACCCAAGGTTGCCGCGCCTGCGCCCGTAGCCCCCCTGCCCAGGCCAGACAAGGTCTCAGAAGCGCAGAACCCCAAAGACTACCGCCGTGACGCGGCATCTCACCTCTACAGCAAAAACTCCGACCGGATCTTCAAGGGCAAAATGCCGCCCCTGCTGTACGCCGTGGGTGTGCTGCAGGTAGAGGTGGACAAGCGCGGGAATGTAACGTCCACCAACTGGATGCGCGCGCCCCGCCATGCCCCCGAAGTGATGGCCGACATCGAACGCACTGTGCGCCAAGCGGCCCCCTTCCCGGCACCAGTCCGCATGGCCGGTGTTACTTACACCGACACCTGGCTGTGGCACAAAAGTGGGCGCTTCCAGCTAGACACGTTGACCGAAGGCCAGACCTGAAACACGGCCCCAACTTGGCTCACTGCGTGTAACTCTCTGCCCCTGAGAGGCTCAGCTTGCCTGGGGAGATCAGGCAAAATCAGCGGTTCATTTGTTAATCCAACCTTGAACCTCTGAGAGATAAAAATGACGCAACTCAAACTTGGCTTCATCGGCCTGGGCATCATGGGCACGCCGATGGCCCTGAACTTGATCAAAGGCGGACACACGCTGTTCGTCAACACCCGCAGCCAGGTCCCGCTAGACCTGCTGGCAGCCGGTGCCACAGCCTGCGCCAGCCCAGCAACCGTGGCCAGCCAAGCCGACATCATCTTCACCATGGTGCCCGACACCCCTGATGTGGACAAAGTGCTGTTTGGCGCTGAAGGTGTGGCTAGCGGCCTGGGCCAAAACGGCAAGGGAAAAGTGGTGGTAGACATGAGCTCCATCGACCCGATCGCCACCAAGGCCTTTGCCGCAAAAATCAACGCTCTGGGGGCCGACTACCTGGACGCACCCGTCTCGGGCGGCGAAGTCGGTGCCAAGGCCGCTTCGCTCACCATCATGATCGGTGGCGCGCCCGAAGTGTTCGAGCGCGTCAAGCCCCTGTTTGAGCTGATGGGCAAGAACATCACGCTCATCGGCGGCAACGGCGACGGCCAAACCTGCAAGGTGGCCAACCAGATCATCGTGGCGCTGAACATTGCCGCCGTGAGCGAAGCGCTGGTGTTCGCGTCCAAGGCCGGGGCTGACCCCGCCAAGATTCGTCAAGCCCTGATGGGCGGTTTTGCCGCTTCGCGCATTCTGGAAGTACACGGCGAGCGCATGATCAAGCGCACGTTTAACCCGGGCTTTCGCATTGCCCTGCACCAAAAAGACCTCAACTTGGCGCTGCAAGGTGCCAAGGCCATGAATGTTGCTCTGCCGCAAACAGCGGGTGTGGCACAGCAGATGCAGGCCTGCGCCGCCTTGGGTCACGCCCAAGCCGACCATTCCGCACTGGTCAAAGCCTGGGAGGCTCTGGCACAACACCCTGTAGCACCTGACGCTTAAAGTCCAACCCGCGCAAAGTCATGGCTGGGCCTGGCCCGCTGAGCCATGATGGTCAAGCCGTAAAATCGATGGTCCTGACCCTTACTGCTTTTTAGCGCCTAGCCTATGACCACCTCTTCTTTCCCCAACGTCACCCTGACCACCGCCGCCAACGTTTATTTCGACGGCAAATGCGTCAGCCACAGCTTCACCATGGCCGATGGCACCAAAAAATCGGTCGGTGTGGTCTTGCCAAGCACGCTGACCTTCAACACCGGCGCGCCCGAGATCATGGAATGCGTGGGTGGCGCTTGTGACTACAAGCTGGCAGGCAGCGAGACGTGGGTCAAATCCAGCACGGGCGAGAAATTCAATGTGCCGGGCAACTCGAAGTTCGAGATCCGCGTGGCTGAGGCCTACCACTACATCTGCCACTTCGGTTGAACAAAGCGACTGCGGAGTCGTGACGCCTCGCGACGCTTTCTCAAAGACCTTTTGACTCCTATTTTTATGGCCACCATTCTTCAAAACCTCCCCCTCGGTGAAAAAGTCGGCATTGCGTTCTCCGGCGGACTGGACACCAGCGCCGCGCTGCACTGGATGAAGCTCAAGGGCGCTGTGCCCTACGCCTACACCGCCAACTTGGGCCAGCCCGACGAGCCTGACTATGACGAAATTCCACGCAAAGCCATGGAGTACGGTGCAGAAAAAGCGCGCCTGATTGACTGCCGCCGCCAGCTCGCCGCTGAGGGCATTGCCGCCCTGCAAAGCGGTGCCTTCCACATCTCGACTGCCGGCGTGACCTACTTCAACACCACGCCGCTCGGACGCGCCGTCACCGGCACCATGCTGGTGGCCGCGATGAAGGAAGACGACGTCAACATCTGGGGTGACGGCAGCACCTTCAAAGGCAACGACATCGAGCGCTTTTACCGCTATGGCCTGCTGACCAATCCGTCCCTGCGCATCTACAAACCTTGGCTGGACCAGCTCTTCATCGACGAACTGGGTGGCCGCGCCGAGATGTCGGCCTTTATGACGCAGCACGGTTTTGGCTACAAGATGTCGGCGGAGAAAGCCTACTCCACCGACAGCAACATGTTGGGTGCCACCCACGAAGCCAAGGACCTGGAATTGCTCTCCAGCGGCATGAAAATCGTCAACCCCATCATGGGCGTGGCCTTCTGGAAAGACGAGGTCGAAGTCAAACGTGAAAAAGTGACGGTGCGCTTTGAAGAAGGCCAGCCGGTAGCGCTGAACGGCGTGACGTTTGACGACCCTGTGGCCTTGATTTTGGAGGCCAACCGCATTGGCGGACGTCACGGCCTGGGCATGAGCGACCAGATTGAGAACCGCATCATCGAAGCCAAGAGCCGCGGCATCTACGAAGCCCCGGGCCTGGCGCTGCTGTTCATCGCTTACGAGCGACTGGTCACCGGCATCCACAATGAAGACACGATCGAGCAATACCGCGAGAGTGGCCGCAGATTAGGCCGCCTGCTCTACCAAGGCCGCTGGTTCGACCCGCAAGCCATCATGCTGCGCGAGGCCGCCCAGCGCTGGGTGGCGCGCGCCATCACCGGCGAGGTCACGCTGGAGCTGCGCCGTGGCAATGACTACAGCATCCTCAACACCGACAGCCCCAACCTCACCTACGCGCCTGAGCGCCTGAGCATGGAGAAAGTGGAAGATGCCCCGTTCTCACCACTGGACCGCATTGGCCAACTCACCATGCGCAACCTGGACATCACCGACACACGCGCCAAGCTGGGCATTTATGCCCAGACCGGGCTGCTGTCGGCCAGCGTGGGCGGGGAGTTGTTGAGTTTGGATACAGGGAAGAAGTAAGGGAGTAAGGGCTTCAAGGCCCCTGCTTTATAGATTCTTCAATAGCAGCTTGATGTCAGCGGCCAGCGGTGCCACCCCGCTGCCATAGCGGGTGTAAAGGCGCAGCTTGCCCTGGGTGTCATAGATGTAGCTGCCCGCCGAATGGTCCATGGTGTAGCTGGTGGCGGTTTTGCCTTCGGCCTTTTTGTAATAGACCTTGTAGTCTTTGGCGACGACAGCCAGCGCTTCGGGTACCGCATAGAGCGCCAGAAACGTGGGGTCGAAATTGGCCATGTAGCTCTTCAAGACCGCAGGCGTATCACGCGCGGGATCAACCGTGACAAACAGGCCTTGCAGTTTGTCGCCCTCCGCACCCAGCAGCTTCTTGACCTCGGCCAGCTCGGTCATGGTGGTGGGGCATACGTCCGGGCACTGGGTATAGCCGAAGAACAGCACCACGACTTTGCCGGAGAAGTCTTTGATGCTGCGGGCTTGGCCGTTGTGATCCGTCAGCGCGAAGTCTTTGGCGTAGTCGGCACCAGTAACGTCAATCGCAGAGAACTTCGGCTTGTCGCCAGAACAAGCGGTCAATAGGACTGCGGAGACTATAAATAGTGCGTAAGCTGCTACTGATTTAAGAGCATTGAATTTCAACATAGGTATCAAAAGAGATAGTGATCTACCAGCAGAGCCGCAAACAGCATGCTGAGGTGGATGAGCGAGAAACGAAAGGTTTGGCGCGCGAGTTCGTCCGAGTAATTGCGCCACAAACGCCAAGCATAGAACACAAAACCCGCGTTCAGCAGCACAGCGGCCACCAGGTAAAACCACGAGTTCATGCCGTAGATAAAGGGCAGCAGACAGGCGGCAAACAAAATCAAGGTGTAGAGCAGCACTTGCAAGCGCGTGAACGCATTGCCGTGCGTGACGGGCAGCATGGGCAGACCGGACTTGCGGTAGTCCTCCACGCGGTACAGGGCCAGCGCCCAGAAGTGCGGCGGTGTCCACAAGAAAATAATGAGGAAGAGAATGAGCGCTTGCGGCCCGACTTCACCCGTCATGGCGGCCCAGCCCAGCACGGGCGGCATGGCGCCTGATGCGCCGCCGATGACGATGTTTTGCGGCGTGAGTGGCTTGAGGATGACGGTGTAGATGACGGCGTAGCCGACAAAGGTGGCGAAGGTGAGCCACATGGTCAGGGGGTTGACCCACACGTACAAAACCAGAGAGCCGGCCACGCACAGGGCAGCAGAAAACAACAGGGTTTGTGCGTCACCCAGTTCGCCTTTGGCGGTGGCACGCCAGGCGGTGCGCTTCATTTTGGCGTCAATGCCTTTTTCAACAATGCAATTGAAAGCCGCAGCGGCGCCGGCCACCAGCCAGATGCCCGCGCAGGCGATCAGCCCTAAGCGCACATCGGCCAGCGTGGGTACGCCGGGCACAGCCAGCACCATGCCAATGAGGGCACAGAAGACGATGAGTTGCACTACACGGGGTTTGGTCAGCGCGTAGAACTGGCTGAACACGGAGGGTGATGGGGAGGCGATTGAGGCACTCATGAGCGAAGTCTCGGTACAAATTTGAAGGAGGCCATGGACCACGTTAACACGATGACCAGGGCCGCGGCACCCCCGGTGTGGAGAACGGCTGTGAACAAGGGCCAGTCCAGCACGACATTACTCAGGCCGGTGAGGAATTGCAGAACCGTCAGCGCGTCAAGCCAGCGTGCGGGCTTTTGCCAAACCACTTGAGCGTGCATGCGCCAAGCCAGTACGGCCAGCACGGTGATGACGAGGTAGGCCATGAGACGATGCGCGTAGTGGATGGCGGTGAGGGCCTCAAAGTCGATGGGCTGGCCCTGCGGCGTTAAGCCGAGTTCACGCCACAGCGTGAAGCCTTGCGCAAAATTCATAGCGGGCCAGATGCTGTTTTGACACAGTGGGAAATCGGTGCAGGCCAGCACGGCATAGTTGGTGCTAACCCAACCGCCTAGGGCGATTTGCGCGACCAACAGGGCCAAACTGAGCGCCATCAGCGCACGCAGACCTTGGCCTGGGCTGCTGTTGATCACAACACGGTTTTCATGAGCGCCCGACTGTGTGTAGCGCACAGCCTGCACACACAGCAAGGCCAGCAAAAACAGGCCGCCCAGCAGATGCAGGGTGACGATGGCGGGGAATAGCTTCATGGTGACGGTGAGCGCACCAAACGCACCCTGCACGCAGACCCAGATCAGCGTCAAGGTGGGCCACCACGGGTTGAGTGTTTTGGCCTCGGGCTTGTGCAGCCGCGCCCACCATGTGGCCGCAGCAAGCACCAAAATCAGCACGCCCACACTGGTAGCTAGGTAGCGGTGAATCATCTCGACCCAGGCCTTGCCGTGCGTGACCGGACCGGTGGGCAGCGCGGTTTGTGCCGCCGTGATGTGGGCCTGCGCACCGACCGGGCTGCTGTGGCCGTAGCAACCGGGCCAGTCAGGGCAACCCAGACCCGAATCGGTGAGACGGGTGAAGGCACCGAAGAGCACCAGATCAAAAGTCAAAAAAAGAGTCAGCACAGTGAGCGCGTGCAAGCGATGCTGGGTAACGCTTTGCCTGTGGGAATCGCGATGCCGCAACCAAACCCAAGCCAGCGGACCGATGGCCAGGGTCAGTCCCATGAGCATCAGACTCAGCAGGGGAGAGAGGTTGTACAACTCGGGCGTGTTCATGCGATTTGAAGTGTCCTTGACGTGGTGCTGATAGGCTTCAGCGCCCCGCCGGATCCCAAGAGGCTGAGGCACGCAGGAGACGCTCCAGATCGCGCTTGGCTTTGGCGGCTGAGGCGAGATCAAGCTGGGCGGGGAAGCGCATCATCCAGTTGCCCATGGGATCGACCACGTACAGATGCTCGGCCAATGTATGGCCCGGGGCAGGCTCTAGCCACTGCGCCAACTGGGCTGCCGCAACGCGCAGCACGGTCGCACCTTTTAAACCCTCTTGCAGGGTGGTGGGTAGGGCTTGCGCATCGGTGACCAACCAGACGCGGTCAACGCGCTCTTTTTCTTTGCCCAGGCTCTCACGCAATTGGCGCTGCAAGTAGAGCTGCTGCTCGCAGGCAGGGCCACAAGCGCCGCTGCCCACACTGACCAGTAACCACTGACCTTTGAGCGTGCTCAAGGCCAGGGCTTGGCCGTCTAGCGCCGTGGCGGCCAGTTCAGGCACAGGGCGCTGCGGTTGGATGAGGTCCCCAAAATTGCGGCGTGCATCGGGGCGCACGACGTAGTAGGTGAAGTAAGAGGCGATGACGGGCGCGGCACACACCAGCATAAGCAACACCAAGCGCCAGCGCCCTTGGACGACACGCGCAGCGTCGTCGGCCATGGACTGCTCTGGCGCGGGCAAGCTGTGCACGGTCAAGCCCAGGGGGTGATCCTGAGTGGGCTGCGTGACGGGGTCACGCTTGTGATCACGGTCATTTAGGGGCGATGAATCGTCTAACAAGTTGGAACCAGACATAAAGTAGTGTGATCAGGGCACTCAGGCCAAACCATTGAAACGCATAGCCATAGTGTTTGTCGATACCGCTGGCGGGCTGCGGCCACTCACGCAGCAAGCCCTGGCTGGGCGCGCCCTGCTGCTGAATGGACAGCGCAAGCAACGGTAGTTTCGTTTCGGCCTTGAATTCCGCCCAGTCGAGATTTTGCCGGATCGCGCCGCCCTGGGTCTCACCCAGCTCATATAACTTGGCCGGTGACGGGGCAATGCGCCCGGTCACCGTCACCACGCCCTCAGGGCTCTCAATCGGCGGCAAGACGGCGCGGTCGATGAAATTGCGGGCCACCCAGCCGCGTTGCACCAACACGACCTCATCGCGCCCCTCCAGTCGCAGGGGCGTCAACACGTAAAAACCGGGTTTGGCATTCATCTGGCGGTTGTCCAGGAACACCGTCTTGTCTGCCAACCAGTGGCCGCGCACCTCAATATGGCGATGGATTAATACGTCGCCTGTGTCGCCCTCCAGCAGCGCACTGCCCGCCAGCACGGGTTGATGCCCGCGCAACTCAACACTGGCTTGAAAACGCTCCTTTTCGGCCGCACGCGATAGCTGCCAACGCCCCAGCGACAGCGTGACCCCCACCGCCAGCAAGGCAGCAAAGGTCAGCAACCAGAAACGGCTGCTCGGTCGAGGCTTGCTGGCGTTTGTCACGCGATAATCCGATTCATGAACTATTTGATCCTACTTGCCTTCGTGGCCATCTTTGTCAGCCTGGGTTCGGCCCTGTACTTCATGATGAAAGATGGTCGCGACGGCAAACCCAAAACCAGCCACATGGCTCGCGCCCTGATGTTTCGCGTCGGCTTTTCCATCCTGCTGTTTCTGTGCATTCTGCTGGCCTGGAAGCTGGGCTACATCCAACCGACGGGCATTCCCGCCGGGAAGTAATTCGCCTCACCCTAAAAACAAAAGCCGCTGAATGCGGCTTTTGTTTTGGAGAACGCTGTGCGCTTGCGCAGAAGCCGTCTCGCTTACAGCCAATACACGAGGATGTACAGGCCCAACCACACCACGTCCACAAAGTGCCAATACCAGGCTGCGCCTTCAAAACCGAAGTGACGATCTGCCGTGAAGTGGCCTTTTTGCAAACGCAGCGTGATGAACAGCAGCATCAACATGCCGACAAACACGTGGAAGCCGTGAAAGCCGGTCAGCATAAAGAAGGTGGAGCCATAAACGCCTGAACTCAGCTTGAGGTTCATTTCAGTGTAGGCATGGAAGTACTCATAGCCCTGCACAAAGAGGAAAACCAAGCCGAGCAGAACCGTCGCCCACATGAAGCGAATGGTTTTTTCGCGCTTACCTTCGATCAAAGCATGGTGGGCGATGGTGATGGTGACGCCCGAACTCAATAGCAGGGCGGTGTTGACGGTGGGCAAAGAACCCATGATGCTGGCCCAGATGCCACCGCCCACGGCCAGTGGCTTCATGGCCGTAAAGTCCTCAATGATGCCTGCTGGCGAAGCCGTGGCACCCGCTGCCAGCGTTGGCCAGACGGCTTTGAAGTCAGGCCACAGCAGTGCGTTGTCCAGGCTACCCAAAGCCGGCATGGAGTGCCCACGCACCCACCACAGGGCGGTGAAGAAAGCACCGAAGAACATCACCTCGGAGAAGATGAACCAAGTCATGCTCCAACGGAAAGACAGGTCGATCTTGTGACCATACTGGCCACCTTCGCTCTCGCCAATGGCCTGGCTGAACCATTGGTACAGCACAAACAGCCACAAGGCCATGCCAAACATCAGGCTGTACTTGCCCCAGTCAGCACCATTGATCCATTGAGCAGCCCCGAAAAATAGAAAAAACAAACCCAGAGCCGCGAAGGCCGGGTGACGTGAGGGCGCGGGGATAAAGTAGTACGGGGTGGTTCCGTGGGTGGTTGAACTCATAGCAGCTCCATGTTTCCTAATCTAAACTTTTCAATCTTTCAGTGGGATGTTGACTTCAGCGAGCCACAACCCAGTTCACAAAAACAATCAAACCGACCACAAACAATGCCGTTGACAGCAAGCCCACGGCAATGATGTGCAAGGGGTTTATTTGAGCGATGTCTTTATCAAACTCCGAGGCTTTTCTCACCCCAAAGAAGGACCAAGCCACGGCTTTGCAGGTGCGCCAAATACTCATACGCCCACCCTCGTCGAAACAGGGGTTGCCACGGCCGCAGGCGTTGCAGCCGAAGTGGAACCCGGTGCGGGCGGCGTCTTGCTACCCACTTCAAAGAAGGTATAGGACAAGGTGATGGTGGCCACGTCTTTGGACAGCTTGGGGTCAATCACAAACACCACCGGCCAGCTTTTCTTTTCACCCGGCTCCAGGGTGTACTGGTTAAAGCAAAAACACTCCAACTTGTTGAAATAGGGAGAGGCTTGGTGCGGTGCGTAGCTCGGAATCGCTTGCGCTGACATGCGACGGTCTTGCGTGTTCTGAAACTCGTACATCACCGTGGTCATTTCACCGGGGTGGACCTTGACCGAGCGCTGCGCGGGCTGGAAGCTCCAGGGGCCGCGCGCATTGGCGTCAAACTCGACCGTGATGGTGCGGCTGGTGTCCACCTGGGTGTTGGCAGGCATCGTGGCCTTGGCCCCCGGAATGTCACGCTCGCCCAACGCCAGAATGTTGATGCCTGTGATTTCGCAAATCGTCTTGTAGATGGGGATCAGCGCGTAGCCAAAGGCAAACATGCCCGCAGCCACGATGCCGAGCTTGCGCATCATTTTGAGATTTTCGCGACTCAGGCTCATGGTCAGCGCGTCAGATAAATCATCTTGGCCATGAAGCCAATGAAAAACACCACCGCCACCGAGGCTAGGATAAGCCCGGTTTTACGGTTGGCTTTTTTTTGTTCGGGCGTCATGACGGGTTGTTCGCTTGGGCGGGCTTATGCAACGATTTTAGTCGCGTCGGCGTTCAGCTTCGGAGGGGTCTCGAAGGTGTGGAAAGGTGCGGGTGAGGGCACCTCCCACTCCAGGCCTTCAGCGCCTTCCCAGGGCTTTTGCGGTGCTTTCGCGCCTTTGCCCAACATGCCAGGCAACACGATGGCGAGGAAGAAATACACCTGCGCCGTACCGAAAGCAAACGCACCTACCGAAGCCAGCGCATTGAAGTCAGCAAACTGCATGGGGTAGTCGGCATAGCGACGGGGCATACCGGCCAGACCCAGGAAGTGCATGGGGAAGAATGTGACGTTGAAGGAAATCAGCGACCACCAGAAGTGGATCTGACCGCGTCGCTCGCTGTACATCACACCCATCCACTTGGGAGCCCAGTAGTAGTAGCCCGCAAACATGGCGAACAATGAGCCCGCCACCAGCACGTAGTGGAAGTGAGCCACCACGTAATAGGTGTCTTGCAGTTGGATGTCAATCGGGGCCATGGCCAAAATCAAACCTGTGAAGCCGCCCATGGTGAACACGAAGATGAAGCCGACGGCAAACAGCATGGGCGTCTCAAATGTCATCGAGCCCTTCCACATGGTGGCGATCCAGTTGAAGATCTTCACGGCGGTCGGCACGGCGATCAACATGGTGGAGTACATGAAGAACAGCTGACCTGTCACCGGCATGCCGGTGGTGAACATGTGGTGCGCCCAGACGATGAAGCTCAAAATGGCAATCGACGAGGTGGCATAGACCATGGAGGCGTAGCCGAACAACTTCTTGCGTGCAAAGGCCGGCACGATCTGGCTGACGATGCCGAAGGCCGGCAAGATCATGATGTACACCTCGGGGTGACCGAAGAACCAGAAAATGTGCTGAAACATCACCGGATCACCGCCGCCAGCGGGGTTGAAGAAAGTGGTGCCAAAGTGGCGGTCGGTCAGCGTCATGGTGATCGCACCAGCCAGCACCGGCATTACGGCAATCAAGAGGTAAGCCGTGATCAGCCAAGTCCAGCAGAACATCGGCATTTTCATCAAGGTCATGCCGGGTGCGCGCATGTTCAGGATGGTCACGATGATGTTGATCGAGCCCATGATGGACGATGCGCCCAGCAGGTGAATGGCAAAAATACCGGCATCCATGGACGGCCCCATCTGTAATGACAGGGGGGCATACATCGTCCAGCCCCCAGCCATCGCGCCGCCTGGCAGCAAGAAAGAAGTGCTGAGCATCAGCGCTGCCGGAATCATCAGCCAGAAGCTGAAGTTATTCATGCGCGCAAAGGCCATGTCCGAGGCGCCAATCTGCAGCGGAACCATCCAGTTCGCAAAACCCACAAAGGCCGGCATGATGGCGCCGAACACCATGATCAGGCCATGCATGGTGGTGAGCTGGTTGAACAGTTCAGGATTGACGAGCTGCAGGCCCGGCTGGAACAACTCGGCGCGAATCAACAGCGCCAGCACACCGCCAAACATCAGCATCGTGAAGCTGAACAGCAGGTACAGCGTGCCGAT
>JAYVPU010000225.1:0-4723 GCA_043757205.1 Comamonadaceae bacterium | reverse complement strand
GGCTCCGCGCATTTTTATATCAGAAAAGTTGTTGCGTGATTATCGTTTCAGCGATCAGGCTTTGGACATAACTGGGGGGTATTTCAGCAGCCTGCTAGTTGCCCATTTACGCCAAAAGCCATTGCGCACTGACGTGTTTCTGTAGCCATCGCGATTCTCGAATGGCATTTTGTCGAACGCGGCGTCAAGTTCCATGAACCGCTTTGCGAACGTGTCGTTGAGCATGCGAATGGGTCCTTCTGACGGCTAACTCAATATGGAGAGACACGCACGTGTCTCCCTAACATGGCGATTGTCGCCCTAACATCGGACGAAGAATTCGGTGCAAAGCCGCAGGCCATAAGACTCTGAGGCAAGCGACCGTAGGAATGATTTGTCATAAAAATTCCAGAAAAACCAGCACACCAGTTCTTGCTTAAACCTGTTACTGGATCATTTTTTCAATCCATTGTGTGCTGGCACTATAGCTTGAGTACGGGGCATCACCCCAACTGAAACTTGCGCTCAGCGAGACATCGTATGCAATGGAATGTCTTTTTCCACCGCAAGCCTGTCCAACGCCTTGCGCGTCTTCGTCATCAACCAGTCAGCAATGGCTTGGTGAGTGGTGATTGAGCGCATCGTCTGCAAGCTAACACCAGCAACACCTGAGGTCACGCCCGCAGCAGCGCACAGCGCCGCAGCGAAGTGCGGCTCCAGCGCGGCCACGGCCACTCGGCCGTCTTTGCAGGCATAGACGCGGTAGCCCGCATGCCCACCGCCCACCATCGCGCCGGGGGTGGTCAGGCCCCAGCTGCGGGGCAGGGCGAGCCACGTGGCTGAGTCCGACAGGGCGACTTCTTGAAACGAGCCTTTGCCTTTGAGCTTTTGATGCAGTACCGCGCCCAGCACAGCTTCGCTCGCCATCAGCGCGCCGCCCATGTCGGCAAACAGGGTGGCGGGCAAGTCCAGGCCGGTGACTAGGCCAGCGTCGGCCAGGTAGGTGAGGTCGTGGCCCGGCACTTCAGCCCCCGCGCCCGGAGCGCCGACGATGCTGACCATGCTGAGGGTGGGGTAGCTTTTGCGCAAGGCGGGCCAGCTCAAGCCGAGCTTGGCCAGCGCCGAGGGGCGAAAGGAGGTGAGCAGCACGTCGGTGCGGGCCAGGGCTTGGTGCAGCTTGGCCAGATCTTTTTCTGTTTTGAGGTTGAGCGTGCGTTGCTTGATGCCCGCTTGCAGCGCTTCATAGGCTTGGGTGCTGTAGTGAACCATGGGGTCGCCTGACGGTGGTTCCACCTTGGTGCAACTGGCGCCCATGGCGCGCAAGCGCATCAGGGCGGCGGGGCCGGGCAGGTTGAGCGCGAGGCTGAGGATGCGCACACCGCGCAGGGGATTGGTCATTTTTTACTCCCCAAAATTCAGTGGAAGGCCTACATAGTTCTCCGCCACCGAACGTGCGCCCACATCCGAGTTGACGATGTAATCCAGCTCGGCTTCTTGCAGCTTTTGGCCGATGGGGCCGTTCTCGGGGAAGTTGTGCATCAGGCCGGTGAACCACCAAGAGAAACGCTCGGCGCGCCAGACGCGGCGCAGGCAGCGGGCGGAGTAGTGGTCTATGCCCGCATCGCTCTGGTCTTGGTAGTGTTCGATGAAGGCGCTGGAGAGGTACTTCACGTCTGTCGCGGCCAGGTTCAGGCCTTTGGCCCCGGTGGGCGTCACGATGTGGGCGGCGTCACCGGCCAGAAACATGCGGCCAAAGCGCATGGGTTCAGCCACAAAGCTGCGCAGCGGGGCAATGCTTTTCTCCAGCGCGGGGCCGGTGACGAGTTGCTCGCGCGCGGCGGGGTCTAGCCGCAGGCGCAGCTCGTCCCAGAAGGCGGTGTCGGACCAGTTCTCTACCTTGTCCGTCATGGGCACTTGCAGGTAGTAGCGGCTGCGGGTGTGGCTGCGTTGTGAGCACAGGGCAAAGCCGCGTGTGCTGTTGGCGTAGATCAGTTCATGATGCACCGGCGGCGTGTCGGACAACATGCCCAGCCAGCCAAAGGGGTAAATTTTCTCAAACTCGGTGATGGCACGCTTGGGTACGCTGGCGCGGCACACGCCGTGAAAGCCGTCGCAACCGGCGATGAAGTCGCATTCGATCTCGTGGGTTTGGCCATCTTTTTCGTAACGCACGCGGGGCTTGGCGCTGTCATAGTCATGCACGCTGACTTTGCTGGCTTCATAAATGGTGGTTAGGCCTGCGGCTTTTCTCGCATCCATCAAATCATGCGTAACCTCGGTCTGGCCATAGACCATCACGTTTTTGCCGCCGGTGAGGCGGTGCAAGTCGATGCGATGCCGCTCGCCCTTGAACAGCATGTCAAAGCCGCCGTGCACCAGGCCTTCGCGGTGCATGCGCTGGCCTACGCCCGCTTCATCAAGCAAGTCCATCGTCACCTGCTCCAGCACCCCAGCGCGTATGCGGCCCAGCACGTAGTCGCCGCTTTGGCGCTCCACAATGATGGCGTCAATGCCTGCTTTGTGGAGTAATTGGCCGAGTAGCAGGCCGGCGGGGCCGGCGCCGATGATGGCGACTTGGGTGCGCATGGGGTGTCTCCAGGGTGGTTGTACACAGAAGGGGAGCTTATGTCGGTTGCCTGGGTTGTGCTTGCGATGGACCTTAATTTTGCGCGATGATCAGAGCGACTGTGCGATGATCGTGCAAATTTACCATGGACTGACGTATGACTCCGCTACCCCCCACTTCCGCTGGGCAGACGCGTGCCACACCTGGTGGTTCAATTGCTGCTGCCGACCTGATTTTCGGCATGGTCAAGGGTATGGCGGTTCTGGAAAGCTTTGACACCGAACGCCAACGGCTCAACGCCACCTTGGCGGCTCAGCGCACCGGCATCACGCGGGCTGCGGCGCGCAGGCATTTGCTGACGCTGGCGCATTTGGGCTATCTGGAGACCGATGGGGGTTATTTTTGGCTTTCGCCCAAGGTGCTTCGGTTCTCGGGCAGCTACCTCGCCTCGGCCCGATTGCCACGCGTGCTGCAGCCCATGCTGGGGCGCTTGAGTGCCGCCGCGCAGGGGTCGTTTTCAGCCGTGGTGCTCGACGGCGATGAGGTTGTGATTGTGGCCCGCAGCGGCAATGAGCTGCGCCAGAGCCTGATGGGCATGGATCGTCTGCTTGCTTACGGCCTGCACCTGGGGGCTCGTTTGCCCGCCCATGCCACATCCACCGGCCAAGTCTTGCTGGCGGCCAAGTCCCGATCAGAACTGGCGGCTTGGCTCAAAAACCGATCCCTGGCGCGTTTGACGGCACAGACATTGATCGACGTGCGGACTTTGCGGCAACGCATCATCCAAGTGGGCAAGGATGACTTTTGCCTGGCGCTGCAGGAGCATGAGCTGGGCGTTCAGGCGCTGGCCGTGCCACTGCGCAACCCGCATGGGCGGGTGGTTGCAGCGCTCAACATGGTGGCTGCCACCAGCCAACGCTCACCCGAGTCCATGTTGCGCGACGGGTTGCCGCTGCTCCAGGCTGCCGCTCTTGAATTGCGTGCGATGCTCTAGCGCAGCGTGCCGCACTTACGTCGTCTTGGCCGTCTTTCTATTCAATCTCTTGAGGGCGTAGTGCTGTATCCATCCCACGAGTTGCAATGCAGCCGGTGTCAAGGGCAAATCATGGCGTCGCACGGTGCAGATCAGGGGGCTGGGCAAGTGATCTTTGATGGGCACGACACACAACTGCTCCTTGAATGGGGCGTTTTCTAGAAGAATACGGGGCATGGTCGTCATCCAGTGCTCTGATGCCGCGACGACTGCTGGGAGTGCCAGAAACGATTCGCACAACATTGTTACCCTGGGTGCGGCCAGTCCTTCCTTCTGGAAGGCTTCCTCAATGATGGCACCGGGCCCTCTCGATGGACTTGAAAGCACCCAATCGCAATCCTGTAGTTGCTTGAGTCGGGTCGCACGGGACAAAGGGATGTGTGGCGCATTCCCAACCAGTTCATCGTTTTCGCGCTCGGCGCTGAACCTGTACGCCGGGGCGCGCACCGGCTGGGCCACTATCGCCTCGGCGGCTGTGGTGGCCGTGGCATTGCAGTGGTTTTTGCCAGTGCTGAGGCATGTTCCACAGGCGGTGCTGGCTGCCATCGTGGTGGTGGCCGTGCTGGGGCTGATCAAGCCGATAGAGTTCAAACGTCCTTGGATGATTTCGCGGGTCGAGGCTGTGACGGCAACGGCCACCTTTGCCATCACCCTGCTGGCAGCGCCGCAACTGTATTGGGGGGTGTTGGCAGGTGTGCTCATGTCGTTGACCCACTTTCTCTACCAGCGGCTGCACCCGCGCATCATTGAGGTGGGCCTGCACGCGGACGGCAGGCTGCGCGACCGGCATCTCTGGCAGCTACCGCCCCTGGCACCGAACACCTATGCCTTGAGGATGGACGCTGCCTTGGATTTCGGATCCTCGGCAGCGTTGGAGCGGGCGATCAACGACTACCTCATGCTCAATCCCGACACACGTCGCGTCGTGCTACTGGCCCAACCCATCAACAGTATTGATGCGACGGGGGTTGAGACCTTTGCAAGACTCAGAGCGCAACTTGCGCTTCAAAATCGTCAACTGTGGCTCGTAGGAGCCAAGTTGCCCATAGAGACGGTCTTGAAACGGGCGGGGCAATTGACCTCTGAGGCTCATCTGCATTGGGTGAATGACAGTAGTGTCCCAACGTTCTTCAGAGGAGAGCGAG
>JAYVPU010000224.1:0-4742 GCA_043757205.1 Comamonadaceae bacterium | reverse complement strand
GACGGCCTGGCCGGCGTCAAACAGCTTCACGGCTTCATACGCGGTGTACCCCCAATTCAGCAATTTTTGCGATTCATTGGCGCGTGCAGTTTCGCTGGAGGCCCCCAGCACGATGGACAGCAAACGTCGGCTGCCCATGGCCGCCGGTGTGCCCGGCGCTGCACCGGCAGCACCCAGATTGGGGAAATCTCGTTTAGCGGTGGCAATCAGGCAATAGCCCGCCGCATCGGTATGCCCCGTCTTGAGGCCATCCACCGTGGGGTCACGGAACAGCAGCAAGTTGCGATTACTGTCGTTGGCCGCTGGTGTGCCTTCGTAGCGGTATTTCTTGATGGCATAGTAAGACACGTAATCGGGGAAATCCCCCATCAAACGGGTCGCCAAAATGCCCAGGTCGCGCGCGGTGGTGGTGTGACCCGCTTCGGTCAAGCCTTCGGGATTTTTGTAGGCAGTTCCCTTCATGCCCAGCACCCGGGTTTGCTCGTTCATCAGCTGCACAAAACGTTCGGCCGTGCCACCCACGCCCTCGGCCAAGGCCATGGTGGCGTCGTTGCCGGACTGCACGATCATGCCCTTGATGAGGTCCTCCACAGGCACCTTCATCTTGGGGTCGATGAACATGCGCGAACCCGGCATCTTCCAGGCGCGCTCGCTCACCGACAAGGTTTGCTTCAAGTCGATCTTCTTGTTGCGCAGGGCATCAAACACCAAATAGGCCGTCATCAACTTGGTCAGCGAGGCCGGCTCCACCGCCCCATCAATGTCCTTGGCTGCCAGTATTTGATTCGCCGTGACATCAATCAACAAATACGAACGGGCGGCGATTTCGGGCGGCTGGGGCAAGACCTGCGCCATGGCAGATGAGCAAGCCACAAGCACCGCAGCCAGCAACGCAAAAATAATTTTAGTCATGAGGAATCCGAAGAGATGTGAAGCGCCATGCTCTGTCGCACGACGCCTTGAAAGCAAGGCCTAGGGCTTACTGAACCGGGGCACTCAGGTGGCGCACCACCAAACCCCTCAAAAGGGGGAGTTGCCCGTGAAAGAAATGACTGCCACCGGGCACCACCGTCACGGGCAGCGTCTGCGGCCGCGCCCAGTTCATGACATCGGCCAAGGGCACAGTGTCATCCAGTTCGCCATGAATCACCAGCGTGCGCTCATGGGCTTCGGGCGGCAGGTCGGCCACGTCGAACCGGCTGGCCGCTGTACCGACCATCACCAGCTTTTCGATACGGCGTGCAGGCCACAAAGTGGCCAGAGTTTGGCTGAGTACAAACGAGCCAAAAGAGAAGCCAGCCAGCGCCAGCGGGCCTTCGGGTGCGCATTGCTGCACCACCGTCAACAGGTCTTGCGCTTCCCCCCGGCCTTCGTCGTGCACGCCCTCGCTGGCCCCCACGCCGCGAAAGTTGAAACGCACCGCACGCCAGCCCGACAGAACGAAGGCACGTGCCAGCGTCTGTACCACCTTGTTGTCCATGGTGCCGCCAAACAACGGGTGCGGGTGGGCAATGATGGCCACGCCGCGCGCAGCGATGCCCTCGGCCAGCACCGGTTCATCGATCAAGACCTCAATCTGGCCCGCTGCACCCGACAGCCTCAAATTTTGTGTTTTTGGATTCATGATTAACAGAGAACGGCTCAACGTCCCAAATGAGGAGGCGTCAGCAAGCGCGTCACCACCTGCCCGTTTTTAAGATGGGATTCCACGATTTCATCAATGTCCGACGTGTCCACATAGCTGTACCAAACCGCCTCGGGGTACACCACCAACACCGGTCCTGCGGCGCAGCGGTCCAAACAACCCGCCTTGTTCACGCGCACCTGGCCTGGGCCGCTCAGTCTCGCTTTTTTAACCATCGACTTGCAATGGTCAAACGCCTCTTGTGCCTGGTGCTGCGCGCAGCAAGCCTCGCCGCCCTTGCGCTCGTTCAGGCAAAAAAAGAGGTGGCGCTCGTAGTAAGAGGCGACTGGCGCCACCGTTTCGTCGATGTTGGGGGATGCTTGAATTGAACTCATCCGCCGATTTTAGTTTTTTACCGGCTGCGCCCAGACCCGCGTCAACACATACAACAGGGCCGCATAAGGCCAAAGCCAGCCCAGCCATTGGGCCAGGCCATGAAACCGGATGAAACGCCCCTGCTCCCAGGTCTGTAGCGTCTGCGCAAAATAGGCGCTGGTGGGAGCCTGATTCAGCACGCTGAGGTAAATACCCAAAGCCAGCAACATCAGCGCCGCGCTGACCCGGCTGGGCACCGGCAAGAGCATGAGCGCCAGCACGCCCCCCGCACCCAGACCCACCTGAACCGGCAAACTCAGCCAAGCCCAGGCATGCGCAGGCCCATAGCTCATGGCTGCAGACAGCGCCGTCACCCCCACGCCCGCCAACACCACCGCTCCCACAAACAAAGTGCGATGCGCCTTGCCCCGAATGACACAAAACCCCAGCAGGCAGGGGATCAAAACCCCCAACATCACACACGCCAGTTCAGCCCCTGGCACCAGCGGCTCCAAATCCAGATCACGCACTGGCAGCCATTCCAGAAACGGCGTGTCCTGCAAACGCTCGGCCAATGCGGCCTCCAGGCGCTCAAACACCTGCCCCAACCCCAGCGGAACGGCTGCCGGGAACAGCAGGGCCAGAGGCCACAAAGCCAACAGCACCAGCGCGCCGCGCGCATCGGGCAAGAACCAACGCGCTCGAAAACGACTCCAACGGTCAATCGCACCCCACTTCTCCAGCAAGGTGGCCACCACGGCCCCCAGCCACGCCCCCAGCACGTTCAGACCCAAGTCCACATTGGACGGCACGCGCGCGGGTAGGTAACTCTGCAAGCCCTCCATCACCAAGGACAACAGGCCTGCCGCCAACGTGGCCAGACCCACCGCCCGCCGCCCACGCCGGGTGCGCAAGGCACTCAAAGCCAGCAAAAAACCCAGGGGGATGTAACCCAGAACGTTGGAAACCAGATCAAAACCGGTCCAATAACGCGGCCAGGGTGCCATCAGATAGGTCCAGGAGGCCAAACCCAAATCACGCCAATCGGTAAACGGATAAAGACTGGCATAAACAATCAGCCCCGCGTAAACCAGAGCCAAAGGCCAGGCGGAAGTCTTATGCATCGCCCAAGCAGCCTCAAAAGGGCTTGACCACCACGAGAATCACCGCCACCAACAGCAAGACCACGGGGACTTCATTGAACCAACGGTACCAGACATGGCTGCGTGCCGGGGCACCGCGCGTGAATTTCTTCAAAATTGAACCGCAGGCATGGTGGTAGCCCAGCGCCAAAACCACCACCACCAACTTGGCATGGAGCCAGCCATTACCCGGCCCCTGGCCGATGCCATAACCCAACCACAGCCACAAGCCCAACACCAGGGCGGGCAGTGCCAACACCGTTGTAAAGCGCAAAAGCTTGCGCGCCATCAGCAACAAGCGCTCGCGCTCGGCCTGTGACTCGGCAGGCACCATCGCCAGATTGACAAAAATGCGCGGCAGGTAGAACAAGCCGGCAAACCAGCTGGCGACAAAAACGATATGGAGTGATTTAACCCAGAGCATGGGCAAAGTGTAGGGCACAAAAAAACCCCAGCACGAAGCTGGGGTGGTAAGCCTATTTGCTGTCACACATCAAGGCCCTGCTCAGGGAGGAAAAGCAGGAGGTGGCGAACCACCCGAGTGAACTCTAGCAAATTTGAAAGGCCATTTCAACACCTGAAGTGTAAGTATTTTTATTTCTTGACTCAAGTCAAGAAAAGCAACAGGCAGCGCAAAGCCTCTTTCTTGAGCAGTGGGTGCGTCATCGCCCGCAGAACCCCCAGAATCAGGCACAATTTTCCCCATGACCCTGCACGCCCCCTACCCCTTCAGCCGTCCACGCCGCCTGCGCCGCGACGCATTCACCCGCAATCTGGTGCGTGAAAACACCCTCACCCCGAACGACCTGATCTACCCGGTCTTCGTGCTGGACGGCCAGCAACGCCGCGAGACCGTGGCTTCCATGCCCGGCGTCGAGCGCCTGAGCTTGGACCTGCTGCTCGCGGTGGCGCAGGAATGCGTGGACTTAGGCATCCCCGTCATGGCCCTGTTTCCGGTGATAGACCCGGCCTTGAAAACCCCCGACGGGCGCGAAGCCCTCAACCCCGACGGCCTGGTGCCGCGCGTGGTGCGCGCCTTGAAATCCCACTTCCCCCAGCTCGGCGTGATGACCGACGTGGCGCTCGACCCCTTCACCAGCCACGGCCAGGACGGCCTGCTGGACGACAGTGGCTATATCCTGAATGACGTCACCGTGCAGGTGCTGGAGCAGCAAGCCCTCACCCAGGCGCAGGCCGGGGTGGACATCGTCGCGCCCAGCGACATGATGGACGGCCGCATTGGGGCCATACGACAGGCACTGGAAGCCAGAAATCTGATCCATACCCGAATCATGGCTTACAGCGCCAAGTATGCGAGCGCGTTTTACGGTCCGTTTCGGGATGCGGTCGGGTCAAGCGGCAACCTGGGCAAAGCCGACAAAAAGGTCTACCAGATGGACCCGGGCAACACCGACGAAGCGCTGCGTGAAGTTGCCATGGACATTGCCGAGGGTGCTGACATGGTGATGGTCAAACCCGGCATGCCTTACCTGGACGTGGTGCGCCGGGTAAAGGACGAATTCAGAATACCTACTTTCGCCTACCAGGTCAGCGGCGAATATGCCATGCTCAAGGCCGCCGCCCAGAACGGCTGGCTGGAC
>JAYVPU010000223.1:0-4745 GCA_043757205.1 Comamonadaceae bacterium | reverse complement strand
ACTTTCAATCCGCGGTTTAAGCCCGCAAGCCGCACAAGACTTGCGTGAGCCGCTACAAAACCTATACCAAACCCTGCTGATGCAAGGCCGCCCGGTGCAGATTCGCACCTTCCATAGCTGGTTTGCAGCCCTGCTGCGCACCGCACCGCTGGCCGTGTTGGAGGCCTTGGGCCTGCCTGCTAATTATGAGCTATTGGAAGACGACTCGCGTGCCGTGGCGCTGGTGTGGCGGCGCTTTTATGCGGCGCTCCTGAAGGACGACGCGCAGAGCCAGTCCGCTCGCCAAGACTTCGAAGCCGTGGTGGCCATCCATGGGCGCTTTCAGACCGAAAAGGCGCTGGAAGCCGGATTGAATAAGCGTGTGGAGTTTTCGTTGGCCGATGCGCATGGGGTGGTGGAGGCGTCGGTGCCGCATTTCTGCGAGCAGTTTCCAGAGTTCGATTCTTTCCCCCCTCAGCCCACCTGCCCCCGTCATTTCCGCGAAGGCGGGAATCCAGCCCCCTCGGCTTGGCGTGAACCCTTAGACCTGGTCAGGGCCAGCGGCGCTGATCACCCCCTGCACGTCGCCCTGTGGCTAGCCGCCCAAACCTTGGGCCGCACCCCCCAACCCAGCTTCAGCGCCAAGGGTGGCGAGCTGGAGGTCGCGCTCACCAGCGGTGATGCGCAAGGCGTGTTAACCGCCTTGTTGACCAAAGACGGCAGCCCCCGCAAATTCAACGACAAAGTCGCGGACATAGCGCAGGTGCGCGAGGCGCAGGCGCAACTGCTGCGCCTGCAGGCCGCGCAAACTCAGCACGAGGCTTGGCTCTACCAGCAGCGCATGGCGCGGCTCACACGAGTGATGATCACCACCTTTGCCGCCCTCAAGCGCGAGCGTGGCTGGGTGGACATGAACGATGTGGAGCGTGCAGCCCTGCACCTGTTGGCTGACCCGGTGCTGGGCGGCTGGGTGCAAGAGCGCCTGGACGCACGCATCCGCCACCTGCTGATTGACGAATTTCAAGACACCAACCCGCTGCAATGGCAGGCGCTACAGGCCTGGCTCAGCGGCTACGCCGGTACGGGCGGCGGGGCGCTAGCGCCCAGTGTTTTCATCGTGGGTGACCCCAAGCAAAGCATTTACCGCTTTCGCCGTGCCGAGCCGCAAGTTTTCATTGCTGCGCAGCAGTTTGTGCTGGATCACTTGAACGGTGAACGCTTGAGCTGCGACCATACGTGGCGCAACGCGCCCCCGGTGATGCAACTGGTGAACGAGGTGATGGGGCAGGCACAAGCGCAGGGCGCGTTCCACGGCTTTCGTGCCCACACCACGGGATCGACGGACACCGGGGCTGTGCTGCGACTGCCGCAAATTGAACGCTCCTCGGCAGACCTGCAAGAAGGCGAGTCACACGAGCATGCCCCCGAGGGCTGGCGCGACAGCCTCACCACGCCCCAAGAATTGCCCGAAGAAACCCTGCGCACGCTGGAGTGCCGCCAGGCCGCGCATTGGCTGGCACAGCAGATCGCAGAAGGCTTGCATCCGCGCGACATCATGGTGCTCTCGCGCAAGCGCGACCGGTTGACCGTCATGCAAGACGAGTTGCGTGCGCTGCACATCCCGGCCCAGCAACCCGAGAAGACCGACCTGGGCGAAGCGCCGGAGGTGCAGGACATCGTGGCTCTGCTGGATGCGCTGGTCTCACCGGCGCATGATCTGTCCTTGGCCCGCGCGCTCAAGTCGCCGTTGTTTGGCGTGGGTGATGACGGGTTGATTGAACTGGCACAGTTGGCGCGGGCTCAGGAAAAAAGGCCAACTTGGTTTGACTTGCTACAAAAAAATGAGCTGTTTACGCATGAATTAAAAGGGGTTGGAGCCACTTTGATGCAGTACAAAGGCTGGCTGGATACACTCCCGCCGCACGACGCGCTAGACGCCATCTACCAGCACGGCGATGTGCTGGCCCGCTTTGCGGCGGCTGCGCCCGATGCGCTGCGTGAGAACGTGCTGGCCAATCTGCAAGCCCTGCTGTCAGCCGCTTTGCAAATCGACGGTGGGCGTTACGCCACGCCTTACGCTCTGGTGCGCGCCCTCAAGGCCGGTGGCGTCAAGGCACCGGACCGGGCCAACGCAGACGCCGTGCGCCTGCTCACCGTGCATGGGGCCAAGGGCTTGGAAGCCGCACTGGTGCTGCTGCTCGACACCGATGCGCCCAGTCCAAAGGCCCAGACCATGGGCGTGCTGGTGGATTGGCCGGGGGAGGAGACTGCGCCCCGAAGCTTCATGTTTCTGGCCAGCGAAACCCGCGCCCCCGCCAGCGCCGAATCGGCCCTGACCACCGAAAGCCACGCCCGCCAGCGCGAAGAACTCAACGGCCTGTACGTGGCCATGACGCGCACGCGCCAGCGCTTGGTTCTGTCCTCGGTGCAGCCGCACCATGCCAATGATGGGAGTTGGTGGCAGCGTTTACAAGCCGGGTGTGGGGCCATTCCCGATGGCGCGGCACTCATTCCCGTTCGCCCAGCGCCTATCGAAGGGCTGACTTTGACCCCGAAACCCAAGCCATTTTTATTGCCAATTCTTCCTGCAAGGAAATCAATACAAGCAAAAGAAGCTACTCTATTGATAGCAAATTCGCCTACTCAACCAGCGGCTAACGAAGCATCATCAGCCCAATCCCTCATCGGTCAGGCCATGCACCGGCTGCTGGAATGGGCTCCCTTGGGTGCGAAGGACTGTCCCGAAGCCCAGGTGCGCCAGGTCGCTCGCGAGTTCGGGCTGGACGCTCGGCAGGCTGATCAAGCGGCGTCCATGGCGCAACGCATTCTGGTGGGAGAAGGTGCCTGGGTGTGGGATGCTGCGCAGATTGACTGGCACGGCAACGAGGTGGCGATCACGGTGCAGGGCAGCGTTCGGCGGCTGGATCGACTGGTGCGCCGCCAGCGGAAGTCATCGGATGAGGCTGGCGAATGGTGGGTGCTCGATTACAAGTCGGCAGTCCATGCGCAAAGCCAGCAGGCGCTGGTGACCCAGCTTCGCAGCTACTGTGTGGCCGTCCAGTCCATTTACCCTGGACAGGTCGTGAAAGCCGCCTTTCTCAGTGCGAGTGGCACACTCGACGAATTGAATGAATTAAAAATAGGATTTGAATGAAAAAAGTCGTTGTCATTGGGGGTGGTCCAGCCGGGCTGATGGCGGCTCAGGTGCTGTTGAGCGCCGGCCTAGCGGTGAGCCTGTATGACGCCATGCCTTCGGTCGGACGCAAGTTTTTGCTGGCAGGCAAGGGCGGGCTCAACCTCACGCATTCCGAGGACGCCGACCGCTTTGCCTCTCGCTTCGGCGCGCGGCGCCCACAGATCGAGCGTCTGTTGCAGTCTTTTGGCCCCGAGCAGCTGAGGGCGTGGGCCAAAGGGCTGGGGATCGAGACTTTCGTCGGCACGTCCGGGCGTGTTTTTCCCACCGACATGAAGGCCGCGCCGCTGCTGCGGGCCTGGTTGCATCGCCTGCGTCACCCCCATGGTCCGCAGGCGTCAAATCAGGTGGAAGAGGGCGGTGTGCGCTTTCACATGCGGCACCGCTGGCTGGGCTGGGCGGCAGACGGCCACACCTTACGCTTTGAGTCGCCGCAGGGCGAGACCGAAGTACAGGCAGACGCCGTGGTGCTGACCTTGGGCGGTGGTAGCTGGGCGCGGCTGGGCTCCAATGGGGCGTGGGTGCCGCTGCTGGCGGCACGCGGTGTGGTCTTGGCCCCGCTACTGCCAGCGAACTGCGGCTTTGATGTGGCCTCACCCTCCAGATCGGACGCGACCGCCACAGTGGGCTGGAGCGAACATTTCACCAGTCGCTTTGCAGGCCAGCCCCTCAAATCGGTAGCCATTGCTTTCACCGCCGCAATCGGGCAAACCTTTCAGCGCAAGGGCGAGTTTGTGGCGACAGAGAAGGGCGTGGAGGGCAGCCTGATCTACGCCGCGTCCAGCCTCTTGCGCGACGACATCCTTGCCCAAGGCCACGCCACCCTGTTGTTGGACTTGCTGCCAGACCACTCCCCCGAGCGTGTGCTGGCCGAGGTCAGCCACCCACGCGGCTCGCGTTCGCTCTCCAGCCATCTGAAAAGCCGCCTGGGTCTGGAAGGCATCAAGATGGCTTTGCTGCATGAGATTTTGAGCAAAGACGACTTGAACCAACCCACCCAACTGGCCACCGCCATTAAGGCCTTGCCCTTGCGCTTGGTGGCAACGCGCCCGCTGGATGAGGCCATCAGCAGTGCAGGCGGCGTGCCGTTTGAAGTGTTGAGTGACACGCTGATGTTGCAGGCCGTGCCCGGCGTGTTCTGTGCGGGCGAAATGCTGGACTGGGAAGCCCCTACGGGCGGTTATTTGCTGACTGCGTGTTTTGCCAGCGGTAAAGTTGCCGCTGATGGTGTGGTCAATTGGCTTTACAAGGGCTTACCCTTTTCATCGAAATCATCGTTGAATTGACACGTTCACCCATTACTATTTGTGCTTGTCTGGGCCAGAAAAATGAAGAGACAAAAACATATTTCGCAAACAAGGGGCAACTAATGATGTCAGCCGAGTATTGCATTGAGAGTAACCATCCTGTCGTTAACCGACTGCTGCCGCAGTCGAAAGTTCAGCAGTGTTTTCGTGACCGGTCACAGGCGGTCGCGATGGCTGCCAAGTGCGTGCCTAATTCGTTTGGCGACGAAGTACGGGTCGTCCATGTGCCCACCGGCGAGGTGATTTTCAAGGTCGGGACGACCTCA
>JAYVPU010000222.1:0-4785 GCA_043757205.1 Comamonadaceae bacterium | reverse complement strand
GCAGCATCCAGGGCATCATGAAGCGCATCAAAGCCAAGGGTGTGGAGATCATTGTGTATGAGCCCGCGTTGACTGTGCCCTTGTTTTTTAATTCACGCGTGGTGAATGATTTGATTCAGTTCAAGGCACAAGCGGATGTGATTGTGGCCAACCGCATCACCGATGATTTGAGCGATGTGCGTGAAAAAATTTACAGTCGGGACTTGTTTGGCCAGGATTGAGGCTGAACCTAAAAAAGATGAAATTGACCCGGAAAAATCAAAACCCCGGTCAGCAAAAGTATAGAAAAGACAAAGTAAGCCACGTAACTCCAAAGTCGGTGCCACGCTAGGATGTCTCGGGCGGATACCTGCACACCGTGATCTGAGACTTTAGTGTTGTTGGCTTTGGACCAGCTTTGGCGGTTCATGAGCAACATGGCCGATATTTTTAATGCGGATCCAACCCACTGGTCATAGATTTGCAAGCCAATATGGATGGGGCGAATCACAAATCCATTGGGCACCAGCAACCACAAAAAGATAGTTCTCGTCGTAAGCACCCAAGCCAAATAAAGGGCCAGATATCCAGACCCAAACATCCAACTCCCAAACAACGCGCCGAGCGGACCAATCAGGCTGGTCCACATCGATACACGCTGATCCAGCACGGTTAGCCAGATAAAAAAAGGCATGCGTTGTGGGCCCAGCGACAAGGCTCGCCAATTGTTACGCGCCATATTGCCGAACCAGCGAAACATCAGATCCTTGCTAAGGCTGAAGAAATTTCCGCCTCTTGTCTCCAAGCAATTGACGCAAACATCGGGGAGATAAAGCATGCGCCACCCCCCCGCCAACAAATCAAACCAGGTACTTTTGTCATCGCCCATCAAAAACCGAAATCGACCAAATATCCAATGGTTGATGTGGTCGGCTTCAATGCGTTGAATGAATTTGGAATGAAGTATGGCCCCCGCCCGAAAAACAGAAAACCGCCCAGTGAGCGTCATCACCCGCCCGGACAAAGCATGCGAACTCATCATAGTGTGTCGCTTGGCAAACTTCAGGTTGAACCACGGATTGATGGCACCTTCAGCCGCCTCATTGGTGAGCATGTGCCCCGCTTCGTTGGTGGTGAGCGCACCTAAGTCCGGCAGTAGTTTGAAGAACCCCAGGCTTTTGCGAAATGTGCCAGGCCGAACCTCGGTGTCGCCATCCATCAGTACCACGATGTCGTTGGGGGCGTCCACATGCCACTCACTGACGCGGAGGTACTCTCGCGAGACCAGTCGCAGCGCCTGCCCCAGGGCCATGCGCTTGCCTTCGCTTTGCGCCATGAAGTTGAATTTGAGGTTGTCGCGGCGTCCATACTGCCTCACTAGACCACGTATTTGCGCCATCTCTTGCACACTGGCAACGCTAAAAAGTAGAAATACTTGGCAGGGCAGCAAGCTCACTTCTTTGGCCAGCGCTGCGACGGCACGCTGCGTGACCAGCGGATCTTCCCGGTAGGAAGGCACGATCACATAAAGGCGTTGCGGGTAGGGTTGCGCCAGAGCGCGCTCTTGCTTTCGCAAGCGTGAAAAAGCAGAGTGGCGGTAGTAAAACGAACGCAGTTGATTGGTGAGTAGCCATAAATTACGTAACAAACCGATGCCACCCACCGCAAACAGCGCAGCATGTCCGTGTTGAAAAAAACCAACCGGCAAGGTCCAAATCAGGATCAAAGCGCTGGACAGAGCCAATACAGTCGCGGGCAAGCTTTGCCAGGCCGCCGACAAGCCAGTTAGGGCGGGGCGGTTTTCATAAATCACTGTAAGCGTTGATGCAGCAGAGTGAACACGGATTGTCGGGTGTCGATCTCGACCCGTGCGCGCAAGCCACCAGGCAGTGGAGGCGGGTCCAGCAGACGCACACTGACGGAGGCCTCACCCATGCCGGTTTCCGCTGTGTTGGCCATGCCGTTGGCTTCGGTCACTAAAGTGGGTGGAACCACGGCGTTGACCACGCAAGGAACAATCACGTCCAGTGCAGGGAAAATGACACGGCAGTCTTGTCCCGGGCTGATGCGAAACACATCAGAGACCAAAAACTTGGCCAGCACGGTGGGCTCTGCGTTGGTTTCAATCAAGGCGACCAGGTCTCCAGCTCGCAGCAATTCACCAGGCGCTCGGTTGACAAGTCGCACAGTGCCCGCCGTGGGGGCACTGATGCTGGTGTATTCCAGCGCCGAGAATAAGGGCCCCAGTTGAGCAATGGCCTGCGCCAACTCGGCGTTACTTCTTTGCAAAAGCTGGGTCATCTCCACCGTGCGGTTGGTGATTTGCGAACTGGAGAAGAAGCGGCCTTCTTGGGCACCCTTTTCAATATCGAGCGCAAGCGAGGCCTCAGCCTTGACACGGTTCAACCCGGCGGCACTTTGGGCGAGGGCGTTGCGACGATCTTCCAGGTTGGCGTTTGACACAAAACCTGATTTGTAGAGATCTTCTGAGCGTTTGAGTTCTGCGCTAGCTTGTGCCAGCAAGGCATTGTTTTCGGCCACCCGGGCTTGCTCCGCCAAGTTGCGCCATCCTGCAATGCGGGTATAGAGTTTGTCGTTAACCAACTCTCCTCGCAACGCTTTTTCTGCTGCTTTGACTGAAGCTTCCAGGCGTTGTTGAACAAAGGCACCTGCACGCAAATTTCGGTGTGCTTCTCGGTCGTCAAGGGCAATGACGAGTTGACCTGCGGCGACCTTATCGCCCGTTTTGATCAATATGGTTTTAACGTAGCCGTCAGCCCTGCTGCGAATCTCGGCAGAGTTGCCAACCAGGCCGGCTTGCGTACTCATGACATAGCGCTGTGAAATCAAAATACCGGCAATAGCGAGCGCGAGTAGCAATGACATCACCAAGTACTGAATGAGCTTGCGTTTGAATGTTCTGTCTGGGCGCTCGTCCGTTCTGAGTAAGTTGCCGGGTGATGCGGTAGGCGCGGGGACTGGGTCTGAGAGTGAGGGCTGCGTGGGTGTCTCCTGCGTTTGGCGATGCAAGCGACCGTCGACGGATTCTTCGACATATTCGCGCATAAGCAGCCGCACCCCATGTGGGATGTCGCAAAACTCAAATCCTATCGTGTCGGCGTGAACGACCCGGACTTCGGCCTGAACGTTGCACTGCGCCGTATAGTGGTCGAAGGGCAGAAGAAAGACCGCATCAAACACAGCATCCGACTCGAAGCCTGAATCGTTTTTGGCAATGGAGAAGCCGGAAAAAGACCAATCTAAAACTTCGTACGTCTGCCCGGCCAACACCACCTGGGCCGCAAGTTTGATGCGGTCGGAAAGGCGGCGTTGGTTTGTTTTGTATTGGGTAGAAGACATCGGTAAAGTTTAACGTGCATGGCCGACCGCTCAATCGGGGTTGATATTAGGGGGATCTCACTCAGGGCGGTAGTACCTCGCGTACCGAGGGCCACGCAAAGTCCACGCTGCGATAGCCATCGACACGCAAGGTGGTTTGCCAGCCACCCCAGTCCGCCACTTGAGCATAGTGACCGGTGTTCTTTCCTGCTTCGTCCAAATATTGGCTGAAAAATCGCCACCGATTGGCGGGTTTTCCGTTGGCATCAAAGGGGGCATTGTCCAGGTAGAGTTGATTGACGACTTGTTGTGGATTGGCGGGGTTGATCCAACTCAACAGCTTGAGTCCCGTCCACGCATTCGATTTGAGTGAAGCGTCAAACTCGGGCTTGAGTTTCACATAGTCATAGACAGGGTGGGTCAGCTCTTTGCCAAATCGACTCACCGCTGAACTGCTGCCCGGTGCAAAAGTCATCATCGTGGCTGAAGCTGCATCCGGGTCTTTGGCGTGATGCCCGCCCCCCCGGATCTTCAAGCTCACTTGCGCGATTTCCGGGGTGAGCAAGTCATGGACACGAACATACACCGTGAACTCCTGGTTTTTCACATCGCCAGGGTGGCCGAGGTGGCCTTTTTGTGTTTTCCAGTTGAATTGTTGTTTGCCGCCACTGGCATACAAATGCAGACGGGCGGTGTAGCCCTGAGCGCCACTGACATAGGTCAGTGCACTGGCGCTCAGGTGCCAATAGGCCAGGCCGTTTTCCTGCTCGGCACTTGCAATGGCTTTGTAGTCAAAACCAAAAGCGGGGTGGCGATTGGGGTTGTTTGATCCCAGCCGTAAATTGCTACCGCCCGTAGCAGAGGAGCGCAGCATTTGGATGCCATCGGCATCGAATGCGATGGCCGCTTGGGCTGCAGCGCCACCCATGCTGGACAAGACGGCGCTGATGGTGAGCGACGCGCTTATTTGTGCGTCACGGCAAAAGTGACGTGTTTTTTTCATAGGATCGATTCACTTCGCTAGTCGCGGTGCAGTTTGCAGCAGCGTCGCCAGGTGTTGCTTCCAAAACTTGGCTTGCCCCGTGGTGCCGTGGCCAGCGGTGTTTTCACTGGCGGGAATGATCACGTAGCTGGCATTTTTGATGCGCTTGACCTCGCTTTGCAGCAAGCCTAACTCCGGCGGGTTGCGCTCGTCGTCGGCAGCGTTGATGGCCAACAGCGTGGCTTGAATTTTCTCCAAACCGGGGGAGGGGTTGTAGTCGCGTGAGGAGTCCCACTGGTAGAGGTGGTCGTTCGCATCACCCGTGGCGGGTGCTTTCAAGCGGTTGTTCAACAGTTGATCGGCCTTCTCGCGCGTAGGCGCGGCCTTGAACAGGGCCTGGTTGCCGCCATTGGTGGCCGTGGCATAAAACACCGACGCAAAATGCGCGCTTTTGGGCTGTTCGGTGTAGTTGCCGTTCATCCAGG
>JAYVPU010000221.1:0-4809 GCA_043757205.1 Comamonadaceae bacterium | reverse complement strand
TGACCGGGAAACTGCGGTTTTCTTCCTTGCGGAAAATGGTGAGGTTGACCTTGGTGTTGGGCTCGCCGCGCATGCGTTTGACGGCATCGTTCAGCGACAAGCCTTTGACGGCGGTGTCGTCGATTTTAGTAATCAAGTCGTTGGTTTTAAGACCAGCGCGAAAGGCGGGAGAGCCCTCAATGGGCGAGACCACCTTGACCAAGCCGTCTTCCTGGGTGATTTCGATGCCGACACCGACAAAACGCCCGGAGGTGCCTTCGCGAAATTCCTTGAAGGATTTTTTGTCAAAGTACTGGGAGTGTGGATCCAGACTGGCCACCATGCCCGAGATGGCGTCGGTGATGAGTTTTTTGTCGTCCACCGGCTCAACGTAGTCGGTTTTGATCAGGCCGAAGACGGCCGCGAGTTGCTGTAGCTCATCTAGCGGCAAGGGCGCCAGCGCGTTGCGTGCCACGGTTTGCAGTGAAACCGTGGTTAACGCGCCGGCCAGCACGCCCAGTGAAATCCAGCCGATGATTTTCAATTTTTGTCTCATAAGTCGCCTCTTGTCGCTTCAATGTATACCGTTGGAAGTGACTCAACTGTATAGGTTCCCTCATCAGAAAGATTGAAGAGTAGAAATGTTTTTCACAGTCGTTTGATCCCCATCAAGCTCTGGCTTGCGCAGCCACCGCTGCCGCAGCCTTGGCCGCCGCTTCGGGGTCGCCCAGATAGTAGTGGCGCAGCGGTTTGAGTTGTTCGTCCAGCTCATACACCAGGGGAATGCCGTTGGGAATGTTCACGCCCACGATGTCGGCGTCGGCCACGTTATCGAGGTATTTCACCAGGGCGCGAATGGAGTTGCCGTGCGCGGCAATCACCACCCGTTTGCCAGCTTTGATGGCCGGTGCGATGGACTCATTCCACAGCGGAAGAACACGGGCCACGGTGTCTTTGAGGCATTCGGTCAGGGGGACTTGTTCGGGCTGCAGCCTGGCGTATCGAGGATCGCTGCGCTCGCAGCGCGGATCGTTGATGTCGAGTGCCGGTGGCGGGATGTCGTAGCTGCGACGCCAGATCAGCACTTGGTCGTCACCATATTCTTTGGCCACTTCGGCTTTGTTGAGGCCTTCAAGCGCACCGTAATGACGCTCGTTGAGCCGCCAACTGTTGACCACAGGCAACCAGGTGCGGTCCATCTCGTCCAGGCAGTGCCACAGGGTGCGTGTGGCGCGCTTGAGCACGCTGGTGTAGGCCAGATCGAAGTCATAACCCTCGGCTTTGAGGAGTTGGCCTGAGTTTTTGGCTTGCGCAACGCCAGTGTCGGTCAAGTCCACATCGACCCATCCGGTAAAGCGGTTGTCAAGGTTCCAGGTGGATTCGCCGTGGCGGATGAGGACGAGTTTATACATGGTGGATGCAGGATTCGGAGGTGAATGGAACTGGGGAATTTGGAATTTTTCAGGTCTAAATAACCCTGAAAAAAAAGCCGACAACCCGACATTCTAAAATCAGATGCTTTGACGTTGAATCAACAAGGACATCTGTGAAATTTATTATCGACAACTGGACGCTGATTTTGGTGGCGCTGAGTTCCGGCGGCTTGCTGGCCTGGCCTATTTTGAAGAGCGCAACGGGCGGATCTTTGACGCCCACGGGCGCGGTGCAACTCATCAACCGGGAGAAGGCCGTGGTGATTGATGTGTCCGAGGCCAATGAATTCGCGGTGAGTCACATCGGTGGGGCCAAAAACATTCCCATGGGCCAGTTGGCCGATAAGCTCGCCGCCACGGTGAAAAACAAAGAGCTGCCCCTCATCTTTGTGTGCCAGACGGGCAGGCGTTCGAACAATGCCGCAGGTGTGGCCAAGGGTTTGGGTTATTTGAAAGCGCAGTCACTCAATGGTGGGCTCTCTGCCTGGCAAGCGGCCAATCTACCTGTCGATAAAGCCTGAAGGAGTCACAGTGATGCAAGCCGTCAAGATGTACACCACCGCCGTTTGTCCCTATTGCGTGCGGGCCAAGCAAATCCTCAAAGCCAAAGGGGTGGAGACGATCGAGGAGATCCGAGTCGATACCCACCCCGAAGCGCGGCTGCACATGATGGAGATTACGGGACGCCGTTCGGTGCCGCAAATCTTCATTGGCGACACGCATGTGGGGGGCTGTGACGACCTGATGGCGTTGGATGAGCGCAGCGGCTTGATGCCCCTGCTTCAAGCGACTTGATCCTGAGATAATCTCCCATTCCGATTGTTAGCCCGCTTCGGTATCACCAACCGGCGGGCTTTGTTTTGACCCGAAAGAAAAGCCATGGCTGATATGCAAGAACCCGTTTTCCAGATCCAGCGCGTTTACCTCAAGGAATCTTCCTTGGAGCAACCCAACTCACCCGCTATTTTGTTGGATCAATCCCAGCCTACAGTGGACATTCAACTCGCCGTGGGCGGCATGCCGGTGTCTGAGGGCATGTTTGAGGTGACGGTCACGGCCACAGTGCAGACCAAGATCGGCGACCGTACCGTGTTTTTGGTGGAGGCTCAGCAGGCCGGTATTTTTGAGATTCGCAATCTGCCCGACGACCAGATGGGCCCCATCATGGGTATTGCTTGCCCGCAGATTGTGTACCCCTACCTGCGTGGCAATGTGGCTGATTTGATTCAGCGTGCGGGCTTCCCGCCAGTGCATCTGGCAGAAATCAACTTCCAAGCCATGTACGAGCAACAGCAAGCCCAGCAGGCCGCAGCGCAAGAGCAGCCTGCGGCGACTGTGCAATAACGACCCCAACGTCAACCGTCTCCTCAGCGAACCTCACCCACCATGAAACTCATCGTGTTGGGCGCGGGTGCTTGGGGAACGGCGCTGGCCATCAGTGCCAGTCAAAATTCGCGCGCCACGCATCGCGTGACGCTGTGGGCACGTGACCCTGCACAGGCGCTGGCCATGCAAACCCAGCGTCTCAATGCGCGCTATTTGCCTGGCCTGGCATTGCCGGGTTCTATCCAGGTTGTGAGTGGTTCTGCCGACGCATTGGCGCAAGTCGTGCAGGGGCAAGACTTGGTGATTGTGGCCACGCCCATGGCGGGGCTGCGGGGTGTGCTGACCCAGTTGCGTGATTTCAGACAACCCGTGGCGTGGCTGTGCAAGGGGTTTGAAGCTGCTAGTTCGAAGTCTATTTCAGCGTCTTTTGGGCTTTTAGCCCATGAAGTACAAGCACAAGCAGCTCCTGAATTGATAGCGGGCGCTTTGAGTGGGCCGAGCTTTGCCCAGGAGGTGGCCCTGGGTCAACCGACTGCCTTGGTCGCCGCCAGCGTGCATGCGAGCGTGCGTGAGGCGTTGGTGGCTGCTTTTCACAGCCCCATGCTGCGGGTGTACGCCAATGAAGACGTGGTGGGCGTGGAGGTGGGGGGTGCTGTCAAAAATGTGATGGCGATTGCCGCCGGCGTGCTGGACGGAATTGCCGCCGCTGATTTGCCCGATCACCAGCGCCCAGGGCTGAACGCACGCGCCGCTCTCATCACGCGCGGGCTGGCCGAGATGACCCGCTTAGGGCTTGCGCTGGGCGCTCGGGCCGATACCTTCATGGGTCTGTCTGGGCTGGGCGATCTGGTGTTGACCGCCACCGGTAACCTCAGTCGCAACCGGCAGGTCGGTTTGCTACTGGCACAGGGGCAAACCTTGCAGCAGGCTGCGGCCTCATTGGGTCATGTGGCCGAAGGGGTGTACAGCGCCCGCACTGTGCTGCAGCGCGCCCGGCACCTGGGTGTGGACATGCCGATCACGCAATGCGTGGTGGCCTTGCTGGACGGTCAAATGCAGCCCGCCCAGGTGGTGGCTGCACTGATGGGGCGTGAGCCGACGACCGAGTCCGCTTAAGCCGGGGCACTGTCTTTCGCAACACGGTTGGCAATGTGCGCGAGGGATTCCTCAACCTGATCGACCAGGATCAGACACAAATCGCCTTCTCCCAGTTTGTCCATGGCCGTGTCGATGGCTAAAAATTCGCCCCGGATTTCGGTGATGGTTTTGGTGCGACTGGCCTGCACCAGACCCTGTTGCAACAAGGCCAGCACTTCGCCATCTTCGCGCCCCCGCTGGCACTGGTCTTGGTACAGCACCGCTTCGTCAAAGGCCTCACCCAGCAGGGCGGTTTGCTCGCGGATGTCTTCGTCGCGCCGGTCGCCTGCTCCGCTGATGACTACCATGCGATGCTTGGCCGGTAGGGCTTCAACGGCTTGTACCAGCGCGATCATGGCGTCCGGGTTGTGGCCGTAGTCGGCAATCACGGTGGCGCCCCGATACTTGAACAGGTTAAAGCGACCCAGCGCGTTGTCGCTGTCGTTGATGAAACTGGCTAGCCCACTGCGCACGGTGTCCCAATCCAGCCCCAGACCCCAGACGGCGGCGACCGAGGCCATGACGTTTTCGACCTGAAAACCGATGGCCCCCCCGAGCGTGACCGGGATGTCGATCAGGCCCAGGCGCTGGCGTTGTGTGCCCTCGGCGGCAATCACGCAGCCGTCTTCCACATACACGCCGCGTTTGCCCTGCGCCAGATGGGTGGCCATCACCGGGTGGTTGCGGTCAGCGGCAAAGAAGGTGACCGTGCCTTTGCAGTGCACGGCCATGGCCGCCACGATGGGGTCGGCCGCGTTGAGCACGGCCACGCCTTTGGCGGCGATGTTTTGCACGATCACGCGCTTGAGCACGGCCAGGTCTTGCACCGAGGTGATGTAGTTCAGGCCGAGATGGTCGCCACTGCCCACGTTGGTGACCACAGCCACATTGCAGCGGTCAAAGGCCAGGCCTTCGCGCAACATGCCGCCGCGCG
>JAYVPU010000220.1:0-18845 GCA_043757205.1 Comamonadaceae bacterium | reverse complement strand
GGCTTGCCAACCGAACCGCGCTAGTGGTGGGCGAGGTTTGCGCCCAGCTTGTGGTGCACAGAAGTGCAGCCATGACGGCGGTGAGGTGTAGGGTTTTCATGGGGTTACGTCGAAATTCATCGGGCGGCACAGCCGTCCGATGGAATGACCAGTTAACTTATGTCCACTTCACGCAAAGCTTTCTTGCAAAGCCTCTTGCGCCAAGGTGTTGATGCTTTTGCCTTTTGCCTGCGCCGCAATAGCGAGTTTTTCGTGCAATTGCGGCGAAATCCGCAAATTGAATTTGCCGGAAAAATGTCGCTTTGGCTCAAGCCCTTTCTCGGCACAAACCTCAAGAAAAACCTGAAGCGAGCGCTTGAACTCCGCACGAAGTTCTTTCGGATTTTTTCCGTAAAAGTCCGCGCCACCGTTGAGGCCGAGAATTTCCCCCCTGAACAAATCAAGATCAGGGTCGAATTCAATCGTTGCGTGATAGTCGTCAACAGTCATTACATTCATGGTTCGACTCCGTGTTGTTCCAGCCATTTGCGGATTGCCGCCACTGCGCCTTTGTCTGTGTTGGGTGATGGATGTGGACGGTGAAAGACCCGCACTTCATCAAACAAAAAGACAGAAACCCTGCTGCCTGCCCGTTCTTCAATTTCTGCACCCAGTTCAACGAAAAGGCCCTCAACATCGCGCCACTGGACATTGCCGCTCGTCGGCCGGGAAAAAATCAATTCAACAATTCGCTGATGCCGCCGTATCATTGCTCTATAGTACCAGTTTCAGGTACCGAACGCAACTCTGGTTTGCTGAGACAGGGTAACAAGTTAACGTTGCTAATAACCGGATTGCGGCAGACCGCGAAGCGGGCTGTTGCAATTCCGGTTGATTAGCGGGTTGGGCCTCAGCACCGTTTGCGAGGCAGCGCCGACAAATACGCATGCTTGCATTAAGTTGCGTTTCATGTATTTGTTTTTGAAATTAAAATTACTCAATGGTTTCGAGTACTTCGTTTCATGCGTGGACTGCCAATGTTTTGGGCTTCCGCGCTTAGCGCGCCGTGATTTTTGCAGGCAGCGCTTCTAGCGCTGCCTGGCCAAGATTTATGTTTTCGAGGTGCTTGGCGGAGCGTATGGCGGTGGAGTGGAACTTGCGGACTTTTAGGCGGCGGCCTCTGAGGCCCAACGTGATGTATCCCGCAAAACCTGCAAAATAATCTGGACACTGCGGGATAAACTGGACATGTATTCCTCCGGAGAGCGGCTTGTAGCCTTGGTTTCAGAGGCTTTGTTGAATTCCACACCGGAATAAAAATTCCAACAAACCCCGCAAATGGTTCTGCCCGATTCTAGGCTTCAAGCTACGCAATCCGCTCCAAAATCAGCACTGCAAAAAATCCAAACGCAGCGATGATGGCCCACTTCAGAATGAGCAGGCCCCAGTGCCTAAAGCGTTGCTGGCCCGTGCCCACATAAAAGGCAAAGCACACCCCCGCGCTGATCAGCATCAAGAGGAAAAGCCAGCGAAACAGCAACATAGGGTTTGTGCCCTACCAGGCCCGCACCAGTTGGGCGAAGCCTTTGGGGGCGAGTTTTTCGTCGTCAAAGGTCACCACTTCCCACGCCTCGGGCTGGGCCAGCAGGGCACGCAGCAAAACGTTGTTCATCGCGTGGCCGGAGCGAAACGCGCTGTAGCTGGCCAACAGCGGCTTGCCCAGCAGGTAGAGGTCGCCCATGGCGTCGAGGATTTTGTGTTTGACGAATTCGTCGTCATAGCGCAGCCCGTCTGAGTTGAGCACCTTGTAGTCGTCCATCACGATGGCGTTGTCCAGCCCGCCGCCCATGGCCAGGCCGTTGGCACGCATCATCTCCACGTCTTTGGTGAAGCCAAAGGTGCGCGCCCGCGCAATGTCACGAGTGTAGGAGTCGGTGCTCATGTCAAATTCAACCCGCTGGCCGGTGGAGTCCACCGCCGGGTGTTTGAAGTCGATCTCAAAGCTCAGCTTGTAGCCGTGGTAAGGGTCCAGCCGCGCCCACTTGACACCCGCGCCTTCGCCCTCACGCACCTCTACCGGCTGGGTCACGCGGATGAAGCGACGCGGGGCATTTTGCAGCACGATGCCCGCGCTTTGCAGCAGAAACACAAAAGACGCCGCCGAGCCGTCCAGGATAGGCACCTCTTCGGCCGTGATGTCCACGTACAGGTTGTCCACCCCCAGCCCCGCGCAGGCCGACATCAAATGCTCCACCGTGAACACCTTGGCATCCCCGTGCGATAGCGTGGACGCCAAGCGAGTGTCCGTCACCGCCATGGCCGACACGGGGATGTCCACCGGCTGCGGCAGATCGACACGGCGGAACACGATGCCAGTGTCAGGCTGCGCCGGGCGCAGCGTGATTTCGACACGCTGGCCGCTGTGCAGGCCGACGCCGACGGCGCGGGTGAGGGATTTGAGGGTTCGTTGTTGGAGCACCGGCTGATTTTACTTTTTGAAAGATCAATCCGCTTGCTTACGCAAGAAAGCCGGAATCTCAAAATCATCCATGCCACCGCTGGACAGCGCATCCACCTTGGCCGCCGCCTGCGTGCGATCGCGCGTGCGCCAGACGCTGGGGGTGCTCATGCTTTGGTAATCCGGCTGCGCCACGCCGCCCGATCCCATACCGCCACCGGCTTGCGTACCGTTGCCCTGTGTGTTCAGCGTGGGCACCGAGAAACCAACGTTGTCAGTGCCGGTTCGCAATACCATTTGGGGTACTTGCTGCAAGGGCGCAGCACGGCGCACACCTTGACGCGACAAGCCTGTGGCCACCACCGTCACACGGATGTCATCACACAAAGTATCGTCATAGGCCGTGCCGTAGATCACGTGGGCGTCGGGCGAGGCATAGGCACGGATGGTGTTCATGGCCAGCTTGGATTCGCTCAATTTGAGCGAGCCCTTGGCTGCCGTGATCAGCACCAGCACGCCCTTCGCACCTGACAGGTCAATGCCCTCCAGAAGCGGGCAAGCGACGGCCTGCTCGGCGGCCAGGCGGGCGCGGTCTGGGCCGCTGGCCACGGCGGTGCCCATCATGGCTTTGCCGGGTTCGCCCATGACGGTGCGCACGTCCTCAAAGTCCACGTTCACATGGCCGGGCACGTTGATGATTTCGGCAATGCCGCCGACAGCGTTTTTCAGCACATCGTTGGCGTGGGCAAACGCTTGGTCTTGCGTCACGTCATCACCCAGCACTTCAAGCTGCTTCTCGTTGAGCACCACGATGAGTGAATCGACATTGGCTTCCAGCTCGCTCAAGCCGCTGTCGGCATTGCTCATGCGACGACCGCCTTCAAAGTCAAAGGGCTTGGTCACCACACCTACGGTCAAGATGCCCATCTCACGCGCCACCCGCGCAATCACCGGGGCCGCGCCGGTACCGGTGCCGCCACCCATGCCCGCCGTGATGAAGAGCATGTGTGCGCCAGCAATAGCCGAGCGAATGTCGTCCACCGCCAACTCGGCGGCATCACGACCTTTGTCGGGCTTGCTGCCAGCGCCCAAACCACTTTGGCCGAGTTGAATTGTCTTGTGCGCGCTGGCACGGCTCAGGGCTTGCGCGTCGGTGTTGGCGCAGATGAATTCCACGCCCTGCACGTCTGACACGATCATGTGCTCGACCGCGTTGCCGCCGCCGCCGCCCACGCCGATCACCTTGATCTGGGTGCCTTGGTTAAAGCTCTCTTCTTCAATCATTTCGATGCTCATTTGGATGCTCCTTAGTGCAGTTGCCGGTTAATTGTTTGATCTTGCTGTTGTCTTGAAAAATGTTCTGATGTCACTCAGGTCAAGGCGGCGCTTGTGCGCTTCGCCATCGGTCTTGTGGGCTGCCCCGCGCCAGCCAAAGTTTGTCGGTATTCATCAAAAATTCCCGATGAACCAGTCTTTGGCGCGACCGAGCGCCGTCTTCATCGAGCCATTTTTCTGCGCCACATTGAAGCCTCGCAAACGCGCCAGACGCGCTTCTTCCAGCAGGCCCATGACGGTGGCGGCGCGCGGTTGCGCCACCATGTCCGCCAGCGCGCCGGAATACTTGGGCACGCCCCGGCGCACCGGTTTCAAGAAGATGTCTTCACCCAACTCCACCATGCCCGGCATGAGCGAGCTGCCGCCCGTGAGCACGATGCCGGAGGACAAGACCTCTTCGCAACCCGACTCGCGCAACACCTGGTGCACCAGCGAGAAGATTTCTTCAATGCGTGGCTCAATCACCCCGGCCAGCACCTGACGGCTGAGCATGCGCGGGCTGCGGTCGCCCAAACCGCTCACCTCGACCTGGACTTCGGGGTCGGCCAACAGTTGCTTGGCGTAGCCGTTTTCGACCTTGATGTCTTCCGCGTCCTTGGTCGGCGTGCGCAAGGCCATGGCAATGTCGCTGGTGATGAGGTCACCCGCAATCGGGATCACCGCCGTGTGCCGAATCGCACCGCCGGTGAAGATCGCCACATCGGTCGTGCCCGCGCCAATGTCCACCAGGGCCACCCCCAGGTCGCGCTCGTCCTCGGTCAGCACAGACAGACTGGAGGCCAGCGGGTTGAGCATGAGGTGCTCCACCTCCAGGCCGCAACGCCGCACGCATTTCAAAATGTTTTCAGCCGCGCTCTGCGAGCCGGTGACGATGTGCACCTTGGCCTCCAGGCGCATGCCACTCATGCCGATGGGGATGCGCACGTCGTGCCCGTCGATCACAAACTCCTGCGGCTCCACCAGCAGCAAGCGCTGGTCGGCCGAGATGTGGATGGCCTTGGCGGTTTCCACCACGCGCGACACATCGGCCGCTGTCACCTCGCGGTCTTTCACTGCCACCATGCCGCTGGAGTTCATGCCGCGGATGTGGCTGCCAGTGATGCCGGTATAAACCCGCGTGATCTTGCAGTCGGCCATCAACTCGGCTTCTTTGAGGGCCTGCTGAATGCTCTGCACTGTGGCGTCAATATTGACCACCACACCGCGCTTGAGGCCGTTGCTGGGCGCAATGCCCAGACCGACCAGCCGCAGCTCGCCGCTGGGCAAGACCTCGGCCACCACCGCCATGACTTTGGCGGTGCCGATGTCCAGTCCGACGACCAGGTCTTTGTATTCTTTTGACATAGGGTGGGTCCTGCTTTTCCTGTGTTCTGTTCGTTCTATTTTTTGAGGGCTTGCGCCCCCGCCACCACGGTGCTCACACCGCGCAACCGAAGGGCATAACTCTGCTCATGCCGCAAATCTGCCGACTGCAATGCCGCCGCCGTGCGGCTATAGCGGGAGGTGACTTGCGTCAGCGTGTTCAGGAAGGGCTGCACACGGGCCACCACCTCGTCTTCACTGCCACGCCCGAGTTCCACCACGGCACCGCTGTCCAACTCTGCACGCCAACTGCCCCGCCCCGTCAGTTCCAGTTGGTCAACGTTCAAATCCAGGTGCTCAAACAAGGGCTGCACCGCGCGGTACATGGCCAGCACCTGTGCGGCCTGCTCGGGTGACCCGCTCAGGCGTGGCAAGCTGTCCTGCTCGACTTCACCCGTGTTGGCCTCGAACACTTCGCCAAAACTGTTGACCAGGGTGGAGTCACCCTCTGCCCCCCAATAGGCCACCGCCTGATGCTCTTGCAACGTGACCTGAAGTCGATTGGGAAACTCACGCCGCACCAGGGCGCTGCGCACCCAGGGCACGGCCTCAAACGTGCGCCGCGCTGTTGCCAAGTCCAGCGTGAGGAAGGTGCCGCTCAAACGCGGCGCCACATTGGCGCGCAGCGTGAGCGCGTTGTTGTGACTCACGTCACCGCTGACCGTGATGCCGCGCAGGGCAAACACCGGGTTTTGAAAAACCCATGCGGCCAGCGCCCCCATCGACAGCAAACCAAACACGAGCAGCAGCACGCTGGACGTGATGTTCATGAGTTTGATATCGAGGGTCGTTGTCATGCGTTTGCCCCGGCGTAATCCCGCGTGGCCGATGCCAGCAACAGCACGCACAAGTCTTCATAGCTGATGCTTGCCGCCCGCGCCGACATGGGCACCAGCGAGTGGCCGGTCATGCCGGGCGAGGTGTTGATCTCCAGCAAATAGGGCTTGCGTGTGCGCGCGTCGATCATCACATCGGCCCGCGCCCAGCCCCGGCAACCCAGCACCGCGTAGGCCTTGAGCACCAGGGCCTGAATGGCGGCCTCTTCACCTGCGGGCAGACCACAGGGCACCAGGTACTGGGTGTCGTCGGTGAAGTACTTGTTGTTGTAGTCGTAGTTGCCCTCGGGGGCCACGATGCGGATCACCGGCAGGACGCGGGCTGTAGCCCCGACACCCAACACCGACACGGTCACCTCGTCGCCGCTGATGAACTGCTCACACAGCACCAGTGTGTCGTCTTGCTCGGCCAGGGTGAATGCGGCTGCGCACTCTTCCAGACGCATGACCTTGGTCAGACCGATGGACGAGCCCTCACGCGCGGGTTTGACGATCATGGGCGCGCCCAATTGTGCAAAAGCCGCTTCACAGTCGGCCACGCTGTTCACCTGTTGCCAGCCCGGTGTCGGCAGACCCTCAGCGCGCCAGATGCGCTTGGTCATGACTTTGTCGATGGCGATGCTGGAGGCCATTACGCCCGAACCGGTGTAGGGAATGCCCAGCAGCTCCAGCGCACCCTGCACCGTGCCGTCTTCGCCAAAGCGACCGTGCAGGGCGATGAAGCAACGCGCAAAGCCCTCCGTCTTAAGTTCGCTCAGATTACGTTGCGACGGGTCAAAGGCATGGGCATCGACGCCGCGCGACTGCAAGGCCTTGAGCACACCCATGCCCGACATGATGGAGATGTCGCGCTCGGCGGAAGACCCGCCCATTAATACGGCCACTTTTCCTAAATCAATCACGCTCATAGCCCCCTCCCCTCATGCGCCAGCAGCTCTGAAATTTGCAGCAAGTCCAGCACCTTGCCCGGCACGGCGCCCATGGAGCCTGCGCCCATGCAGATCACCACATCGCCCGTGCGCGCGTTGTCCACAATCGCCTGCGGCATGGCGGCGATGTCATCCACAAACACCGGTTCCACCTTGCCCGCCACGCGCAGCGCACGCGCCAGGGCGCGGCCATCGGCGGCGACGATGGGGGCTTCACCGGCGGCATAGACCTCGCCCAGCAGCACGGCATCAGCTTGGCCCAGCACCTTGACGAAATTTTCAAAACAATCACGCGTGCGGGTGTAGCGGTGCGGCTGAAAAGCCAGCACCAGGCGGCGATCGGGGAAAGCCCCGCGCGCGGCGGCCAAAGTCGCGGCCATCTCCACCGGGTGGTGGCCGTAATCGTCAATCAGGGTGAAGCTGCTGCCGCCCGGCGCAACGGTTCCGTTTTCTTGCACAGGCAAATCGCCATAGCGCTGAAAGCGACGCCCCACGCCCCGGAATTCGGCCAGGGCTTTTTGTACCGCGCTGTCGGTCACGTCCAGCTCGGTGGCCACCGCAATGGCCGCCAAAGCATTGAGCACGTTGTGGCGACCGGGCAAGTTCAGCACCACCGGCAAGTCCGCCAGCGTGACGCCGTTGCGCCGCTGCACGGTGAAGTGCATCTGCCCACCCACGGCGCGCACGTCCACGGCCCGTACCTGGGCACCCTCTTCAAACCCATAGCTGGTGATGGGGCAGGTGACTTGCGACACGATCTCGCGCACGGCAGCATCATCCGTGCACAAGATCGCCGTGCCGTAGAAAGGCATGCGGTGCAGGAAGTCAACGAACGCACGCTTGAGCCGCGCAAAGTCGTGGCCATAGGTTTCCATATGGTCGGCGTCGATATTGGTCACCACGGCCATCACCGGCAACAGGTTGAGGAAGGACGCGTCGGACTCGTCGGCCTCCACCACGATGTAGTCCCCACTGCCCAGCCGTGCATTGGCTCCGGCGCTGTTGAGGCGACCGCCGATAACGAAGGTCGGGTCCAGCCCGCCCTCAGCCAACACACTGGCCACCAGGCTGGTGGTGGTGGTCTTGCCATGCGTACCTGCAATAGCGATGCCTTGCTTGAGGCGCATCAACTCGGCCAGCATGAGGGCGCGCGGCACGATGGGGATGTGGCGCTCGCGCGCGGCCAGCACCTCGGGGTTGTCGGCCTGCACGGCGGTGGATGTGACCACGGCGTCAGCGTTCGCGACATGCGCCGCAGCATGCCCGATATGGGTTGTGATGCCCAAACCTGCCAAACGCTTGAGGGTGGCGCTGTCACTCAGGTCCGAGCCGGAGATCTGGTAGCCCAAGTTGTGCAGCACCTCGGCAATGCCGGACATGCCCGAACCGCCTACGCCAACGAAGTGAATGTGCTTGATGGCATGTTTCATCGTGTCAACTCCTCACACGCGGTCACGACATGCGCGGTGGCATCGGTTTTAGCCCTTGTTTTGGCCTGTATCGCCCTGTTTAAAAGCGTAAAACGCTCTGTTTTTTGTAGCATGTCGGATAATTTTTCAGGGGTCAATTCGGTTTGCGGCAGCAACCAAGCCGCACCCTGATCACTCAGGAAACGTGCGTTGCCGGTCTGGTGGTCGTCCACCGCAAAGGGGAAGGGCACGAACACAGCGGCCACACCCACGGCGGCAATTTCCGTCACCGTGCTGGCGCCAGAACGGCAGATCAGCAGGTCGGCCTGGGCCATGGCCTGGGCCGTGTCGGTGATGAAGGGCGTCAACTCAGCCTGCACGCCCGCAGCGTTGTAGTTAGCGCGCAGCGCGTCAATCTGCAAGGCGCCACTTTGATGGGTGACGTGTGGGCGTTGCGCCAGCGGGATCTGCGCCAAGGCGCGTGGTAACACATCGTTCAGCGCCTTGGCTCCCAGGCTGCCACCCAGCACCAGCAGGTGCAAGGGGCCACTGCGTTCCGCAAAGCGCGTGGCGGGGTCGGGCTGCTGCAAGAAGGCTTCGCGCAAGGGGTTGCCCACCCACTGGCCTTTTTTCAGCACGTTGGGGAAAGCGGTGAACACGCGGTCGGCCACTGCGGCCAGCACGCGGTTGGCCATGCCGGCCACCGAGTTTTGCTCGTGCAGCACCAGCGGCTTGCCCAGCAACACGCTCATCAAGCCCGCCGGGAAAGTGATGTAGCCGCCCAGGCCCACCACCACATCGGGCCGCACGCGGCGCAGCACCACGATGCTCTGGACGAAGGCCTTGAGCAGACGCAGCGGCAGCAGGGCCAGCGTGCGATAGCCCTTGCCGCGCACGCCGGAGAAATCAATCGTCTCAAAGGCAAAACCCTGCGGTGGCACGAGCTGGCTTTCCATGCTGGGTTTGTCCGCACTGCCAGGGGCGCCGAGCCAATGCACGCGCCAGCCACGTTCGCGCAAGGCCTGCGCCACCGCCAAGCCGGGGAAGATGTGACCGCCGGTGCCACCCGCCATGATGAGTGCGCACTTGCTCATAGTCGCCCCCCATGCATCAGTTGTCGGCTCTCAAAGTCAATCCGCAGCACCACGGCAAGGGCCACCAGATTGATGAGAATGGCGGAGCCGCCGTAGCTCATCAGCGGAAGGGTCAGGCCCTTGGTGGGCAGCGCGCCCAGGTTCACACCCATGTTGATGAAGGCTTGAAAACCCATCCAGATGCCCACGCCCTGCGCCACCAGACCCGCAAACACGCGGTCCAGCGCAATGGCTTGTCGCCCAATGTGCATGATGCGTCGCGTCATCCACAGAAACAGGCCGATGACACTGAGTACCCCGATCAGGCCAAACTCTTCGCCGATCACGGCCAACAAAAAGTCGGTGTGCGCCTCGGGCAGCCAGTGCAGTTTTTCCACGCTGCCGCCCAGCCCGACGCCAAAGATTTCGCCACGCCCAATGGCAATCAAGGAGTGCGACAACTGGTAGCCCTTACCCAGGGCGTGTTTTTCATCCCAGGGGTTGAGGTAGGCAAAAATGCGCTCACGCCGCCACTCGCTCAAGGCGATCATCAAGCCGAAGGCCACCACCAAGATGGCGGCAATCACAAAGAACATGCGGGCATTGACACCACCCAAAAACAAGATGCCCATGGCGATCACGGCAATCACCATGAAGGCCCCCATGTCGGGCTCGGCCAACAGCAGCAGGCCCACCACCGCCACCGCCACGCCCATGGGCACGACGGCCTTGAAGAACTTCTCCTTCACGTCCATCTTGCGCACCATGTAGTCGGCGGCGTAGAGCAACATGGCGAATTTGGCCAGCTCCGAAGGCTGAAAGTTCATCACGCCCAGCGAGATCCAGCGGCGCGCGCCGTTGACGCCTTTGCCGATGAAGGGAATCAACACCGCCATCAGCAGCACGAGCGAGGCGACAAACAGCCAAGGGGCCATCTTCTCCCACGTGGTGATCGGGATTTGAAAAGCAATGAGCGCTGCCACCACGGCCACCACCAGAGAAAATAAATGCCTTGTCAAGAAATGGGTGTGCGCGTAGCGGGCAAACTTGGGGTTGTCGGGCATGGCGATAGAGGCCGAATACACCATCACCAAGCCCCAGGCCAGCAAGGCGACCGTGACCCAGACCAGCGCCTGATCAAAGACCCGTACGCTATTGGCCGTACTCCAGTTGGCACCGCTCACGGGCAGCCCCTCAGACGATGAACGCCTTAGGCCCGACCACCAGCCGGTCAGGCCCTGCCACAAGCGTGAGGGTGCAGCCACGGCGGTGCTCATGCCAAGCCTCCGTTCATCAAGCCGGCGTCGTCGGCCAGCACCCGCACGGCCTCGCAAAAGACGCGGGCGCGGTGCTCATAGTTGTCAAACATGTCCAGGCTGGCGCAAGCGGGCGAGAGCAGCACGGCGTCGCCGCTGTGAGCGTGCTGGTTGGCCAGGCTGACCGCTTGCGCCATGTCGCTGGCCTCCAGCATTGGCACGCCTGTACCTGACAAGGCCACGCGGATGAGCGCTGCATCGCGCCCGATCAAGACCACAGCGCGGACGTGGCGTGCCACCGGTGCGGCCAGTGGAGCGAAGTCCTGCCCCTTGCCGTCGCCACCCAAAATCACAACCAGCTTGCGTGCAGAACTGGCACCTTCATCCGCTTCACCCAAGCCCTGCACGGCGGCCACAGTAGCCCCTACATTGGTGCCCTTGCTGTCATCAAAATACTCCACGCCGTTGATGATGGCCACCGACTCCACCCGGTGCGGCTCGCCCCGGTACTCGCGCAAACCGTAGAGCATGGGGGCCAGGCTGCACCCGGCCGCCTGCGCCAGGGCCAACGCGGCCAAGGCGTTGGTGGCGTTATGGCGACCCCGGATGCGCAGGGCATCGGCGGGCATAAGGCGCTGGATGTAGATATCCTCTTCAACGCTATTTTTGCGCTTCTTGATGGTCTCGTCCGCCTCTTGCGCGCGCACCAACCAGCGCATGCCGTTGACGTTCTCAATGCCGTAGTCACCGGGGCGCTGGGGCAGCGTGGCACCAAAGGTCACGTGCTCACGCACCACACCCGCATGAAACGCTTTGCCCTTGGCCGCGGGCGGCAGCATGGCCATGACGGCTGCGTCGTCGCGATTCAGCAACATCAGTCCGTTCGATCCGAAAATGCGCGCCTTGGCGTCCGCGTAATGCTGCACATCGCCGTGCCAGTCCAGATGGTCTTGCGTCACGTTCAACACGGTGGCGGCGGTGGGCTCAAAATGGTTGACGCCATCGAGCTGAAAGCTGGACAGCTCCAGCACCCAAACTTCGGGCAGGCTATCAGCAGCGAGGTGCTCACTCAAGGTGTCGAGCAACGTGGGGCCGATGTTGCCCGCCATCGCCACCGTCTTGCCTGCGCGCGCCACCAGTTGCGTGGTGAGCGAGGTCACCGTGGTCTTGCCATTGGTGCCGGTGATGGCCAGTACTTTGGGCGTGTAGCTCTGGCTGACTCTGAGGGCTTGCAAGCCCTCAAAAAACAAATCCAATTCACCGCCCAACCACAAGCCACTGGCATGCGCAGCGTTAGCAACAGGCGCAATCTCGGCGGGCGACAAACCTGGGCTGCGCAACACCATGCGCACCGGCGTGCCCTCGACCAGCTCCGTATGAAAAGCCCCAGCGACGAAGCCCACCTGTGGCCATTCATTGCGCAAGGTGGCGAGCTGCGGCGGTGCATCGCGCGTGTCGGCTACCGTCACGTTCGCCCCCTGGCGCGCACACCAACGCGCCATCGCCAGCCCGGACGCGCCGAGGCCGAGAATGAGAACGTGTTGGTCTTGGAGTTCGATCACCGTGTGCTCCGCTTATCTCAACTTCAGGGTGGACAGGCCCACCAAACACAGCAGCATGGTGATGATCCAAAAACGCACCACCACCTGCGTTTCTTTCCAGCCGCTTTTCTCGAAGTGGTGGTGCAGCGGGGCCATCTTGAGGATGCGCCGACCTGTGCCGTATTTTTTCTTGGTGTACTTGAACCAGCTCACCTGCAGCATGACCGAAAGCGCCTCCACCACAAAGATTCCACCCATGATGGCCAGCACAATTTCCTGGCGCACGATGACGGCAATCGTGCCCAACGCAGCCCCCAGCGCCAGCGCGCCCACGTCGCCCATAAAGACCTGTGCCGGGTGCGCGTTGAACCACAAAAAGGCCAAGCCCGCGCCCGCCATGGCGGCACAGAAGATCAACAACTCACCCGCACCCGGGATGTGCGGCAAGAACAAATACTTGGAGAACACCGAGCTGCCCGTCACATAGGCAAACACGCCGAGTGCCGAGCCCACCATCACCACCGGCATGATGGCCAGGCCATCGAGCCCATCGGTCAAATTCACGGCGTTGCTGGAGCCAACAATCACCAGGTAAGTCAGGATCACAAAACCGAACACACCCAGGGGATAGCTGACCTCTTTGAAGAAGGGCAGCAAGAGCCCGGCCTTGGGCGGCAGATTCAGATCGAAACCCGACTGCACCCATTTGAAAAACAGCTCCAGCACGCGCATATTGCTGCTCTCCGAGATGCTGAACACCAGGTAGAGCGCGGCCACCAAGCCAATCACCGATTGCCAAAAATACTTCTCCCGCGAGCGCAGGCCCTCGGGGTCTTTGTTGACCACCTTGCGCCAGTCATCCACCCAGCCAATGGCCCCAAACCCCAGGGTGACCAGCAGCACGATCCAGACAAAACGATTGGAGAGGTCAAACCACAACAGGGTCGAGACGGCGATGGACAGCAAGATCAACACGCCGCCCATGGTGGGTGTGCCACTTTTGACGATGTGCGTTTCCATGCCGTAGCTGCGCACCTGCTGACCGATCTTGAGTTCGGTCAAACGGCGAATCACATAGGGGCCAGCCAGCAGCCCCATGAGCAGCGCGGTGAGCGCGGCCATGACGGCGCGAAACGTCAGGTACTGGAACACGCGAAAAAACCCGAACTCGGGCGACAGACTTTGCAACCACTGGGCGAGGCTAAGCAGCATGGTGGGCGTCCTTATCGTTGTTCTCGTTGTGGGCTGCGCAGGCCGTGATGGCTTGAACCACCCGCTCCATCTTCATGAAGCGCGAGCCCTTGACCAGCACGCTGGCCAGGCCGGGCAGCTGCGTCAGCACCGCCGCATTCAGGGCGTCGATATCGACAAAGTGCTGAACCACGCCCGCGCCCACTTTGACGGACTGGATGGCCAAGCCCATCTGCTCGCCCAGACCGTACAGCGTGTCGATGCCGAGTGCTTGCGCGTAGGCCACCACCTCGGTATGAAATTGGGGGCCCTCGTTGCCCACCTCACCCATATCGCCCAGCACCAGCAAACGTGGCCCCGACAGACCGGCCAGCACGTCAATGGCGGCGCGCACCGAATCCGGGTTGGCGTTGTAGCTGTCGTCCACCAAGGTGAGGGTGTGGCTGGGCAGGATCACGCTCAGCGCACGCGAACGTCCTTTGACCGGCTCGAAGGCCTCAAGCCCACGCGCGATATCGGCCAGCGGCACACCGGCAGCCAGCGCACAGGCGACCGCAGCCAGCGAGTTCTTCACGTTGTGCAGACCCGCGACGTGCAGCCGATAGCCCAAAGTACCCACCGGCGTGCGCACCCGCACCGCCCAGGCCTCACCCGTCCACACGGGCGGCGCGCAGTACACGTCGGCCCCCTCCAAGTCATCGGCCTCTTGGTGTTGGATGGCAAAACTCATGTGGGCGCGTGCGCCGGTCATCGCCAGCCACAGCAGGCTGAAGGCATCGTCCGCCGGGAACACGGCCACGCCGTTGGCCCCCAAGACCTCGATCACCGCGCCGTTCTCCTGCGCGACCGCCTGGGTGTTGGCCATGAACTCCAGGTGCTCGCGCTGCGCGTTGTTCACCAGCGCCACCGTGGGACGCGCCATCTCGGCCAGCGTCTTGATTTCACCGGGGTGGTTCATACCCAGCTCAAGCACCGCCACCTCGTGTTGCGCGTTCAGGCGCAACAGGGTCAGCGGTACGCCGATGTCGTTGTTGAAGTTGCCCTGCGTGGCCAGCATGGCTTGCGATTTAAAGACGTTCAAGATGGCCGCGATCATCTGCGTGACCGTGGTCTTGCCATTGCTGCCGGTGACGGCGATCAGGGGCAGCTTGAACTGCGCACGCCAGCCTGCCGCCAATTCGCCCAGGGCAAGTTTGCTGTCGGCCACGACCAGACCCGGCAGACCCGCGCGCGTCAAAGCGGCCTGTGCACCATCGCCCTGACACAGTGCCGCTACCGCGCCTTTGGCTTTGGCCTCGGCCAGATAGTCGTTGCCGTCAAAACGCTCGCCCTTGAGCGCCACGAACAGGTCACCCGGCATCAGCGTGCGGGTGTCGGTGTGCACACGTTGCACGGTGATGCGGGCATCACCCACGATTTGCGCTTTGCCAAGCCACTGCTCCGCTTGTTGCAAGGTCATCATGAGCGTGCTCCTGGCTTGAATGCGATCCGGCGCTGCAAGGCCAGTTGCGCGTGCAGCCGATCTGAGAACGGGTGCTGCACACCGGCCACGTCCTGCTCCGCCTCGTGGCCCTTGCCCGCGATCAGCACCACGTCGTTCGTATTCGCCTCCATCAGAGTCTGGGCGATGGCCAGCGCCCGGTCAGCCTGCACGTTCACTTGGGCGTCGCCCTCTAGGCCCAGCAATATCTGGCTGATGATGGCCTCGGGTTTCTCAAACCGTGGGTTGTCGCTGGTCACCACGACCATGTCCGCCTCTTTGGCCGCCACCGCACCCATGAGCGGGCGCTTCAAGGCATCGCGTCCACCACCACAACCAAACACGCACCAGAGTTGACCACCACGTTGCGTGGCCAAGGGACGAAGCGCCTGCAAGGCCTTGTCCAGCGCGTCGGGGGTGTGGGCGTACTCCACAACGGTCAAGGGCTGTGCTTGAAGCGTTTCTGCATTCACGATGTCCATACGGCCAGGAACGGGGCGCAGGTTTTCGCACGCTGTCACAGCGTCAACCAAGGCCACACCCAGCGTGCGCATGGCCGCAATCACGCCCAACAAATTACTGACGTTGAAACTGCCGATAAGGGCCGTCTCCAGCCCATGACTTTCATCGCCTTCGCAGACCGTGAAACGCAGGCCCTGACGCCCCAACGCGATGTCCCGAGCCTGCAAACGGGCCGGGCCACTGGCCGACACTGTCCACAGATCCATGGGGCGATTCGTCAGTACTTCGGTCAGCTCAGCGCCCTGCTCGTCATCGACATTGACCACGGCGGCTTTCAAGTCCGGCCAGTCAAACAGCGCGGCCTTGGCCTGCCAGTAATCGACCATGCTGCCGTGGTAGTCCAGGTGGTCTTGCGTGAAGTTGGTGAAGATCGCGGTGTGTATACGGGTGCCGTCCAGTCGCCGCTCCTGCACACCGATGGAGGATGCCTCTACGGCGCAGGCCTGTAGCCCCTCGTCCACAAAACGGCGCAGCGTGCGTTGAAACAGCACGGGGTCAGGCGTGGTCAGCCCGGTACTGACTAGTCCCGCTAAAGGTGCACCCGCCTCGGACACACGACCCATGCCCAAGGTGCCAACCAGGCCACACGGGCGAGCAGGCGTCAGACTGGACAGGGCCTGGGCCAGCCACCAGCCGGTGGAGGTTTTGCCATTAGTGCCGGTGACGGCCAGCACATCGAGTTGACGGGAGGGCTGGCCGAAGTAAGCCGCCGCAATCGGGCCACTGGCCGTTTTGAGCTGGGCGTAGCTGGCAATTTTTTCGCTATTGAATTGATAACGTTCTACACCTGACTTCTCTACGATGCTGGCACTAGCGCCTTGTGAAATAGCGGTCGGCACATGGACCCGGGCGTCGCTGGCCGCACCGGGCCAGGCGATGAAGCCGTCACCCGCGCGCACCTGGCGGCTGTCGGTCTTGAGCGTGCCCGTAACGTGAGTGCGCAACCATTGCGCGGCTTGCTCGGGGCTGTGGAGTTCTTGCATCAGAAGCTCTCTTCCACCGCTTGCGCCACGATTTGCGGCTTGACGGCCATATCCGGCTGAATGCCCAGCAAACGCAAGGTTTGCTGCACGGTCTGGCTGAACACGGGAGCGGCCACATCGCCACCGAAGTATTTGCCGCCCGAGGGCTCATCGATCATCACGGCCACCACAATGCGCGGCTGCTCAATGGGCGCGATGCCGACAAAGAAGCCCCGGTATTTTTTATCGGCGTAACCGCGCCCTTCCTGCTTGTGCGCCGTACCGGTCTTGCCGCCCACCGAGTAGCCCATGGTCTGCGCTTTGGGCGCTGTGCCGCCGGGACCAGTCACCAGATGCAGCATGTTGCGCACGGCGTTGGCGTGGCGCGCTTGCATGACGCGCACCCCGGCCACCGCATCTTGGTTGGCTTTTAGCAATGTCACGGGCACCAGTTCACCATCACGCGCAAACACGCTGTAAGCATGGGCCAACTGGAACAGACTGGCGGACAAGCCGTAGCCATAGCTCATGGTGGCCTGCTCAATCGGACGCCAGCCCTTATAGGCACGCAGCCGACCGCTGACCGCGCCGGGGAAAGGCAGTTGTGGCTTTTGCCCGAAGCCAACCTGGCTGTACATCTCCCACATCTCGCGGGGCTGCATTTGCATGGCCATCTTGACCGTTCCCACATTGCTGGACTTCTGGATAATTTCGTTGACGGTGAGCACACCGTGGGGGTGCGCGTCGCTGATGGTGGAGCCGCCAATGGTGAGGCGACCGGGGGCAGTCTGGATGCTTGTCGTAGGTGTGACCATGCCTTTTTCCAGCGCCAGGGCGGCGATGAAGGGCTTCATGGTGGAGCCGGGCTCAAAGGTGTCGGTCAGCGCGCGGTTGCGCAGCTGCGCACCGCTCAAGTTTTGCCGCTTGGCGGGCGAGTAACTGGGGTAATTGGCCAGAGCCAGCACCTCACCGCTCTGCGCGTCCAGCACCACCACGCTGCCCGCCTTGGCCTTGTGCTCCAGCACCGCGTCACGCAACTGCTGGTAGGCAAAAAACTGCACCTTGCTGTCAATGCTGAGTTGCAGGTCACGCCCATCGACTGGCGGCACTTCCTCACCCACGGCCTCCACCACATTGCCCAAGCGATCCTTGATGACGCGACGCGAGCCTGAGCGACCAGCCAGGTTTTTGTTGAAGGTCAGCTCAATGCCTTCCTGCCCGTTGTTCTCTACATTCGCAAAACCCACCACATGGGCAGCGGCTTCGCCTTCCGGGTATTGGCGCTTGTACTCCTTGCGCTGGTACACGCCGCGCATCCCCATTGCGGCAATGTCCTTGGCCACGGATTCGTCCACTTGACGCTTGAGCCAGACAAAGGATTTGTCTTCGTCTTCAATTTTTTTGTTCAACTCGGCCAGTGGCATCTCCAGCAACTGCGCCAAACGTTTGAGGTCGGACGGCTCGCGTTCGATGTCCTCAGGGATGGCCCAGATGCTGGTGGCGGGCACACTCGATGCGAGGATCAAGCCGTTGCGATCCAGGATGCGGCCCCGGTTGGCGGGCAGCTCCAAGGTGCGGGCAAAACGCACCTCGCCCTGGCGCTGGAAGAAGTCGTTGGACAACACCTGGATGTAGGCCGCACGAGCAGCCAGTGCACCAAACGCCAGGGCGATGGCCAGCACAATCAACTTGCTGCGCCACAGCGGCGTGGGGCTGGCCAGCAAGGGGCTGGAGGTGTAGAGAATGCTGCGGCTGCTCATGGGGTACCCCCCGCTGGCGCGCCCTGGCTAACGTAATGTGTGATGGCTGGTGTGGCCACCCGCATCTGCAACTGATCCCGCGCCAAGCGCTCCACCCGCAGCGGCGTGGCCTGCGCGCGCTTTTCTACCTGCAGGCGCTCATTCTCCAGCTCCAGCTTGCGCGTCAGCACCTTGGCTTGGTCGATGTCGGTAAAGAGGCGACGCGATTCGTACTGCACGTTCACCAGGTACAGCGCGCTGAACAACACCGCCAACAACAGGACGAGATTGAGTCTGGTCATGCGGCAGTCCTCATTGCCACACGCATGATGGCGCTGCGCGAACGCGGGTTGCCAGCGACTTCCGCAGCCGAGGGTTTGATGCGGTCCAGCGGGCGCAACTTCATGGCCTTAGGGGGCTCAAACGGCGTGCGACGGTCGTACACCTCACGCGAGTGCTTGGCAATGAACTGCTTGACGATGCGGTCTTCCAGCGAGTGAAAGCTGATGACCACCAAGCGCCCTCCGACCTGCAACACATCCAGGCTGGCTTCTAGCGCGTGTTGCAGCTCTTCAAGCTCGGCGTTGATGAAAATCCGAAAAGCCTGAAATGTGCGATGCAGGGTTCTGGCCCGACTCGCGGGTTTTGACCGTGTCAGCCACGAGCTCGGCCAGTTCGGTGGTGGTTGAAAGAGGGCCCCGTGCTTGTCGGCGAGCAACAATCGCCTTTGCAATGGCCCCAGCAAACCGTTCTTCGCCATAGTCACGTATCAC
>JAYVPU010000219.1:0-4823 GCA_043757205.1 Comamonadaceae bacterium | reverse complement strand
GGATGCGCAGCTGCAAAATATTGCCAATGATCCAACCTTGGTGAAGGCATTCTTTCGCCATCCTTCTGTCTCCTATATTACTGACTGGTGAGTAAGTGCGACGCTGCTCAGCGTGCAGCTCCCGTTGCTGCCTGTCATACAACTGCCCGAGCCACCGGCCGAGAAGCTACCGTCCACCGTGGCGTTGGCCACGGCAGCACCGGTGTTGACGTCACGCACAGTGACGGCCGCCGAGGCCTTCCAGTTGCCACCATACTTGGCCGAACTGCCGACCATGGACTTGTAGGCCACGGTCACAGTAGTGGGCGTAGGCGAAGCACTGCCGCCGCTGCCCAGTGAGTAAACCAGCAGGTTGGGTGTGCCGGTGGGTAGCGACGCTGACACAAGGCGGTTGGGTGTGGCGCTGGACACCAGCAGCGAGGCCACCGTGGCCGGTGTGGCCGTCGGGTTGGCTGCCAGCGCCAGCGCCGCAGCCCCGGTCACATGGGGTGAGGCCATGGAGGTGCCGCTGAGCTGATTGGTGGCGGTGCTGCTGGTGTTCCAGGCCGACGTGACGCCTGAGCCCGGCGCAAAAATGTCCACGCAAGTACCGAAGTTGGAATAAGACGCGCGTCCGTCAATATCGGATGAGGCCGCCACCGTGATGGCGCTCGGCTCACGGGCCGGGGACGACAGGCAGGCATCGGCATTGCTGTTACCCGCCGCCACCACCATCACCACGCCCTTGGCTACCGCACCGGCCACGGCGGCGTCCACCGAAGTGCTAACGCCACCCCCCAACGACAAATTCGCCACGGCGGGACGCTGTGTGCTGCCAGCGACCCAGTCAATGCCGGCAATCACACCGCTCCAACTGCCTGAGCCCGTGCAGTCCAAAACCCGCACCGGCACCAGGGCCACGGCCTTGGCCACGCCCCAGGTGCTGCCGCCCACCGTGCCCGACACGTGCGTACCATGGCCATTGCAGTCATTGGTGCCATTGCCGTCGCCCACTGCGTCATAGCCGGGCAGCACCCGGCCGGTGAACTCGGTATGGTCGGCGCGAATGCCGGTGTCGACGATGAAAGCCGTGACGCCCGCGCCGCTGTTGTTGAACTTGTACTGCCCATTCAGCGGCAGATCGGCCTGGTCAATCCGGTCTAGCCCCCAGGTGGCCGAGCTTTGCGGTGACGTGGTCTGGTTGGCCGTCACCGTGCTGTCCTGCTCCACGTAGCTCACGTTCGGATTGTTGCGGATGCCCGGCAGCGCCGCGTCTGGCAAGTTGGCGGCAAAGCCCTTGATGGCGTTGGAATAGGTGTGGAGCAGTTGCCCGCCACTCCCGTTCATAGTTTGCGCCACGGCAGCGGCCGGGTTGCTCACGCTGGCCTTGAACACCACAATGTAGCGCCCGGCAATCGGGCGCGAGGCCGTGGTGGGGTAGCTGGCGGCGGGGTTAGTAGCAGGGATAGCACCTTGGGCCAGCGCCACAGGCGCAGACACAACCAGCAGGGCTTGCGCGATAACCGATGAAAGGCGGCAGACGGATACAAACTTCATGGTGGAGCGGGAGACGAATCCCGTAGAGGTTGAACGTAGGCGCGATTGTCTGATGGGTTCTTCAAACCTCAAGCGTTTCTTACACGCGCTCACGCAGCTCGGGATTTGTTACGGCCAACCCCAACTTGCTTACAGTTCATTCACCAAAATACGACAAATTAACTAGGGTTTTACGCTTGGCTTAGTCCAAAACTCCTAGCCCGCCTAGGAGGAAAATCCAATGAAAAATCTCCGTTGACCACTATCCTTAAAGACGTGATCCTCGCCCTTTTTTATCAGTTCCTGTAGCGCCGCAGGCCCCGGCCTGGAACCGGGGGGCGCTACGGGGGCTCTCCGCCAGGCGCAATCCTGGCGGAGAGTTTCTGGTTTAGCGCGTTCAGTGCAGCGCCGCCCAGGTGGGCTCGGGCGGCGCTTCGGTGTCCGCCAACCCGTGTTTGAGGGCATAGATCAGCAGGTCGATGCGGTTGATGAGTTCGAGCTTGTGGTAGATCTTGCTGAGGTGGTTGTGAACGGTGTGTTCGCTGATGTGGAGCTGGTCGGCAATGTTGATGTACTTGGCCGATGGGTTGGAGACGATGGCGCAAATCAGCTCGCGCTCGCGTTGCGTCAGCTGGGCGATCTTGCTGTGATCGGCGTCGCCGTTTGGATGGCCATTCGGGTGCCCGTTCAGATGCCCGTTCAGGTGCGCAGCACGCCTGTCCTTGGCGTAGCCGTTGAGGCCACCGGTCCAGGCGCGGTCGGCGGCGGTGTCGTGGTGGTGCACGTAGTGGATGGCCCGGGTGATGGCGTCGGTGGGGTCTTCGGCCAGCACTACGCCGCGCGCGCCGGCCGCTATGGCCTTGGCTATCGACAAGTTGTCGTACAAGCCCTTGAGCACCAGTACTTTGATGGCGCCCAGGCGGATCAGCGCGGGAATGACCTCTAGCGGGTCAAGCACGTCGGGGAAGAAGCTGAACACGGCCACATCGGGGCGCAGGCGGTCAGCCTGATCTAGCGCATGCGGGTAGGTGGACGCCTGGCCTATGGCTTGCATGGCCGGTTGTTGGGCGCTGATCGAGTTGTCCAGGCCTTTGAGGACGACCGGACGCGCGTCAACCAGCAATACGCGTATTGGGTGGGGTTGGGCGGACATTTTTTATTCCCTCGACCCAGTCTAGTCACGGGTGGCCTTTTATTCAAAGGCCAAATTTTCAAAGCGGTCGCTGGATCAACTCGATCTTGTAGCCATCCGGGTCGGTGACAAAGGCGATGACGGTGTCGCCGCCCTTGACGGGACCAGGTTCGCGCGTGATGTTGCCCCCACCAGCACGAATTTTTTCGCAAGTGGCGTAAATGTCAGTCACACCCAGAGCGATGTGGCCGTAGGCCGTGCCCATCTCGTAAGCGTCCACGCCGTAGTTGTAGGTCAGCTCAATCTCGGCTTGATCCGGGTTGCTGCCGTAGCCGACAAAAGCGAGTGAATACTTCTGGTCTGGCCGGTCAGTGGTGCGCAGCAAGCGCATGCCCATGACCTGGGTGTAGAAGTCAATGGCGCGTTGCAGGTGGCCGACGCGCAGCATGGTGTGCAGGAAAATCATGGTTGTGCTCGTGTGGAGTTGGGGAGATCAAAAACAAGACAAGTGGTGGTGGCGTGGGCGTACAACGTGCCGTCTGGCCCGACCAGCCGCGCCTCGGCGGTGGCGAGTTGGCGACCGCAGTGGATGACTTTGCCCTCAGCCCGCACGCGCGTGACCTTAGGCGTGATGGCTTTGACCAGGTTCACGTTCAATTGCATGGTGGTGTAGCCGCGCCCTGAGGGCAGCAGGGTGTGCACGGCGCACCCCAGGGCCGAGTCCAGCAGGGTGGCAAACCAGCCGCCGTGCACCGTGCCCAGGGGGTTGCCGTGTTGCAGGCCGGGCGTGCCCTGAAACACGGCTTCACCAGCCGCCACATGGATCAGCAGAAAATCAAGCGTATCGAAAATGGGGGCATAGTGCAGTTCGCCCTGGAGCATGGCTTGCAGGGTTTGCAAGCCGTTTTTGTTGCCGATTTGAGCCAACGTAGAAACGCCAGCGCCCGGACCTGCGTCCTGACGCTGGCGTACCAACGTTTCTTCGGCCAGCCACTGATCCAGGGGGGTGGAGTAGGTGGCAGGTGTCATGGGGTGATCTTAGCGGTTGAAAGAGCCGCCGCGCGAACCACCACCACCACCATAGCCGCCACCGCCGCCGGAGCCGCCACCGTAGCCACCACCACCGCCACGGCGAGCGCCACGCTCGGCCATCATGTCAACGCTGGTGCGCATCGGGTCGGGTTGTCCTTGGGCCGCGCGCGGTGCACTGGCACGCGGCTCTGCGTTGTAGCCAGATGCGGCTGAGCGGGGTTGGCCTTGACCATAACCTTGACCGCGTCCTTCTTGCGAGGGGCGTGGGCCTTGGGTGCGGGGGGATGGCTGACCACCGTAGCCGTTGCCATTACCGTTGCCAGTGCCGGCCTTGTGACGGGGTTGGCCTGCTGGTTTGCGCGGTGCGTTGCCGCCCCGGCCACCACCACCGCCGCCGCCACCACTGCGCCCGCCACGGTCACCCTGGCTGGCGCGACTTTCGCTCACGCGTTGCATCATTTCGGAGCGTGCTGCTTTGGCCGCAGCCTGCATAACGTCGCGGCTTGGGGGCTTGCCTGCACCGCCCCAGATGGTTTGGCGGCCCATGGCAATGGGTTCGCCTTTTTCACCTGGCTCGGGGCCAAAACCTTCAACCACTTTGACTTCAATTTTTTGCTTGGTGAAGCGCTCAATGTCTTGCATAAAGCCTTCTTCGTCCATGCACACCAGGTTGACGGCTGCGCCGTCCGCACCGGCGCGTCCGGTGCGACCAATGCGGTGCACATAGTCTTCGCTGACGTTGGGGATTTCGTAGTTCACCACGTGCGGCAGGTCGTCAATGTCAATGCCGCGTGCGGCAATGTCGGTGGCCACCAGGGCGCGGATGTCGCCGCTCTTGAAGCCCGCCAGCGCTTGCGTGCGGGCGGCCTGGCTCTTGTTGCCGTGCAGGGCCATGGCTTCAATGCCGTTCTTGGTCAAAAACTCGGCCACGTTGTTGGCACCAAATTTGGTGCGGGTGAACACCAGCACCTGGCTCCAGTTGTGCTCGTTGATGATGTGGGCCAGCAGGGCCTTCTTCTTGCCACGGCCCACCGGGTGAATGGTCTGCGTGATGCGCTGCACCGTGGTGTTGCGCGGGGTGACCTGCACACTTTGCGGGTTCTTCAGCAGGTTGTTGGCCAGGTCGCGAATCTCGTCGCTGAAG
>JAYVPU010000218.1:0-4824 GCA_043757205.1 Comamonadaceae bacterium | reverse complement strand
CAGATTGGTCTAGTCACGCTGCTCGGTCTGTCGGCCAAGAACGCGATTTTGATTGTGGAATTTGCCAGCGTGCTGGTGGCGCAAGGCCAGTCGCCTGTGGCGGCGGCGCTGGAGGCGGCACGCCTGCGCTTCCGGCCGATTTTGATGACTTCGCTGGCCTTTATTCTGGGCGTTATCCCGCTGGCCTTCTCTAGCGGTGCGGGCGCAGCGGCGCGCCAATCCATTGGCACGGGTGTCTTGGGTGGCATGTTGGCGGCAACTTTCTTGGCCATCTTCCTGGTGCCGCTGTTCTTCAAGCTGGTGAACGACTGGCATTTCAGGAGCAAGCCCGAAGACTATGCCCATGTGAACCAGCCCTTGCATCTGGATGGGGTCAAACATCATGTTTAAACGCCTCCCCCGTCCCGCCACCGTTGCAATGACTTTAGTAGCGGCCTGTGCACTGTCAGCGTGCGGCGTAGCCAAATTAGGCCCCGATTACCAGCGCCCAACGATAGAAGTTCCAAGCAGCCTGCCCGCACCGGGCACGGCCACCCAAGTCAACTGGTTGGCCTGGTGGAAGGGGTTTAACGACCCGGTGCTTGATGCCCTGCTGCAAGAGGCAGCCGCCAACAGCCAAGACCTCGCCCTGTCCACCGCCCGCATGGCCGAGTCGCGTGCCGTGCTGGATCAAAACCAATCCAACTTCTACCCCACGGTGGACTTGAGCGTCAGTTCCACGCGTCGCCGTACCAGCCAAAACGCCAGCACTTTCAACCCCAACGTTGGCGCCTTTTCCAACGACCAGCAACTGGGTTTGAGTGCCAGTTATGAGATTGACTTTTGGGGCAAATACCAGCGCGCCGATGAGGCGGTCCGTGCCCGCTTGCTGGGTCAAGCCGCAGCGCGGGGCACGGTGCTGACGACGCTGTACGCCAATGTGGCCCAGGGCTATTTCGCTCTGCGTGCGCTGGATGCGCAACAGCGGTTAGCCGAACAAACCTTGCTCACCCGTCAAGAAAACCTGCGTCTGCAAAAACGCCGTTTTCAGGCTGGTGTGATTGGTGAAATCGACCTGCAACAGGCCGAGTCCGAAGCGCTCAACCAGCAAGCCACGGTACAGCAAACCCGGCAAAACCGCAGCAATGCCGAATCGGCCCTGGCGCTCCTGCTGGGACGCAAGCCCGCTGACATTCTGCATCCGGTGCTGGCGCGCGGTGCCGAGGTGGACGCCTTATACGCCCAGCAGGCCATCCCGGCCCATCTGCCCTCGGATCTGTTGACCCAGCGCCCGGACGTGGTGAGCGCCGAGCAAGCACTGATCGCAGCCAATGCTGACATCGGTCAGGCCCGTGCCTCCTATTTCCCCAAGTTCAGCCTGACCGCAGGCTTGGGCCAGCAGTCGCAAGACATGGTTAATTTGTTTGACCCGGCCTCGCTCTTTTGGAATCTGGTGGGCAATCTGACCCAGCCGATCTTTCGCTCGGGTGCGATTGGTGCAGTGGTGGCCGCTGCCAACGCCCGCCAACAGCAGGCCGTGGCTCAATACACCCAGACGGTGCAAAACGCCTTTCGCGACGTGCATGACGCGCTCAATAACGTGGCCGCCGGACGTGAGATCGCCACCAGCAACGCGCAACGCATCGAAGCGCTTCGCAACACCCTGCGTCTGGCTGATATGCGTTACAAAGGCGGCTATTCCAGCTACCTGGAAGTGCTCAACGCCCAACGTGACCTTGCGCAAGCCCAGGCGGGCTTGATTGAAATTCAACGCGCCCAGTTGTCGGCAACCGTGGCCTTGTACAAAGCGCTGGGTGGGGGCTGGGATGTCAGTACGCTGGGCTCGCAGGCCACCGTGAAGCCTTGAGTTACAGGGTTGCAGGTCGCGAAGGGCTCAGTGCAACTCTTGATGCAAGCAGAGGTAATTGCCCTCCGTGTCCTTGAACCATGCGGCTTTTTCGTCGCCAATTTTGCAAATGTGGTTCACCGTCTTGAGGTCGGGCAGGTTGTAGTCCTCGAACACGACGCCGTGGCCCTCCAGGGCGTGAATTTCGGATTCGATATCGTCCACCTCAAAACTCGCAATGGTGTGCTCGGCCTTGGTGCCACCAGGCTTGGGATATAGCTCCAGCAAGGTGCCACCGCCGCAACTGAAAAGAAACCCGCCATCCGTGCGCGCGCCCTCAAGCTTTAGACCGAGCTTGTGCTCGTAAAAATCACGTGCCCGGCTCATGTCCATGACCGGAACAATCGTGGTGAGTGGAGAAATGTTGAGCATCATGCCCTCCTGAAATTGAGACCACCCTAATGGGTGACTTTTAGTATAGGAAGACATCCAAAAATTGCCAATCACAGTTCGCTAAAGGGTTTTCCCCCTACAAAGTTTTAAACATGCAATGGCAAGATGACCGGCTCGCAAGCCCGTCCTTCAACACTCACCATAAGGAAAAATCATGCGCATCAGCCCTCATTTTTTGACCCGCCGTCATGTACTGGGCGCTGTAGCCGCAGCTTTACCCATGAGCTTGTTGGCACAAGGCAGCAGCTACCCGAATCGTCCGATTGAATTGATCGTGCCAGCCGGTGCTGGCGGCGGCACCGATGTGCTGGCGCGTGTGTTTGCTGATGTGGCGCGCAAGCACTTGCCGCAGCCCGTTACGGTGGTCAATCGGCCGGGTGCCTCCGGCATGATTGGCCATGGCGAAATGATCAACGCCAAGCCCGATGGCTACAAACTAGCGATGGTGTTTGCCGAAATCGTGATCGTGCCGCACATGGGGCTCACCAAGTTGTCTTATGAAGATTTTGTGCCCATTGCCCAGCTCAATGCCGACCCGGCCGCCGTGACGGTGCGCGCCGATGCACCGTGGAAAACCATTGAAGAATTCTTGGCGGCCGCTAAAGAAAAAAATGGCAGCATGTCAATGGGCAACTCTGGCCCGGGCTCCATCTGGCATCTGGCCGCAGCCGCCATCGAAGACAAAACAGGCGTCAAGTTCAACCACATCTCTTTTGGCGGCGCAGCCCCGGCGGCGCTGTCTTTGCTGGGTGGACACTTGGACGCCGTGTCCGTCAGTCCTGGCGAAGTCGCAGCGCACGTGCAAGGGGGCAAGCTGCGTACTTTGGCGGTCGCCGCTGATCAGCGCTTGAAAGGTTTTGACAGTGTGCCCACCTTTAAGGAGCGTGGTCTGGATATATCGCTAGGCACCTGGCGCGGCCTAGCCGCGCCCAAGGGAACACCGCCCGATGTGCTGGCCATTTTGGCCGTCGCGGCGCGCAAATGCGCAGACGAGCCGGCGCTCAAAGAAGGCTTGGAGCGACTCAGCATGGGCTGGAGCTACGCCGATGCAGAAACGTTTCGCGCCAACATGAAGCGCGACAACGATTACTTCAAGGGTTTGGTGGCCAAGCTGGGTTTGAAGGCTTGAGCGACTTTATTTCAACCCATGGACAGCTCGTTAAAGAGGGTGCTTTTTTGATTTATTAAGTTTGTGTATGCATAACATTAATTGTAATGTATGCTACACAGATGTTTTCAATCCTGATCCTCACACTGCCCACGCAGCCGAATGCCATACGGGTGCGCGTGTGGCGTTCTCTCAAGTCGCTGGGCTGCAGCGCATTGCGCGACGGGGCCTACCTTTTGCCAGCCGCGCAGGGCGCGTTGTTTGACCCGCTGGTAGAAGAGGTTCAAGCGCATGGCGGCACGGCCAGCGTGCTTGATCTGTCGCCACGCACGCCAAGCCAGCGCGACGAGATGGTGGCTCTGTTTGATCGCAGCGAAGCCTATGCACAGTGGCAGGGCAGCGTCGCGCAACTGAAGTCCGAGTTGGAATCACTGGTCGAAACAGAAGCACGGCGGCGCTGGCGCAGCGTGGCCGAGGCCTTGCAAAATTTGAAGCGCATCGACTACTACCCAGGGGCCGCGCCTGCCCAGGCCCAGGCTGCACTGGATGACTTGCGCCAGGCCTTGGATGCGCGCTTCTCACAAGGGGAACCTAGGTCAGTGGCAGAACACGGTATCGAGCGACTCGATGTCCGCAAGTTTCAGGGTAAACGCTGGGCCACGCGCGCGCGGCCTTGGGTTGACCGCCTCGCATGCGCCTGGCTGATTCGTCGTTTTATTGATCCAGCGGCAAAGTTTTTATGGCTGAAAGAGCCTTCGGCTTCCAACCCCGCCCCGCGTGGGGTGCTGGGTTTTGACTATGACGGGGCACGGTTCACCCACGTGGGTGTGTGGGTGACCTTTGAGGTGTTGCTGGCCAGCTTTGGGCTGGAGGGCCAAGCCCCGCTGCAGCGCATGGCCGCCGTGATCCGCTACCTCGACGCAGGCGGTATTCCTGCACCTGAAGCCGCAGGCCTGGAGACGGTGTTGTCTGGCTTGCGAGAAATTCACATCGACGATGACGCGCTGGTGAAGGCCGCATCCGCAGTCTTTGATGCGATGCACGCTGCCCCGCGAAGCGGCCAAACAAACCCATCGTGAACACAACAACAGTTCACTAACCTCACCTCAAGGAGCTTGCCACCATGGATTGGATCTACCCCGTCATCACGGTCTTTGTTGGCTACTTGGTGCTTGGCATCACCGGCTTTGGTTCAGCGCTCGTCATCGTGCCCTTGTTGGCATGGCGTTGGCCGCTGCCCGAGGTGGTGGCTTTGACGCTGTTGATGGACGTGCCTGCGTCAGCCTTGCTAGGCGGCTTGAGTTTTAAGCAGGTCAATGTGGCCGAATTGCGCCGCCTGTGTAAGCACCCGGCGAACACACATTGACGCGACGACGCCGCGATGGCAGAAGACGCTGTGACTACGACTGGAGCGGCTGCCAGCGATGTGGCAACAACT
>JAYVPU010000217.1:0-4837 GCA_043757205.1 Comamonadaceae bacterium | reverse complement strand
CCAGTCCACCGCTTGGCTGGAAATCGTCGCGCCAATGTCAACCCAAAAATACCGGGCTTCGGGCGCAATGGTTTTGAGTTTTTTCATCAGTGCCACTTGACTGTCAACGAATGACTGTTCTTGCTGATTCATGCCCAAGATAATCACGATAACCTTGGCAGCAGCGATGAATTTTTTGTCGGCATCCACAGATTCAAAAGCCGTCATTTTGATTTGATTGCCCGGCGTGGTGAGGGAGCGCGCCCCATCAAAACTAATGCGCGCGGCCCCGCCTAGCTTCGCCTGCAATTTGCTCTCAAGCCCGTCCAAATGCAAGCCATAGGCGATGGAGTCACCCAACACATAGGTCGCACCAGAAGGGATCGGAGCTGCAGTAGATGCCGCAACGGTCTGTGCAAACACAGACTGATACAACATCAGCAAACCCACCAAGATGGCCAAAATACAGGTGCGAAAAGTCAACATTAATTTCTAAGTAAGCGCAAAGGTATAATGCTATGCGATTATTCGGCAAGAGCGACAGCAGCACCTCCGGGCCCGGCCAACCGTTGAAACCATTTCACGACCGGCCAACCTTACCGCAAGGACTGCATTCCAAATGTTCGCCCATCCATCTTGCCGCTGAGGAGTTCTCCTCTGCCCCTATCAACACGCCAGTTTTTAGGCGTCTGTGTTTGTTCCTTGTCCGTTTTTTTGATGTCCAGAGGTTGATCCATGCCCGTTCAAAAGTCCAAGAAGCCTGCCCTGCCCGCCGCCATACCCGCTGTAAAGTCTGCTGCCAAACCGGCCTCGAAAGCCGTGACCCCGAAAGCCCCCTCAGTGCCTGCTTCCAAAACCCCTGAATCCAAAAAAACCACCAGCCCGATTGCCACCAAGGCAGCCGCCAGCGTACCCGTCAAAAAAGGGGCCAAGCGCGGACCCAAGCCCAAAGGCAGCATCAATCCCGATAGCATGGACGACTTGGATTTGGTTGACTTGGAGCCTGAAGCTCCGGTTGAACCCGTCCTGAGCGCGACCGGCGAGAAAATCAAACCTCTGCGCATGAAGATCAGCAAGGCTAAAGAACGCGCCTTGATGAAAGAGTTTGGCCTAGACGAAACTGTGCTGTCCGAAGAGGACATGGCCAAGCGCCGCCAGCACCTCAAGTCGCTGCTCAAGCTGGGTAAAACGCGCGGCTTTTTGACGCACGCCGAGATCTCCGACCACCTGCCCGACAAACTGGTGGATGCCGAGACGCTGGAGGCCGTCATCACCATGCTCAACGACATCGGCGTGGCTGTGTACGAGCAAACGCCTGACGCCGAAACACTGCTGCTGACCAACACGGCGCAAGCCGGCTCCACCGAAGAAGAGGCCGAAGAAGAGGCCGAAGCAGCACTGTCCACCGTGGACAGCGAGTTTGGCCGCACCACCGACCCCGTGCGCATGTACATGCGCGAAATGGGAACGGTTGAGCTGCTCACGCGTGAGGGCGAAATTGAGATTGCCAAGCGCATTGAAGGCGGCTTGATGAAAATGATGGAGGCCATCTCGGCCTCCCCCGCCACCATTGCCGAAATTTTGCGCCTGGGCGAAGACATCCGCGAAGGCAAGGTTGTCATCACCACCATCGTGGACGGGTTCTCTAACCCCAACGAGGCCGACGATTACGTGGCCGAAGAAGACTTTGACGAGTTCGACGAAGCCGACGACGACGACGGCAAAGGCGGCTCCAAAGCGCTGACCAAGAAACTTGAAGAACTCAAGCGCGAAGCGATCAGCCGCTTTGATCAAATGCGCGATTTGTTTGAAAAAGTGCACAAGGTCTATGACAAAGAAGGCTACGGCACGCCCAATTACGTCAAGGCACAACACGCCTTGTCCGAACTGCTGATGACCATCCGCTTCACTGCCAAGGCCATCGAGAAGCTGTGTGACATGGTGCGCGGCCAGGTGGACGACGTGCGCAAGAAAGAGCGTGAACTGCGCCGCATCATTGTGGACAAGTGCGGCTACCCGCAAGAGCACTTCATTGCCGACTTCAGTGGCCGCGACAAGCACGGCAACAAGGTGGCATCCCACCTGCTCAACCAGAAATGGATTGAAAAGCAAGCCGCGTCAGGCAAGCCCTGGAGCGTCATCATGGCGCGCAACATCCCGCCGGTGCAGGACTTGCAGCAAAAGCTGGCCGACCTGCAATCCAAAGTCGTGGTGCCTCTGGATCAGCTCAAAGACATCAACAAGCGCATGAACGAGGGTGAGTACTCCTCCCGCGCTGCCAAGAAAGAAATGATCGAGGCCAACTTGCGCCTGGTGATTTCCATCGCCAAGAAATACACCAACCGAGGCCTTCAGTTCCTCGACCTGATTCAAGAGGGCAACATCGGTCTGATGAAGGCGGTGGACAAGTTTGAATACCGTCGCGGCTACAAGTTCTCGACCTACGCCACCTGGTGGATTCGTCAGGCCATCACCCGCAGCATTGCAGACCAGGCCCGTACCATCCGCATCCCGGTGCACATGATCGAAACCATCAACAAGATGAACCGCATCAGCCGCCAGCACTTGCAAGAGTTTGGCTTTGAGCCCGACGCCAGCGTGCTGGCCGAGAAGATGGAGATCCCCGAGGACAAGATCCGCAAAATCATGAAAATCGCAAAGGAGCCAATCTCCATGGAAACACCCATCGGTGACGATGACGACAGCCACCTGGGTGACTTCATCGAAGACAGCGCCAACACCGCCCCGATGGAAGCGGCCATGCAAGCCGGTCTGCGCGATGTGGTCAAGGACATTCTGGACAGCCTGACCCCACGCGAAGCCAAGGTACTGCGCATGCGCTTTGGTATCGAGATGACCAGCGACCACACGCTGGAAGAGGTGGGTAAACAGTTTGACGTGACGCGTGAGCGCATCCGCCAGATCGAGGCCAAGGCGCTGCGTAAGCTCAAACACCCCAGCCGCTCGGACAAGCTGCGCAGCTTTACCGACAACATTTAAACGTCAAGTCGAATTAAAAATGGGCCCTGCAAGGGCCCATTTTTTTGGCTGCAATTGGACTACACCGCAATCACCGACTTGATCAGCCGCGTTTCTTGCGCCGTGATCAGGTGGGCCGATGCCTGAAGGTAGCCGGGAAGTCCGGGTGCGCATCACGCGCCTTGCAACGCCGCTCAAAGTCCGCCAAATCGTCATAAGCCCACAGCTGCACAAACTGGTTCATCGGCCCCACCATGCTGGTGTAAAAACCAAGGGGTGTGCCCAGCGTCTCCATCAGCGCAGGCAGAGCCATACGGTTGAACACTTCCAAAAACTCCGGCATTTTGCGCAGGGCGATGGTGTAGGTGCGGTGGTCAATCAGGGGTTTGGTGGGGTGGCTCATGCGTTTCCACTTGTAGGGTTAATAGGGCTGGCGGATTTTATTCGGATGACGTCACAACGTGCGCTCTGTCCATCCGGTCGCGCCGCGCCAGCGCCGGAAACAGCTTCAACCAAGATAGCGCAATCACCATCGTGCCTACGCCGCCCAGCACCACCGATCCGACCGGGCCGAACAGCTCGGCCGTGGCACCGGACTCAAACTCACCGAGTTGATTGGACGCGCCGATAAAGATCGAGTTGACGGCTGAGACGCGGCCCCGCATTTCATCCGGTGTCTCCAGTTGCATCAGGGTCAGGCGCGTGACCACGCTGACGTTATCGGCTGCGCCGGTGACAGCCAAGGCCAGCATGGACAGGCCGATATGCGTTGACAGACCAAACGCCAGCGTGGCCAGGCCGAACACGCCCACTGCCATCAAGACACGCCGACCGACCCAGCGCCGAATCGGCCAGCGCATGAGGACCAGCGACATGAGCAGCGCGCCCATGGCGGGTGAGGCACGCAGCAGGCCCAGGCCCTCTGGCCCGGTGTGCAAGATGTCGCGTGCATAGATCGGCAGCAAGGCGGTGGCCCCGCCCAGCAAGACGGCAAACAGATCCAGCGATGTGGCACCCAGCAGCACCTTGCGCTGCCAAACAAACGCCACGCCCGCCATCACCGTGCCCCATGTGGCCGCAAGCTGGGAGGGGCGATGGGTGTAACGCACCGTCAGCACCAAGACACAGGCCAGCAAGAACAGCACGGCGCAAGTGGCGTAAACGACTGAAACCCCCGCCAGGTACAGCAAGCCCCCGAGCGCTGGTCCGCTGATGACGGCGACCTGCTGGCCGCTGGAACTCATCGCAATCGCCCGTTGCAAAAATGCCGGCGGCACCAGCATGGGCGTGAGCGATTGCTGCACCGGCATTTGAAAAGCACGCGCCATACCCAACAGCACAGACAAGCCAAAAATCAACTCCCGCGTGACATGGCCCCACTGCGTGGCCCCCACCAGCCAGGCAGCCACTACCACCTGCGCCAACATGCAAGCCGCAAAGATGCGCCCCCGGTGCAAGCGGTCAGCCACATGCCCGCCGGGCAGCGTCATCAGCAGCGCCGGGATGAACTGAAACAACCCCACCAGGCCCAAATCCCACGCGCTGGAGGTGATGTCATACATGTGCCAAGCCACTGCCACCATCAGCATCTGATTGGCCATGACGCCGGACAGGCGGGCGAACCAGAAACGCACAAATTGGCGATGGGCGAAAAGACCAGTCTTTAACATTTTCAATCCTTCAATTACGCGGTCATCTCTGAGACATCACCTGCCAGATCACCCGCAATCAGCCGGAACTGCTCCAGCGCGGCCTCCAAGTCGTCCACGATTTCCTGCGCGATCAGTAGTGTCCCAACGTTCTTCAGAGGAGAGCGAGCTGATTGGGCTCGAAATCCGGGTCTGAATCCGTTGAGGGTGGGGTAAGTAGTTGATTTATA
>JAYVPU010000216.1:0-19002 GCA_043757205.1 Comamonadaceae bacterium | reverse complement strand
TGGGCCAATTTGCGTCCATCTCGTTTCATGCCACGTAGGATAAAGCTCGAACAGCAAAGTTCCCGCATTTGTACGCTTAATTACTGACCTGTGAGTAAGAGGCCTCACGAGCGCAACACGCATGAATCCTCTCCACTATTGGCAGTACTTCGTCGCTCTTGAAAGCGACCTAGCCAAAGCGTCTCGTTTCGTCGAAATCTCAGACGACAACATGGAGACGTACTCCGTTGAATTTGCCCGCTTGATTCTTAGCGCCGGCTCGGAGGTCGATGTCTTGGCAAAAGTGCTTTCGGACCAGCACGATCTCATCATCGTACCGAGCAATATCGACGGGTATAGGAAGGCAATCACGGCCAGATTTCAGGAGTTTGCATTCCTCTCGGTACGCATTCCCCGCTATGCACGTGAGCTGAAGCCGTGGCGAGAATGGCACGACGGGAAGAATCCGACTTGGTGGCGGGCGTACAACGATATAAAGCACGAACGGAACGTCAACTTCAAGCAGGCGACGCTCAGCAACGCACTGAATGCTGTAGCCGGCGTCTTTGCGCTGGTTTGCTACATCTGCCAGAAAGAGTTGCGTGCCAATCTCGCAGAACCTTGGCCGGAACTACTTTCGCTCGATCCGGAACTCAACTCACGCATCCGAAACGATCTGCGGCCCGGCTATGTCTTACCCGACTTCAAAAAATGAGGCCTAACCCCTCATGTCAAACGTTCGGCAAGTTCCCGCACGTGTTGCTGGTGGGCCCTTCAACGCTGCCCAATCCGAATGTCCCCAAAAATCGCCTGCACTTCCCGCGGCAAACAACGCCAGTAGGGCGCGCTGGCGGTGACTGTGCCTTTGAGGGCGGCGGCGGCTTCCCAGGGCCAGCGCGGGCGGTAGAGCAGGGCGCGGGCCAGGGCGATGAGGTCGGCGTCACCGGCTTGCAAAATGTCTTCGGCCTGCTGCGGCTCGGTGATCAGGCCGACGGCGGTGGTGGTCAGGCCGGAAGCCTTGCGCACCTCGCGGGCAAACGGCACTTGGTAGGCCGGGCCGACCGGGATCTTTTGCAAGGGCGAGACCCCGGCGGTCGAGATATGGATGAAGTCGCAGCCCAGGGCTTTGAGCTGCAAGGCAAAGGTTTCGGTCTGGGCCAAGTCCCACGCACCTTCCACCCAGTCGGTGGCCGAGACACGCATTCCCACTGGGCCGTCAAACGCCTGGCGCACGGCGACAAATACTTCGAGCGGAAAGCGCATGCGATTCTCGGTCGAGCCGCCATAGGCGTCGTCGCGTTGGTTAGCGATGGGCGATAAAAACTGATGCAGCAAATAGCCGTGCGCGGCGTGCAGCTCGATGGCGTCAATGCCGATGCGCTGGGCTCGTTGGGCGGCCAGCACGAAGTCGTTCTTCACCTGCGCCATTTGCGCCAGCGTCAGCGCAGCGGGCGGGCGTTCCGTGGGCAATTGCGGCACGTCTGAGGGGGCCAGCGTGGGCCAGCCGCCTGCGTCCAAGGCCAGTAGCTGCCCACCGTGCCAGGGCGTGGCGCTGGAGGCCTTGCGCCCGGCGTGCGAGAGTTGGATGCACACTGGCATGGCCGGAGCAATGGCCCGCGCCCGCACCAGCGTGTCGCCCAGCGCGTGTTCGGTGCGTTCGTCCCACAGGCCCAGACAGTCGGGCGTGATGCGGCCCTCGGCGCTGATGGCGGTGGCCTCAATCGTCAGCAGGCCCGCGCCGCTGTTGAGCAGGCTGCTCCAGTGCGCCAGATGCCAGTCGGTGGCCTCGCCGTGGCGCGCCGAGTACTGGCACATGGGCGCGATCACAATGCGGTTGGGCAGCGTCAGGCCGCCCTTGGGCGAGGGCAAAAGATAGGGGGAAAACAGCAGGCTCACGAGGGGCTTTCAAGTAGAGGGATTGTGTAAATTGTGGCATGCGACTGGCGCGTGATTCTCAGAGCCAGTCGATCAACTGATTTGCCTGAGTGATTTAAACCATGAAACACCGTGCCCTGGCCGTTTTGCTCTCCATCTGCGTTTTGCCCATCCTGCCTGCGCTGGCGCAGTTGCCGCAGCGCGACTTGCAGGTGGCGCTGCGCCAGGTGGAGGAGACCAGCGGCTCAGTGGTGCTCAGCACCCAGACGTGCCCGCTCTTTGAGTCGCAGCAAATTCTGGTGCGCAACGGCAGCCAAGCCAGCCTGAGCGTGGGGCAGACGCTGCCGATGCAATGGGTGCAGGCGGTACTGGCTTTGCCTGCTGCGCATTCGGGCTCGGCAGACTCTGCCCTCAGCCCCAATCAACGCAACGGCGGCGTGGTCAACCAGCTGACGTGGCTGCACGCGGGCCAGCGTTTGACGGTGCTGCCACGCTGGCCGGGTGGCAAGAAGGACGTGGTCATCGACGTTGAAGTTCAATCGTCACAAGTGGACGCCCGCACTGGCCTAGAGCTGCCTGCGCAGTCGCACAACCTGGTGCGCACAACGCTCAGCGCCCCCTTGGGTCAATGGGTGACGTTGGCCGTCACGGGCAAGGGCGCGACCAGTGGTGTAGGTGGTGTCTATGGTAGCGAGGCCATAGACCAGCCCCGGCGCTGGCTGCAACTGCGGGTCACGGCACCGTGATCACGCCCCGGTCTCCCGTGGAGGGGCGCAGCCTGAGACAATCACGCCATGACGCTGACCGAACTCAAATACATCGTTGCTGTGGCCCGAGAGAAACACTTCGGCAAGGCGGCAGACGCCTGCTTTGTCTCGCAACCCACCTTGTCGGTGGCGGTCAAAAAGTTGGAGGAGGAGCTGGACGTCAAGCTCTTTGAGCGCAGCGCCAATGAGGTGACGGTCACGTTGCTGGGCGACGACATCGTGCGCCAGGCCCAGGCGGTGCTGGAGCAGGCTGGTCAGATCAAGGAAATCGCCAAGCGTGGCAAAGACCCGCTGGCCGGGCCGCTCACGCTGGGCGTGATCTACACCATCGGCCCCTACCTGCTGCCCGATTTGGTGCGCCAGATGATCACGCATACGCCACAAATGCCTTTGATGTTGCAGGAGAACTTCACCGTCAAATTGCTGGAGATGCTGCGCATGGGCGAGATTGATTGCGCTATCTTGGCCGAACCCTTCCCCGACGCTGGCCTGGCCACCGCTCCTTTGTATGACGAGCCGTTTTACGCGGCGGTACCGGTTCATCATCCGCTTGCGCAGCACGATACGATCAGTACTGATGCGCTCAAACAGGAAACCATGCTCTTGCTGGGAACCGGCCACTGTTTCCGTGATCACGTGCTGGAGGTGTGCCCCGAGTTCGCTCGTTTTTCAAGCAACGCCGAAGGTATCCGCAAGAGTTTTGAAGGTTCGTCGCTGGAGACCATTACGCACATGGTGGCGGCTGGCATGGGTGTGACGGTGGTACCGCGAATGAGTATTCCGAAGTCGGCTTTGTCTGAAAAGGGTAAGCGCGCGAGTGATGGCCTCATCAAGTACCTGCCGTTCGCGGGCGACCCACCCACGCGCCGCGTAGTGCTGGTGTGGCGCCGCAGCTTCACCCGCTATGCGGCGATTGCGCAGCTACGCAATGCCATTTACGCGTGTGAGTTGCCGGGGGTTAAGCGCTTATCCTGAAACTCACCAGATCTGTTCCCAATCGCTTCAATGGCTCGTTTATCTCTCTACCTTGACCTGATCCGCTGGAGCCGCCCTGCCGGCTGGTTGCTGCTGCTGTGGCCGTCTTTGAGCGGGCTGTGGGTGGCGGCGGAGGGCTTCCCGGGCTGGCACTTGCTGGCGGTATTTGTGCTGGGGACGATCCTGATGCGCAGCGCGGGTTGCTGCCTCAATGATGTGGCCGACCGCGACTTTGATCGCCATGTGAAACGCACGGCGCAGCGTCCCGTGACCACCGGCGCAGTGTCGGTGCGTGAAGCATTGAGTCTGGGGGCAGTGCTGGCCTTGTTGGCCTTTGGCTTGGTGTTGACGACCAACGCGGTGGCCGTGGTCTGGTCGTTTGCCGCGCTGGCGGTGGCCATCGCCTACCCCTTTGCCAAGCGTTTTTTCGCTATGCCGCAGGCGGTGCTGGGCGTGGCCTTTAGCTTTGGCATCCCGATGGCCTTCGCCGCTGTGCGAGGCGGCGATTCGTTCAACTTGACCGCCGTGCAGGCCAGCGTGCCACCGCTGGCCTGGGTGCTGCTGCTGGGCAACCTGTTTTGGGTGCTGGCCTACGACACCGAGTACGCCATGGTGGACCGCGATGACGACCTGCGCATCGGCATGAAAACCTCGGCCATCACGCTGGGGCGCTTCGACGTAGCTGCGGTGCTGTCCAGCTACCTGATTTACCTGTCAATTTGGACTGCAGCCCTTTATTCAATAGCACATACAGCTATTTTATTGATAGCAATCACTTTGACGCTTGGGCAAGTGGTCTGGCACTATCAGTTGATCCGTGAGCGCGCACGAGAGGGTTGCTTTAAGGCCTTTCGATTGAATCACTGGCTGGGGTTCACGGTGTTTGTTGGCATCGCGTGCGGCATGTCGCTGCGCTGATCACGTTTGCTCTGAGGCAAAGCGCAAGCGGTTGCCGTCAGGGTCGGTCAGAAGAAATTCAGATGTGCCCCAGGGCGTGTTGGCCAAGGGGTTGGTGGGGGTGACACCTTGTTGCGCAAACTCCGACAAGCATTGCGCCGCATCAGGCACGATAAAGTAAACCGCACCACCGACTTGACAGTCGCCCGTGTGCTCCGTCAAGAAAATCGTTTGGCCCTGTCGCGTGAGCTGAACAAAAAGAGGAAAACCGGGTTCGAATCGATGTTCCCAGTCGAGCTTGAAGCCGAGATTTTGGACATAGAAATGCAGGCTTTGTTCGGCGTTGGTGATGCGTAGTTGCGGGATGACGGTTTGTGGCATGGCTGAACTTCCTTATCCCCCAAACTCCAAGCCCATCTCACGTGCCCGGTTTTGCGCCGCGACCATGGCTTGCATGAACAGCGTTTTGACTTGACTGGCGTCCATGGCGCTGGTGGCGGCATAGGTGGTGCCGCCTTTGGAGGTGACGCGCTGGCGCAGCACCTCGGGCGGCTCGATGGAGGCATGGGCCAGGGCGCTGGCACCGCGAAAGGTCTCCACCGCCAGCTTTTGCGCTTGCTCGGGGCTCAGGCCCATGTCAACACCGGCTTCGATCATGGCCTCCATGAAATAAAACACATAGGCGGGGCCTGAGCCAGACAGGGCGGTGACGGCGTCGAGCTGGTCTTCGCGAGCCACCCAGAAGAATTCGCCCATGGTGGCCACCACCTGCTCGATCAACAGGCGGTCTTGCGCGCTGACCTCAGGCCGGGGGTACAGGCCGGTGATGCCCATGCCAATCAGCGCGGGGGTGTTGGGCATGCTGCGCACCACGCGCTCGGTGCCCAGCCAGCGGGCAATGCTGGCGCTGGGGATGCCTGCGGCCACGCTCAGGTGCAAGGCGTGCAGGGTGTGAATGAGCGTGGGTTGCGCGGCTTCTTTGAAGACTTGCGGCTTGACGGCCCAAACCACCAGGTCGGCGTCTTCAAGGAACACGCCGGGCCGCGCGTGCGCGGTGATGCCAAAGCTGGCTTTGAGGCGTTGCTGGGTGTCGGCGAAGGGTTCGACCACGTCGATCTGGGCGGGGAGGAAACCTGTGTTGAGGAGGCCGCCGATGATGGCGCTGGCCATATTGCCGCCGCCGATGAAAGCGATTTTTTGGGTCATGGTGTGGCTCGCTGTTGGCATTTTTCTGGGGAGACAAATTTCAAGGAAGATTGTCGCAGTTTGCGGTAGGCTTGCAAGCCATGAACTACATCTTGGCGCTTGATCAGGGAACCACCAGCTCGCGGGCGCTGTTGTTTGACCGCACCGGTGCGGTGGTGGCCACGGCGCAGCGGGAGTTTCGCCAATCCTTTGCGCAAGCGGGTTGGGTGGAGCATGACGCGCAGGAGATCTGGCGAACGCAGTTGGCAGTAGCACGCGAGGTGCTGGTCAAGGCGCAAATCCATACAGGCAATGTGGCCGCTCAAGTGACCGCGATTGGCATCACCAACCAGCGCGAAACCACGGTGCTGTGGGACCGCAAAACGGGCGAGCCGCTGGCCCCGGCCATTGTCTGGCAGGACCGCCGTACCGCCGGGCGCTGCGATGAACTGCGGGCGCAGGGCAAAGAGGCGCTGATTCAGAAAAAAACCGGCCTGTTGCTGGACGCTTATTTTTCGGCCACCAAGCTGCAATGGCTGCTGGACCATGTGCCCGGCGCACGCCAGCGGGCCGATGCCGGAGAGCTGGCGTTTGGCACGATTGACAGTTGGTTGCTCTGGAAGCTGACCGGCGGGCGTGTGCATGCCACCGATGCGAGCAATGCCTCGCGCACGATGCTGTTCAACATCCATACGCTGGCTTGGGATGATGCGCTGTTGCGGCTCTTCAATGTGCCGCGCAGCGTGTTGCCGCAGGTGCGGCCGTCCAGCGGCGAACTGGGGGTGACGGATGCAGCGCTGTTAGGCGCGGCCATCCCCATCACCGGCCTGGCGGGCGACCAGCAAGCGGCCACGTTTGGGCAGGCTTGCTTTCACCCGGGCATGGCCAAAACGACTTATGGCACGGGCTGTTTTATGTTGATGAACACGGGACGGACAGCGCCGCGCAGCCGCCACAGGCTGCTGGGCACGGTGGCTTGGGCCGGGCCGGGGGTGGGCGATTCAACACGTCTTCTAAGATCGCAAGCTTGTTACGCGCTGGAAGGTTCGGTGTTCATGGGCGGGGCCACGGTTCAGTGGCTGCGCGATGGGCTGCAAATCATTGATTCGGCGCAAGACGTGGAGGCGCTGGCCAATAGCGTGGCTGATACGCAGGACGTGTACCTGGTGCCCGCTTTTGCCGGCCTGGGCGCGCCGCATTGGGACGCCTACGCGCGCGGCACGCTGGTGGGCATGACGCGGGGCACGGGGCGCGGCCATCTGGCACGCGCCGCGCTGGAGGCTATTGCCTTGCAAGTGGCCGATGTGCTGCATGCCATGCGGGCCGACAGTGGCTTGGCCTTGCGTGAAATGCGCGTGGACGGTGGCGCGTGTCGCAATGACTTATTGATGCAAATGCAGGCCGATTTCACGGGCGTGCCGGTGCTGCGGCCTCTTGTGACGGAGACCACGGCACTGGGCGCGGCTTATCTGGCCGGGTTGGCCGTGGGTTTTTGGTCGGGTGCGGACGAGATCAGTGCGCAATGGCAGGTGGAGCGTCGCTTTGAGCCGCGCATGAGCGACGCGGCGCGTGAGGCCAAGCGGGCGCGTTGGCAGCAGGCGGTGGCGCTCTCCCGTCACTGGGCGCAGGGCTAAGTCGGCATGGGATTCACCGCGTCTCCTCGGCTGACTTTGCGCGCCGATTTGCTGGCACAACTGGCCGAGCCGCAAACCTTTGATGTCACGGTGGTGGGTGGTGGCGCCACTGGCTTGGGCGTGGCTTTGGACGCCGCCGCGCGGGGCTTGCGGGTGCTGCTGCTGGAGGCGCATGACTTTGCCAAGGGCACCTCATCCCGCTCGACCAAGCTGGTGCATGGGGGGGTGCGTTATCTGGCGCAGGGGCAGTTGGCCTTTGTGCGCGAGTCATTGAAGGAGCGCGCCTTGTTGCTGGCCCATGCGCCGCATATCGCCCAGCCCCTGCCCTTTGTCATTCCCACTTACCGCTGGTGGGACAAACCGTTTTATGGTGCGGGGCTCAAACTGTATGACGCGCTGGCTGGGTCTGCTGGTTTGGGCGCGACCGAACTTTTGAGCCCAGAGGAAACCCAAGCCTTGCTGCCCACGGTGCAAACGCAGGGACTGCACGGCGGGGTGAAGTATTGGGACGGCCAGTTCAACGATGCGCGGCTGGCCATCACCCTGGCGCGCACTGCGGCAGCACAGGGGGCGCTGATGCTGAACTATTGCCGGGTGAGTGCGCTGCTGTACGACCAGGGGCGGGTTGCGGGCTTGGTGTGTACGGATGCCGAGACGGGAAAAAGCTACCGCGTGCGATCACGTTGCGTCATCAATGCCACCGGAGTGTGGGTGAGTGAGTTGTGCGCGCAGGACAATTCAGAGCGCAGCAGCCCAGAGCGGACAGGGGCGACAGGTTCGCGTTCGCCTGGGGTGACGCCCAGCCAAGGCATTCATCTGGTTGTTGATCGAGCATTTTTACCGGGTGACGCGGCGCTGATGATTCCCAAGACGGCCGATGGGCGCGTGCTGTTTGCTCTGCCTTGGTTAGGCAAAGTGATTTTGGGCACCACCGACACGCCCCGAGACGATTTGCCGCTGGAGCCGCAGCCCATGGCACATGAAGTTGACTTTATTCTGGCCGAGACGGGGCGCTACCTAAGCCGTGCACCCACGCGGCAGGACGTGCGCAGCGCATGGGCGGGGCTGCGCCCCTTGGCGCAAGAGGCGCAGCCCGTGGGTAATTCGGGCAGTGCGAGTGGTGTGACCTCAAAATTGAGCCGGGATCACAAAATTTGGGCCAGCCCCAGCGGCCTGTTGAGCGTGACCGGGGGCAAGTGGACGACTTACCGCGCCATGGCGCAAGACGTGATGGACACCTGTTTCGAGCAGGGCTTGCTGGATGCGACTTGGGCGCTTCGTGGCGGAACAGAACATTTGAGCTTGCTGGGCAGTGAGGCGGCGAACGGGGGAAATTCAATCAGAGAAATAGAAGGCCTACATTCCTACGGGTCTGAAGCGGAGTATGTGCAAGCTTGTAGTGAGAAAGAGTCAGAGCTGGCGGCAGGACTGACACCAGCCATGGTGCGCTTTGCCGTACGCCATGAGTACGCGCGCACCGTCGAAGATGTGCTGGCCAGACGATCAAGGTTGCTGTTTTTGGATGCTCCACTGGCCCGGGAAGTGGCGCTCAAGGTGGCGACCATCTTGGCGCAAGAGGCGGTTGTTGCGCCTCAAATCGAGCGGTTCGACGCCCTGGCAGCCAATTATTTGAGCTTGCCGAATAAAGTTTCTTGATGCGCCGTTAAAACCATGGCATAATCGAGAGCTTCGCGTTTGATACGTGAAGATTCTGCCCAACAAAAGCAGCGTGAGTGGTTCATGCTGCAAAAGACGGGCCCAAGACTGACTGGAAGCTCTTAGGAGCAACTGGTGCAAGTTGGGAAATAAAGTAATGATCCAAACTGAATCTCGATTAGAAGTTGCCGACAACACGGGTGCTAAGTCCGTGTTGTGCATCAAGGTGCTCGGCGGATCCAAGCGTCGCTATGCGAGCGTGGGTGACGTCATCAAAGTCAGCATCAAGGAAGCTGCTCCGCGTGGTCGCGTCAAAAAAGGCGAGATCTATAGCGCAGTGGTTGTTCGTACCGCCAAGGGCATTCGTCGCAGTGACGGCTCGCTGGTGAAATTTGATGGCAATGCAGCAGTGCTGCTCAATGCCAAGCTGGAGCCTATCGGCACCCGTATCTTTGGACCCGTCACGCGTGAATTGCGCACTGAGAAGTTCATGAAGATCGTGTCCCTGGCTCCTGAAGTTCTCTAAGGAAGCGTCATGAACAAGATTCGCAAAGGCGACGATGTCATCGTGCTCACAGGGCGCGATAAAGGCAAGCGCGGCAAGATTGCGCTGCGCAAAGATGATTCGCACGTGCTGATTGAAGGCATTAACTTGGTGAAAAAACACACCAAGCCTAATCCTCTCAAGGGCGCTGCGGGCGGTATTGTTGAAAAGGCCATGCCGATTCACCAATCCAATGTGGCAATTTTCAATGCTGCAACCGGCAAGGCTGACCGGGTGGGCATCAAGCTGTTGGCTGATGGTAAGCGCGTGCGCGTTTACAAGTCCAGCGGCGAAGAAATCAAGGTGGCATAAGCATGGCACGTCTTCAACAAATCTACCGCGAAAAGCTGGTTCCTGAATTGACAGCCAAGTTTGGCTACAAGTCACCCATGCAAGTGCCGCGTCTGAGCAAGATCACCCTGAACATGGGTGTGAGCGAGGCTGTTGCCGATAAAAAGGTGATGGATAACGCTGTAAGCGACCTGACCAAAATCGCGGGCCAAAAGCCTGTGGTGACCAAGGCCAAGAAAGCTATCGCGGGTTTCAAAATCCGTGAAGACCAGGCCATTGGCTGCATGGTCACGCTGCGCGGCGTTCAGATGTATGAGTTCCTGGATCGTTTTGTGACCGTGGCATTGCCCCGCGTTCGTGACTTCCGTGGTATCTCGGGTCGCGCCTTTGATGGCCGTGGCAACTACAACATCGGCGTTAAAGAGCAGATTATTTTCCCTGAGATTGAGTACGACAAGGTGGATGCCTTGCGCGGCCTCAATATCAGCATCACGACAACGGCCCAGACTGACGAAGAGTGCAAAGCGCTTCTCACCGGCTTCCGTTTCCCGTTCAAGAACTGAGGTGACTTGTGGCTAAAGCAGCTTTAATCGAGCGAGAGCTCAAGCGCGACAAACTGGTCGCCAAGTACGCGAAAAAACACGCGGAACTCAAGGCAATCGCCAGTGACCTCAAGCGCAGCGACGAAGAACGTGCAGAAGCCCGCTTGGGCCTGCAAAAGTTGCCGCGCAATGCGAACCCGACGCGTCAGCGCAACCGTTGTGCTATCACCGGTCGCCCACGTGGCACATTCCGTCAGTTCGGCTTGGCTCGCGCCAAGATCCGTGAACTGGCTTTTGCTGGGGATATTCCCGGCATCACCAAAGCCAGCTGGTAAGCGACAGGAGATTAGACATGAGCATGAGTGATCCCATCGCCGACCTGTTGACACGCATTCGCAATGCACAGATGGTTGCTAAAGCCACTGTGTTGGTGCCTTCTTCCAAAGTGAAGATCGCCATTGCGCAAGTGTTGAAAGACGAGGGCTATGTTGACGGCTTCCAGGTGAAAACCGAAGACGGCAAAGCCCAATTAGAAATTAGCCTGAAGTACTACGCCGGTCGTCCTGTGATTGAGCGCATCGAGCGCGTAAGCCGTCCTGGCTTGCGTGTGTACAAAGGCTTTGACGCCATCCCCCAAGTCCAAAACGGTCTTGGTGTGGCCATTGTCACCACGCCTAAAGGTGTGATGACGGATCGCAAAGCGCGCGCTACCGGTGTCGGTGGTGAAGTTCTTTGCTACGTGGCCTAAGCGCGGCATTGAGGAGAAACTGAAATGTCACGTGTAGCAAAAATGCCTGTAACCATCCCCGCTGGGGTGGATGTGTCCGTCAAGGACGATCAGATCAGTGTCAAAGGTGCGGGCGGCGTGTTGTCGCAAGCTCAGTCGGCTCTGGTCAAGGTGGTCAGTGAAGGTGGCAAGCTCAGCTTTGCCCCCGCCAATGACTCCCGCGAAGCCAATGCCATGAGCGGCACCATGCGTCAGCTGGTGAACAACATGGTGGTCGGTGTGAGCAAGGGTTTTGAGAAGAAGCTGACCTTGATTGGTGTGGGTTACAAAGCCGCCGCACAAGGTGCCAAGCTGAATCTGACCGTGGGTTACTCCCACCCGGTGAACATCGATATGCCCGCTGGCATCACGGTGGCCACGGCAACGCCCACTGAGATCTTGATCAAAGGTGCTGATCGTCAGCGCGTGGGTCAAGTGGCTGCTGAAATTCGTGCGGTCCGTCCTCCTGAGCCCTACAAAGGCAAGGGCATCCGTTATTCGGATGAGAAGGTCGCGATCAAAGAGACCAAGAAGAAATAAGGAGCTGCATGATGTTGACCAAAAAAGAGCAGCGCCTTCGTCGCTCACGCCAAACCCGAATTCGCATTGCGACCCAGGGCGTGGCCCGCTTGACGGTGAATCGTACCAATTTGCACATTTATGCCAGCGTGATCTCTGGCGACGGCGGCAAGGTTCTTGCCAGCGCTTCTACGGCCCAGGCCGATGTGCGCAAATCGTTGGGTGCTTCGGGTAAGGGTGGCAATGCCGCTGCAGCCCAGATCATTGGCAAGCTGATTGCTGAAAAAGCAAAAGCTGCTGGTGTGGAAAAAGTGGCGTTTGATCGTTCGGGTTTTGCGTACCATGGCCGCGTTAAAGCGCTCGCCGATGCGGCACGTGAAGCTGGCTTGCAGTTCTAAGCAGATCGGAAATAAAGATGGCTAAAGTTCAAGCAAAAATGCAGGGTAAAGGGGCCGAGGGTCCTGAAGACGGTCTGCGCGAAAAAATGATCGCGATCAATCGCGTCACCAAAGTGGTTAAGGGCGGCCGTATTCTCGGTTTCGCTGCACTGACCGTGGTGGGTGATGGCGATGGTCGCGTTGGCATGGGCAAGGGCAAATCCAAGGAAGTGCCTGCAGCAGTGCAAAAAGCAATGGAAGAAGCTCGTCGTAATCTGAAGAAGATCACGCTGAAAAATGGCTCCATACACCACAGGGTGACGGGTCAGCACGGCGCGGCTTCTGTGATGATGACCCCAGCACCCAAGGGTACTGGCATCATTGCTGGCGGTCCTATGCGCGCTGTCTTTGAAGTCATCGGCATTACCGACATCGTGGCCAAGAGCCATGGTTCATCCAATCCCTACAACATGGTTCGCGCCACACTCGACGCTCTCTCGCATTCGACCACACCGTCGGAAGTGGCTGCAAAGCGTGGCAAGACGATTGAAGAGATCTTCGCTTAATCGGAGACTTCAAAAATGACAACGCAACAAACAGTCAAACTTCAACTGGTTCGCAGCCCTATCGGCTGCAAGCAAGCTCACCGAGACACCGTTCGCGGTCTGGGTCTGCGCAAGCTCAACAGCACCAGCGAATTGCAAGACACGCCCGCAGTGCGCGGCATGATCAACAAGATCAGCTACCTGATCAAAGTGCTCTGAGAGGCAACATCATGGAACTCAATACCATTAAGCACGCTGACGGTGCAAAACACGCCAAGCGTCGCGTCGGTCGCGGTATCGGCTCAGGTCTGGGTAAGACCGCTGGTCGCGGTCACAAAGGCCAAAAGTCACGTTCGGGTGGCTACCACAAGGTCGGCTTTGAAGGCGGTCAAATGCCTATGCAACGCCGCTTGCCCAAGCGCGGCTTCAAGTCGCACCTGCTCAAGTTCAATGCCGAAGTGACACTGACGGCTCTGGAAGCCCTGGGTGCTGAGACGGTTGATCTGTTGACACTCAAGCAAGCTGGCTTGGTCGGTCAATTGGCCAAAGTGGTCAAGATCATCAAGACGGGTGAACTCACCAAGTCAGTGAAGTTGACCGGTATCGGTGCAACGGCTGCAGCTAAAGCTGCCATCGAAGCCGCTGGCGGCAGCCTGTCCTGATTCGGCTTGAGGAACAATTCTCGTGGCAACTAACGCAGCTCAAATAGCAAAAACAGGCAAGTTCGGCGACCTGCGTCGTCGACTCGTCTTTTTGCTGCTTGCCCTGGTGGTGTATCGGGTGGGTGCGCACATTCCTGTGCCCGGCATCAACCCCGATCAATTGCAGGAATTGTTCAAAGGCCAGCAGGGTGGCATTCTGAGCTTGTTCAACATGTTCTCAGGAGGCGCATTGTCGCGCTTCACGATTTTTGCCTTGGGCATCATGCCCTACATCTCGGCCTCGATCATCATGCAGTTGATGACCTATGTCTTGCCTGCTTTTGAGCAGCTCAAAAAAGAGGGCGAGGCCGGACGTCGCAAGATCACGCAGTACACCCGCTACGGCACCTTGGGCTTGGCCCTGTTCCAGTCCCTGGGTATTGCCATGGCGCTGGAAAGCTCGGCGGGCTTGGTGATTGCCCCTGGTATTGGTTTTCGGATGACAGCGGTCTGCACCTTGACCGCAGGCACGATGTTCCTGATGTGGTTGGGTGAGCAGATCACCGAGCGCGGTCTGGGCAATGGTATCTCGATCATTATTTTTGGCGGTATCGCCGCAGGTTTGCCCAATGCCATTGGCGGCTTGCTTGAGCTGGTGCGCACCGGTGCCATGAGCATCATCGTGGCCCTGTTCATTGTGGTGTTGGTTGCCTTGGTGACCTACTTCGTTGTGTTTGTTGAGCGTGGCCAGCGCAAAATTTTGGTGAACTACGCCAGGCGTCAGGTGGGCAACAAGGTGTATGGTGGGCAGTCATCACACCTTCCATTGAAGCTAAACATGGCCGGTGTCATTCCTCCGATCTTCGCTTCATCCATCATTCTTTTGCCTGCAACCGTGGTGAGCTGGTTCAGCAGCGGTGAATCCATGCTGTGGCTCAAAGACATTGCAGGCAGCTTGACCCCCGGTCAACCCATCTACGTGATGCTGTATGCTTCGGCGATTGTGTTTTTCTGTTTCTTCTATACCGCGTTGGTTTTCAACAGCCGTGAAACTGCAGACAACTTAAAAAAGAGTGGTGCTTTTATTCCCGGGATCCGTCCTGGTGACCAAACCGCTCGACACATTGACAAAATTTTGCTTCGTTTGACCATGGCCGGTGCCATTTACATCACTTTCGTGTGTTTGTTGCCTGAGTTCTTGGTCTTGAAGTACAACGTGCCCTTTTACTTCGGCGGCACCTCGCTGTTGATCATTGTGGTGGTGACCATGGATTTCATGGCCCAAGTGCAAAATTACTTGATGTCGCAACAGTATGATTCGCTCCTGAAAAAAGCGAACTTCAAAGCAACATAGTTTTTAGTTAGAAATATGGTTCGAGGTTTTGTATGAGACCTTGGTTCAACAAAACCTTAGAAGTTTTAGGAGAGTGAAATGAGAGTTTCTGCTTCGGTAAAGAAAATTTGCCGTAACTGCAAAATTATCCGCCGCAAGGGCATTGTGCGTGTGATCTGTACAGATCCACGTCATAAGCAGCGCCAAGGTTGATCGCAAGAGTTTTAGAGGACGAAAATGGCACGTATCGCTGGCATCAATATTCCGCCGCACAAGCACGCTGAGATTGGCTTAACCGCTATTTTTGGCATTGGGCGCACACGGGCTCGCAAAATCTGCGAATCCTGTGACATCGCGTATTCCAAAAAGATCAAAGACCTGACGGACGGCGATCTGGAAAAAATTCGCGACCACATCGCTGAACTCACCATTGAGGGTGATTTGCGTCGTGAGACAACCATGAACATCAAGCGTTTGATGGACATTGGTTGCTACCGCGGATTCCGTCATCGCCGTGGCTTGCCCATGCGCGGTCAGCGTACGCGCACTAATGCGCGTACCCGTAAAGGGCCGCGTAAAGCCGCTCAGTCACTGAAAAAATAACCGGCATTGAAGGAACACCATGGCTAAATCTCCCGCCAATAATGCCGCGCAACGAGTGCGCAAAAAAGTTCGCAAGAACGTTGCAGACGGCGTTGCACACGTGCACGCGTCGTTTAACAACACCATCATCACCATCACCGACCGCCAAGGCAATGCTTTGTCATGGGCGTCGTCAGGTGGTCAGGGTTTCAAAGGCTCACGTAAATCAACACCGTTTGCAGCCCAGGTTGCCTCCGAAGTTGCTGGTCGTGCGGCTGTTGAACAAGGCATCAAAAACCTTGATGTTGAAATCAAGGGCCCAGGTCCTGGTCGTGAATCTTCGGTTCGCGCCTTGGCTGCACTCGGAATCCGTATCAATCTGATTTCCGACGTGACCCCCATGCCTCATAATGGCTGCCGCCCCCAAAAGCGTCGTCGTATCTGATCGTTGGCTACATTTTGTAGCTTTAAGTTGTAAGCCCACCGCCACCTGATTGCTCAGGTGGCTCCCGCAATTCATTTGCGGCAGATGATAAGTAAAGGAAGTTCACGTGGCACGCTATCTCGGCCCCAAGGCCAAACTCTCCCGCCGTGAAGGCACGGACCTGTTCCTGAAAAGCGCACGCCGCGCTATCGGTGACAAGGCCAAATTTGATTCCAAGCCCGGCCAGCATGGCCGCACATCCGGTCAGCGTACGTCTGACTTTGGCCTGCAACTGCGGGAAAAGCAGAAGGTTAAGCGCATGTACGGTATTTTGGAGCGTCAGTTCCGCCGCTACTTCGAAGAAGCAGATCGTCGCAAAGGCAATACCGGCGCGAACCTGTTGTTCCTGTTGGAGTCCCGCTTGGACAACGTCGTGTACCGCATGGGATTTGGCTCTACACGCGCTGAAGCGCGTCAGTTGGTGTCGCATAAAGCGATGACCGTGAACGGGCAGTCGGTCAACATCCCTTCTTACCTGGTTAAGGTGGGTGACGTGGTATCGGTTCGCGAGAAATCGAAGAAACAGAACCGCATTGTTGAAGCCTTGCAACTGGCTCAGCAAGTGGGCATGCCTGCCTGGGTTGAGGTCAATCTCGACAAAGCTGAAGGCACCTTCAAGAAAGTACCAGACCGCGACGAATTCGCCGCTGACATCAATGAGTCGTTGATTGTTGAGTTGTACTCACGTTAATCGGTAATCATTTCTCGTCCCTTTGCCGCGTTTCCCGCGGCAAAGGTGCTTCACCAGCCTTACCGGTGTAACGAACCGGGGGTATTGACAGGAAGTCTGCATGCAAACCAGTCTGCTTAAACCCAAAGCAATCACCGTAGAACAACTTGGTCTGAATCGGGCCAAAGTGGCGCTAGAGCCTTTTGAGCGTGGCTATGGCCACACGCTGGGCAATGCCTTGCGTCGTGTTTTGTTGTCCTCCATGCCTGGATATGCCGCAACCGAAGTGACGATTGCGGGTGTCTTGCACGAGTACTCATCCATTGATGGCGTGCAAGAAGACGTCGTTAACATTTTGCTGAATCTCAAAGGTGTCGTTTTCAAGCTTCACAACCGCGATGAAGTGACCTTGAGCCTGCGTAAAGATGGCGAAGGCGTGATCACTGCCGCTGACATCCAAACGCCCCATGATGTGGACATCATCAACCCTGATCACGTCATCGCTAATCTGTCCACAGGTGGCAAGCTTGACATGCAAATCAAGGTTGAAAAAGGTCGTGGCTATGTGCCGGGTTCCATGCGCCGCTATGGCGATGAGCCGAGCAAGTCAATTGGTCGCATTGTGCTCGACGCTTCTTTCTCCCCGGTCAAGCGTGTCAGCTACACCGTTGAAAGTGCACGAGTTGAGCAGCGCACCGATCTGGACAAGCTCCTGGTTGAGATTGAGACCAACGGCGCCATCAGCGCTGAAGATGCAGTTCGCGCCTCGGCCAAAATCTTGGTTGAACAACTGGCCGTGTTCGCACAGCTTGAAGGCAGTGAGTTGGCCGCATTTGAAGCCCCAGCCAGCCGTGGTAGCAGCCAGTTCGATCCGATCTTGCTGCGCCCGGTCGATGAGTTGGAGTTGACGGTTCGTTCCGCCAACTGCCTCAAAGCCGAAAACATCTACTACATCGGTGATCTGATCCAGCGCACCGAAAACGAGCTGCTCAAAACCCCTAACCTGGGTCGCAAGTCGCTCAACGAGATCAAGGAAGTTTTGGCTTCCCGTGGTTTAACTTTGGGCATGAAGCTCGAAAGCTGGCCACCAGCCACGTTGGAAAAACGTTAAATTTCATCAGCCTCAAATCTAAGTGGGATCAAGGGCTGAGCGCCACGGGCAGTACCTGATACGGCTGCTTGTTTTATAAATTAAGGAAATCACCATGCGCCACGGACACGGACTACGTAAACTCAATCGCACCAGCTCGCACCGCTTAGCTATGTTGCGCAACATGATGAACTCGCTGATCGAGCATGAAGTCATCAAAACCACGCTGCCTAAAGCCAAAGAACTGCGTCGCGTTGTCGAGCCCATGATCACTTTGGCCAAAGAAGCCACCGTCGCTAATCGCCGCTTGGCCTTTGACCGCCTGCGTGACCGCGACAGCGTGATCAAGTTGTTCAACGACCTGGGCCCACGTTTCAACGCACGTCCCGGTGGTTACACCCGCATTCTGAAAATGGGTTTCCGCGTGGGCGACAATGCGCCTATGGCTTTGGTTGAATTGGTGGATCGCCCTGTCACTTCTGAAGCCGATGCGCCCGCAGAGACGGCAAATTAAGGTATAATTAAACTCTTACCGCGCGATGGAGCAGCCTGGTAGCTCGTTGGGCTCATAACCCAAAGGTCGGAGGTTCAAATCCTTCTCGCGCAACCAATAGATACGGGGCTTTCCCCGTAAGAAAACGCCAACTTTCGAGTTGGCGTTTTGCTTTGTGACGAGGTTTCTGACGAGATCAACACGTCGCACCTCAAGGAGTTGGCTTTTCAATCAACTCACCGAGCTTGAACTCGATCATTGTATTGGTCCAATAGATTGTCAAATTGACAATTCGGAATGTTTGTCATAACATACAAACATTGGTTCGTTTTACGAGGTTGGCATGACTATCCATACGTTTTCTAGCCGCGACTTCACTCGCGATGTGTCAGCTGCCAAGCGCGCGGCTGTGGATGGACCTGTGTTTATTACCGACCGTGGCTGTCCTGCATTTGCGTTGCTAAAAATTGATGACTATTACCGCATCGTTGGTCAAAGCGAGAGCTCGCTCCTCGACGTCATGGATGGGATCCCTGGTGGGGACGACATCGATTTCGACCCACCCCGTCTCAATCTCCAGATTCGTGACGTATCGTTTGACTGAGGGCTCTCAATGTTCGTTCTGGATACCAACGTCATTTCCGAGCTTCGCCATGGCAAGCCTCATCAATCTGCCGAGGTGAGGGTCTGGGCCGCAGGGCAACCTAGCAGCAAGCTTTTCCTGTCCGCCATCACCATCCTTGAGTTGGAAATAGGCATACAGGCGCTGGAGCGCCGTATGCCTGCGCAGGGTAGTGCGCTGCGTACTTGGCTTGCGGGGGTGCGTGTGGCGTTCGCTGGCCGAATACTGCCATTCACCGAGAGCACCGCACCGGTTTGCGCTTCACTGCATGTACCGGATCCACGCTCTGAGCGTGACGCAATGATCGCTGCTACGGCGATTGAGCACAGTTTTACGGTGGTGACACGCAACGTGTCGGACTTTGTAGATACAGGCGTAGCGTTCGTAAATCCTTGGCTTACATGAGCCGTATCAATCAATCATCCGAGATTGTCCGTTAGCCCCGACGGTGGGATCATGAGTGGCACCCAGCCCTGAGCCGACTGGGTGGATTTCTAATGGATACCATTAGAAATCCCCAATTGAATCAACGCCT
>JAYVPU010000215.1:0-19075 GCA_043757205.1 Comamonadaceae bacterium | reverse complement strand
AGCGGGTTGAACATGCGCGACAGGAAGTTGAAGCGACCGATGGCAAAGCCCGCCGGGATGCCCACCAGCGCGGCCAGGCCGAAACCCACTGCCACGCGCTCCAGCGACATCAGCACGTTCCAGCCCACGCCCTGGTCGTTCGGGCCTTTGCGGTAGAACGGGTCGCTGAACAGGGTGACGGCCTGCGTCCAGGTGTCCAGTGGGGTGGGGATGCGACCCGCCGTCAAAGCCGATACCAGGGCCCATGCGCCGACCAGCAGGACCAGGCCCAGGAACGGGGGCAGCACGGCCAGCCCCAAGTCACGGGACTTGCCGCGCCAGTCGTAGCTTGGACGGGTCGGGGCTGGAATATTCACTGTTTCAGGATCTTTTGGCATTGAATCCCTTATAGGTATTGCGTGAGCAGCTATTGAATGGGTAGCGTATGTTGTGCTGGTTGAAGGGAGGTCTCCCTTCAACGGCAGCTGTAGTACGGCACTGGACATGTGTTTTCTCCTAGACGTTGAAGCAGTGATCAGGCCTTGACCGTGAAGCTGTCGGCATACTTCTTCGGGTCTTTGCCGTCCCAAACCACGCCGTCCATGAATTTGCTGCTGCGCAGCAGGTCCTTGGGTATGGGGGTCTTGCTGGCGGTGGCGGCCTGTTTGTAGAGATCGATCTGGTTGATCTGCTGGGCCACCTTCAGGTAATCCGGGTGCTCCTTGAGCAAGCCCCAGCGCTTGTGCTGCGTCAGAAACCACATGCCGTCGCTCAGGTGGGGGAAGTTCACCGCACCATCGTTGTAGAACTTCATGTGGTTGGGGTCGTCCCAAGTCTTGCCCATGCCGTTTTGGTAGCGGCCCAGGATGCGCTGATTGATGGCGTCCACGCTGGTGTTGACGTAGCTCTTGTCGGCGATGGTCTCAGCCATCTTCATCTTGTTTTGTAGACCGGCGTCAATCCACTTGCCTGCTTCCAGAATGGCGGCTGTCACGGCACGCGCCGTGTTGGGGTATTTGCTGACGAACTCGGCGGTGGTGCCCAGCACCTTTTCGGGGTGGTCTTTCCAGATGTCTTGCGTGGTGGTGGCGGTGACGCCGATGCCGTCGATGATGGCGCGATGCCCCCAGGGCTCACCCACGCAATAGCCGTCCATATTGCCCACCCGCATGTTGGCCACCATCTGCGGCGGCGGCACGGTGATGACCTTGGCGTCTTTCAGAGGGTTGATGCCGTGGGCGGCCATCCAGTAATACAGCCACATGGCGTGCGTGCCGGTGGGGAAGGTGTGGGCGAAGGTGAACTCCTGACCCGGGGCGCGTTTCTCTGTGGCCATCAGTTTGGCCAGGCCCGCGCCGTCCACCGCGCCCTTGTCGGCGATCTTTTTGCTCAGTGTGATGGCCTGACCGTTTTGGTTGAGTGTCATCAGCACGGCCATGTCTTTCTTAGGGCCGCTGATGCCCAAGTGCACGCCGTAGATCAGGCCGTACAGCGCGTGGGCAAAGTCCAGCTCGCCATTGACCAGCTTGTCGCGCACACCGGCCCAGCTAGCCTCCTTGGTGGGGATGATCTTGACGCCGTATTTCTGGTCGATGCCCAGCACCGAGGCCATCACCACGCTGGCGCAGTCGGTCAGGGGGATGAAGCCGATCTTGACTTCCTTTTTCTCTGGGGCGTCCGAGCCCGCAGCGTAAACGGCGGCGCGCAAAGCCGGGTTGATGGCGATGGACCCGACGGCGGCGGTTTGCAGAACAGCGCGGCGGCTGAGCGGGGTGGCGAGAAGGTCAGTCATGACGAGCTCCTATGAAAAGTTATAAAAAACAAAAAGCAAAAAGGCGTCCACACTGGGCTTGCGGGCGTCATGCGACGCGCAGCAAACCCGTGGGGACGCCTTTGTCCTGGGGTGACCATTCCCTTCGCCGTTGAAGGGGGTGGCCGAGTGACCTTCTGTGGTCTTGTGAGTACTTATGCAAGGCCCGTGCCAGAAATTTATGCGCCTGACTTGCTATGAAATACGAAGCTTTTTACGCATATAAACAAAGGGCTGCAGGCTGATTCTTCTATAAATTACTGGCAGTAAAACCAGTTTGGCACCAGTTTTGTGCGCTGCACCAATCTCAGGTGAGCAGCTCAGCGACGTCGAGCATGCGCTGCGCGACCTCGACCACTTTGAGGCCCTTGTCCATGGCGGTTTTGCGCAGCTTGTCGTAGGCGGCCTGTTCGGTCAGGTTTTGGCGCTGCATCAGCAGGCCTTTGGCGCGGTCAATCACCTTGCGGTCTTGCAGCTCGGCGCTGCGCTCGCTGAGCTCGGTTTTGGTGTCGGCCAGTTCCTGGCGCAAGGCCTGTTCGTGCTGGAAGCGCGCCATGGCCACGTCCAGAATCGGGCGGATGCGGTCAGTGGAGAGGCCGGCCACGATGTAGGCGGTCACGCCAGCGGCAACCGCGTCCTTGACGTGCGAGGTGTCGCTGTCGTTGGTAAACATCACGATCGGTCGGCGTGCGTCGCGGGTGGCGCTGACGACATGCTCCAGCGCGTCGCGGGCCTCACTTTCGGCGTCCACAATCACCATGTCGGGTTGGAGTTGGTTCAGACGCTCGGCCAAAAAGACGTCGGGAGGCAGGACTGCCATCAGGTTAAAGCCGTTCTCCAGCAAGCCGATGCGCAGGCTGCGCGAACGCTCGGCCTGCTTCAGGGCGTGATCGTCGTTGGGGTCGGTCAAGGCCATGTCAGGAGCGATGACCACGATGCGTAAAGCTTTGTCCATGCATGGGGTAACGCAAAAATCGGGCCAACTGACGAAGGATTAAAAGCCGACCAGACGGGCTTCACCTAAACTCGCCCCTATGTTGAAAAACTTGTTGGTGTTGGGGATTGAGTCGTCTTGTGACGAAACCGGTGTCGCCCTGGTTCAGGTGCCATCGGGTAGTGACGAAGTGCCCACGCTCCTGGCCGACGCGCTGTACAGCCAGATTGAAATGCACCAGGCCTATGGCGGGGTGGTGCCAGAGCTGGCCAGCCGCGACCACATCCGCCGGGTGCTGCCTCTAGCCCAAAAAGTGTTGACTGACTCCGGGCGAGCGCTGACTGAGATTGACGTGGTGGCCTTCACCCGTGGCCCCGGTCTGGCGGGCGCGCTGCTGGTGGGCGCGGGTGTGGCCTGCGCTCTGGGCGCGGCCCTGGGCAAACCGGTGCTGGGCGTGCACCATTTGGAGGGGCATTTGCTGTCCCCATTTTTGAGCGCAGACCCACCGCAATTTCCCTTTGTGGCGCTGCTGGTGTCGGGTGGTCATACCCAACTGATGCGGGTGGAAGGCGTGGGGCGCTACGAGATTCTGGGTGAGACGATTGACGACGCGGCGGGTGAGGCTTTTGACAAATCGGCCAAGCTCTTGGGCATTGATTACCCCGGCGGCGCGGCGCTGTCCAAACTGGCCGAGCAGGGCGATGGTGTGGCCTTCAAGCTGCCGCGCCCGCTGCTGCACAGCGGGAATCTGGATTTCTCTTTTGCGGGATTGAAGACGGCCGTTTTGACACAAGTCAAAAAAATAGCCGCCGTTCAGGCTGAGCCTGTCGAAGCTTGGCCTGTTCAGTTGCGGGCGGACCTGGCCGCGTCCACCCAGGCGGCCATCGTGGAAGTGCTGGTGAAAAAATCCCTCACCGCGCTGAAGCTTTCGGGCCTCAAGCGCATGGTGGTGGCGGGCGGCGTCGGGGCCAACAAGCTTTTGCGCCAACAACTCAACACGCTGTGTGCCGCTCAGGGTGTGCGCGTGCATTACCCGGAACTGCATTTGTGCACCGACAACGGCGCCATGATCGCCATGGCGGCTGCCATGCGCCTACAGTCGGGCGTGCAAGACGCCACCAAGGCCTACAGCTTCGAAGTCAAGCCGCGTTGGCCGCTGGACAGCTTGCTGCCTACGAGTTGAGCACCCTTGCCGTGGTCGGCTCAGTGTTGGCTCAGGGTGGCTGCCCCAAGCCCGTGATAGAGTCGCCCGGCAATAATTTGTAAAAAAGGGAGTGAAGATGCGGAACTTTGCAGGGCTAGGCTCAACAATTTTTGGCAGCTGGCAGCTGGCAGCTGGCAGCTGGCTGCTGGCTGCTGCGTCCTAGCAGCGCTTAGTGCCTGCGGCGGCGGTACGACAACCGTAAGCACTACCGCTCCCCCCGCAGCCCCCAGCACCGTCGTCATCTCCGGCGTGGCCGCCACTGGCCAGCCCTTGGCGGCGGCCAACATCAGCGCCCAGTGCGTCAACGGCAGCGCCCAAGTCACCAGCACTTCTCAAGAGGCCTACACCCTGAGCTTGCCCGCAGACGCCACCTTCCCCTGCGTGTTGCAAGCGCAAACCGTGGCCCCTGCCACCGCACTCAGCCTGCAAACCCTGGTGCTGCAAGCGGGCACCGCCAACCTCACTCCGCTCACCACCCTGCAATGGGCCATCACAGGGGCCAACACCAGCCGCACCGATGGGGTCGCCGCCTGGCTGGCCAGCCACAGCGCCCCAGGGGTCTACACCTCCACCGCCGCAGCCACCGCTTGGGCCCAAGTCAAAGCCAGACTCTTGACGCTCGGGCTAGACGCCGCGGCCACCACCACGCTCAACGCCCTGGCCGCACCCGCCACCACCGTCTTTGTGGCCGCCAGCCCCGATGCCCATGACCACTTGCTCGACCAACTCGCCCTGCGCCTGGCTGCCAACGGCCTGAGCCTGGACGCCTTGCTGGCCCAACTCATCAACGGCGGCCTGTTGAACGACACCGGCATCACCGCCAGCCAGTGCTACCAGGCCGGCAGCAACGTGCTGCTCAGCTGCACCAGCGCCGCCGCCATTGCCCTCAACCCCGCACAAGACGGCATGGCGGGCCGCGACGCCACCCCCGCCACCAACAGCGCTGCGGACGGCAAGCTCGGCTTCACTTACACCAAAATCAGCGCCACCGGCCAAACCCTGGCCGCCAGCGCCACCAGCTGGGCATGTGTCAAAGACAACCTTACCGGCCTGATCTGGGAAGTCAAAACCAACGACGGCGGCCTGCGCGACAAGGCCAAGACCTATACCAATGTGGACAGCACGGCATCAGACCAGTGGGCCACAGGCACCAACCCCACCCCCATCCAGGCGCAAATTGACGCCGCCACCAACAGCGTGGGCTTTAAAAACGCCGTCAACACGGCCACCCTGTGCGGTGCAGCAGATTGGCGCTTGCCCACCGCCAAAGAGCTGGAGAGTCTGGTGGACTATGGCGTGGCCTACCCCGGCCCGACGATAGATGCGGCTTGGTTTCCCAACACGGTCGGCGATGCGTTTTGGTCGTCTTCGCCTTATGTCGGTATCGCCTACTACGCGTGGGTCGTCGATTTCAGCTATGGCAGCGTCAACGACTACAGCCGCGACGGCTCCTTGCCGGTGCGGTTGGTGCGTGCCGGTCAGTGATTGGTTTTTGGGCCTGATCATGGGCATGCCATTGCCGCCAATTTACCGCGATTGCCGTCGCCTGCTGGTGCATACCGAGGGCGAGGTGCAGCGCTTTGCGCGCTACCACAAATACACGGTGGGCACCGATCTGCGCCAGCAAGCCATGCAGGTGATGCGCGGCGTACACCGTGCGGTGTACGAGCCCGCTCGCCAGCCCGAACACGTGGGCGCGCTGGTGTGGCTGGTGGACAATTACAAAATCAGCCTGCAACTGGCCATGGAGGTGGGTGCTTTTACCCACGGTGCCAAGGGCACCCCCAGCTTTGCAGGCTTTGAAACAGCGGCGCGCCAAGTTACAGGAGGTCAGGTTACAGAAAGCTGGCTTCAGGTGGTCAGGGGATCAGCGGGTAGAGCTGTGCATCTATGATGGTTGTTTCATTACATTGGGATGCACGTGTTGTTCAAAGAACTTGCTGTTTGGCAACGATCAGCGCGACTGAGCGCCAACCTTTACAAAGCGCTTGTCGGATTGAAAGACTATGGGTTTCGGGATCAAATTACGCGTTCTGGCCTGTCCATTCCCAGCAATATTGCCGAAGGTTATGGCCGAGGCATGGGAAAAGAACTAGTGCAGTTTTTGCGCTATGCGAAAGGGTCGGCAGCCGAGTTGGAAACACAAATCTATATCGGCATGGAGATTGGCTACATAGACAGGGAGCAGGGCAAGCTTTGGGCACAAGAAGCCAGCGAAATCCAAGCCATGCTTGGCGGCCTAATCAAAGCGAAAAGTCAGCTCAGTTCGCGCCACTAGCGGTCAACCTCCCACCTGTAACCTGTTTCCTAAAACCTGGCATCCTTACAGGCAAAGGCAGCCATACGGCGGTGGACCGGCTGGCTGCTGCGCGCTTGCCTGCGCACAAACGCCTGGCCAATGCACGGCCCGGTTGCGGCTTGCCCGTGGGCAACTTGACCAACCAGTTTTTTGCCAACGTGTACTTGAACGCCCTGGATCAATTTGTCAAGCACACGCTCAAGTGCCGACACTACCTGCGTTATGTGGATGACTTTGTGCTGCTGGCCAAAGACCGTGACCAATTGCGCCAGTGGCAAGTGCAGATCGAACAGTTTTTAATCGACAGCTTGCGGCTCAAGCTCAAAGAAGGCAGTCGGCTGGAGCCCTTGTGCCAAGGCATCGATTTTTTAGGCTACCGCGTGTTTGTGGATCACCGCCGTGTGCGCCCGCGCGTGTTGACGCATTGCAAAGCCAAGCTCAGCGCCTGGGCCGCGCAGCATGTCCAAACCACAGAGAAGGGGTTTGCCATACAAGCGCTACCCGATGCACGGGCGCAGTTGCAAGCCATGCTGGGCAGCTATTGGGGCCACTTTGCGCACGCCAACAGTGTGCGGCTGCGTCGTGCGCTGTTTGATCGCTTTTCGTGGCTTAAAGCCTTGTTTGCCCTGTCGCCAGCAGGAGATCTGCACGCGCGCTGGGTGCTGCAAGGTGAAGCCTATGCTGCCCAAGCGGCCGCACTGCAAACCCAGTGGCCTGCTGCGCTGTGCCATATTCAAAAAGGCTACCAGTTAGTTGAGTTAGCGCCACTGCAACCCGCAACGCCACCCACCACCGCAACAGTAAGGCCAGAGCGTGCACGTGCCGTGCAAACCGGCTGGCTGCGCCACGGCACCCGCCGCCGTGAAATCACCCGCTGGTTCGTTCCCCACCTCTCTCCTGAATCTTGAATTTTTCTTTATCGCATTGCTTGAAAGACATCCTCATGAAAACAAAACACCTGCTTGCCTGCCTCCTGTTGCCTGTAGCCTCGTTCGCCTGGGCCGACGCGCCCTTTACCGTCTCGGCAGACGGCACCGAGGTCACCGATGGCAGAACCGGCCTGGTCTGGCGGCGCTGTGCCGAGGGCATGGCCGCCACGGGCGGCACCTGCACTGGCACGGCCAGCAATTTCACACATGAGGCCGCTCTCACTCGTGCCGGCGCGCAAGCCACAAGCACCAGCGTGGCCTGGCGTCTGCCCAATGTGAAAGAACTGGCCAGTATTGTTGACCGCAGCAAAAGCAACCCGGCAATTGATACGGTGGCTTTTCCGGCTACCCCGGCAAACGCGTTTTGGTCGTCTTTGCCGTATGTCGGTTACGCCAACGGCGCGTGGTACGTCAGTTTCGACGTTGGCTACGTCGGCTACGACTTCCGCGTCAACCCCTTGCCGGTGCGGTTGGTGCGTGCCGGTCAGTGATTGGTTTTTGGGCCGCAACGCGGCTTGGGGTGGTGCCTTTCGCGTTGATCGCGTTGGGCATGGCCTTATCGTCGTTTGGGGTGTGAAGGGGGGCTGAAGGGTGGCGAAAACCATGTAATTCGTTAGAATTAGCGCATGAACAGCCTTACCCCGCTTCAATCTTCATCGCTCATGCCAAGCCCACTGGGCGCTTGCAATCCGCAAAATGAGATGGAACTGCGCTTGCAGCAATTGGTCTATGCAGGTTTGGAGAGTGGCACGCCTGTTGAGTTCGCTAGTGCTGCCGATTTTTCACGCGGGCTGCGTGAACGCAGTGCTGCCCGCGCCGCCAAAACTGCACCTTCACCTTCCGCGAAATAAGCGCAGCCCATGCGCTTGCGTGTTTACCCGGCTGCCTTGGCAGACGCAGATCAAGCCTACGATTGGTACAACGAAGCTCGCTCAGGCTTGGGCGATGAATTTGCCCAAGAGTTGGAGCAGGCGTTGGATGTGCTCCTGTATCAGCCAGGCATGGGGTCTAAACGCTACGCGTATTTGTTGCACGGCAATGCCTTGAGATTTTGGTCGCTAGATCGGTTCCCTTTTTTGGTGTTTTACCATGTGCGAAACGATGAATTGCAGGTGCTGCGAATTTTGCATGAGCGGCGAGATATACAGACCGCATGGGCAGCGCATTGACAGGGCAATCACTGAGGCCAGCGCACCCCTGATAACTGATGATCAGCGAGTCAGTCTATAATCGACAGGCTAAGCATTTTTGCTTTAGCGCACGCTTGAGGCAGTTCCAGCTTCAGGCGCAAGTTGTTCAACCGCTGGCTTAGGCTCAGCACCACAGGAAAAATAAAATGATCGCATCCAGCATCAAAGCTGCCGTCGTCAAAGACAACGCCCGTCAAGCCGGTGATACCGGTAGCCCCGAAGTGCAAGTCGCCTTGCTGACGGCTCGTATCAACGAACTCACCCCCCACTTCAAGACCCACGCCAAAGACCACCATGGTCGACGTGGTCTGTTGCGCATGGTGAGCCGCCGCCGCAAGCTGCTGGACTACCTGAATTCCCGAGATCACGACCGTTATGTCGCACTGATCGCCAAGTTGGGTCTGCGTAAGTAATTGCCAGAATGATGAAAAAGCGCCTGAGTTAGTTCACTAGCTCAGGCGCTTCTTCGTTTGTGAGTACGTTGGAGTAAGCAAAGACAGAGCGAAGCTGTGTCATTCCAGAGAAATTTGCGCACAAGGCATTTGAAGCCAATGCCGAGTTTCACTGGAATGGCATCGTGTTCTGGATTGTTAACTCCAGGCCTGGGTGAGGTGGCCTTTACCTTCCGTCAATTGACTAGGAGAAAAAAATGAGCATGTTCAATAAAGTTACTAAAACCTTCCAGTGGGGCCAGCACAAGGTCATCCTGGAGACCGGTGAAATCAGCCGTCAAGCCGGTGGTGCCGTGATCGTCAACATCGAAGACACCGTGATTTTGGCCACCGTGGTAGCGTCCAAGGGTGCCAAGCCCGGCCAAGACTTTTTCCCCCTGACGGTGGACTACATCGAGAAGACCTACGCCGCAGGCAAGATTCCCGGCAGCTTCTTCAAGCGCGAAGGCCGCCCGAGCGAGCTGGAGACCCTGACCAGCCGCCTGATCGACCGCCCGATTCGCCCGCTGTTCCCCGAAGGTTTTTACAACGAAGTGCATGTGGTCATTCACGTGCTGTCGTTGAACCCTGAAGTGGACGCCGACATTGCCGCCATGATCGGCACCAGCGCTGCGCTGGCCATCAGCGGTATCCCGTTCAACGGCCCTATTGGTGCGGCCCGCGTGGGTTACATCAATGGCCAGTACGTGCTCAATCCCGGTCAGACCGCGCGCAAAGATTCCATCATGGAACTCGTGGTGGCGGGTACTGAATCTGCTGTCTTGATGGTGGAATCTGAAGCGCAACAACTGTCTGAAGAAATCATGTTGGGTGCTGTGGTGTTTGGCCATGAGCAGGGCAACATTGCCATCAACGCCATTCACGAACTCGTGCGTGACGCAGGCAAGCCGATGTGGGACTGGAAAGCACCCGCCAAAGACGAAGATCTGATCGCCAAGGTGTCCGCCATTGCCGAAAGCAAGCTTCGCGCCGCCTACCAAATCCGCAACAAGCAAGCCCGCACGCACGCCTGCCGCGAAGCCTATGCCGTCGTCAAGGTCGATCTGGCCGAGCAGGGCGTGGCTTTTGATGCTGTCAAGGTCGAGAGCATGTTGTTCGACATCGAAGCGCGCATTGTCCGCAGCCAAATTTTGGCTGGAGAGCCCCGCATTGATGGTCGTGACACACGCACCGTGCGCCCGATTGAAATCCGCAACAGCGTGCTGCCCCGCACGCACGGCTCAGCCCTGTTCACTCGTGGCGAAACCCAAGCGTTGGTCATCACCACGCTGGGCACTGAGCGCGATGCCCAGCGCATTGACGCCTTGGCCGGTGAGTACGAAGACCGCTTCATGCTGCACTACAACATGCCTCCCTTCGCCACCGGTGAAGTGGGCCGCATGGGTTCGACCAAGCGCCGCGAAATCGGCCACGGTCGTCTGGCCAAGCGTGCCTTGGTGGCTGTACTGCCAAGCAAGGAAGAGTTCCCCTACACCATGCGTGTGGTGTCTGAAGTCACCGAGTCCAACGGTTCCTCCAGCATGGCTTCGGTCTGCGGCGGCTGCCTGTCGCTGATGGACGCCGGTGTGCCGATGAAAGCGCATGTTGCCGGTATCGCCATGGGCCTCATCAAGGAAGACAACCGCTTCGCTGTGTTGACCGACATCTTGGGTGACGAAGATCACCTGGGCGACATGGACTTCAAAGTGGCCGGTACCACCAACGGTATTACCGCGCTGCAAATGGACATCAAAATCCAGGGCATCACCAAAGAGATCATGCAGGTCGCATTGGCCCAGGCCAAAGAAGCCCGCATGCACATTCTGGACAAGATGCAAGAAGCCATGTCTGAGGCCAAAACCGAAGTGTCAAACTTCGCGCCCCGCCTGTTCACCATGAAGATCAACCCGGACAAAATCCGTGACGTGATCGGCAAGGGCGGCTCCGTGATTCGCGCGCTGACCGAAGAAACCGGCACGCAGATCAACATCGACGAAGACGGCACCATCACCATCGCTTCCAGCGACCCGGCCAAGGCTGAAGAAGCCAAGCGTCGCATCGAGCAGATCACGGCTGAAGTTGAAATCGGCAAGATCTACGAAGGCCCCATCACCAAGATTTTGGACTTCGGCGCACTGGTCAATTTGCTGCCCGGCAAAGACGGGCTGCTGCACATCAGCCAGATCGCACACGAACGTGTCGAGAAGGTCACCGACTACCTGAAAGAAGGCCAAATCGTCAAGGTCAAGGTCATGGAGACGGACGAGAAAGGTCGCGTCAAGCTGTCCATGAAGGCTTTGCTCGATCGCCCTGCTCAGACTGAGCACGCGTAAGTCGCATTCTGAAACCCCATTGAAAACTCTTGCGCTCATCCCGCAAGGGTTTTCTCAGGTAAAAAGACCATGAAAGCCATTGAAATTACTGCCTACGGCGCGCCTGACGTTTTGCGTTTGGGTGAGCGTCCTGAACCGGTGGCGGGTGAGGGTGAACTGTTGATCCGCGTGGCGGCCAGCGGTATCAACCGGCCCGACGTTTTTCAGCGCACCGGCAACTACCCGGTGCCGCCGGGTGCCTCGGACATTCCCGGCCTTGAAGTAGCGGGTGTGGTGGTGGGCGGCGACGTTGCAGCCATGACCCAAGCAGGCTTCAAGCTGGGCGACCGCGTGTGCGCGCTGGTGGCCGGTGGTGGCTATGCCGAGCTGTGCACCGCCCCCATTGCGCAGTGCCTGCCCGTGCCCAAGGGTTTGAGCGATCTGGAAGCGGCCTCGCTGCCTGAGACCTTCTTCACCGTCTGGAGCAATGTGTTTGACCGTGGCCGTTTACAGGCCGGTGAGACTTTGTTGATCCAAGGCGGATCGAGTGGCATCGGCGTGACAGCGATTCAACTCGCTAAGGCGCTGGGTGCCGTTGTGATTGTGACGGCAGGCAGCGATGAGAAGTGCGCGGCTTGCTTGGCACTGGGTGCCGACCACGCCATCAACTATAAAACGCAGGACTTCAAAGAAGAGGTCAAGCGCCTGACTGACGGCAAGGGTGTGGACGTGATTCTTGACATGGTGGGCGGCTCGTACGTCGCCCGCGAGGTCGAGTGCTTGGCTGAGGATGGCCGCATTGTCATCATTGCGGTGCAGGGCGGCGTCAAGAGCGAGTTCAATGCCGGTTTGGTGTTGCGCAAGCGTTTGACCATCACGGGTTCAACTTTGCGCCCACGTCCTATAGCGTTCAAGCAAGCGATTGCACAAGCGTGCCTCAAGCACGTGTGGCCGCTGTTGGAGAGTGGCCGCATCAAGCCCATCATTCACAGCACGTTTGCGGCGGTGGATGCGTCAGACACCACCGGCAGTGGCGCTGCGCGCGCTCACACGCTGATGGAGTCGAACCAGCACATCGGGAAGATTGTACTGACTTGGAGTGGCGCATGAAAAAGCAATTGATTGCCGGCAACTGGAAGATGAACGGCAGCTTGACGGCGAATGAAGCCTTGCTCAAAGATGTGTTGGTCGGACTCAAAGCACCGGCTTGCCAGATCGCCGTGTGCGTGCCTGCGGTGTATTTGGCGCAATGTCAAAAACAACTGACAGGCAGTGCCATTGATGTGGGGGCGCAGGACGTGTCCGCACATGAGTCGGGTGCTTTCACGGGTGAAAATTCTGCTGCCATGCTCAAGGACATAGGCGTGCGCTACGCCATCGTGGGGCATTCCGAGCGTCGCCAGTACCACGGTGAAACAGATACCGTGGTGGCCGTCAAGGTGCAGCACGCTCTGGCGGCAGGCATCACGCCCATCGTGTGCGTGGGCGAGACGCTGCAAGAGCGCGAGGCGGGCAAGACGGAGGAGGTGGTTAAGCGCCAACTCGCCGCCGTGATTCACCTCAATGGCCACTGCATCAGTGAAATCGTGGTCGCATATGAGCCAGTGTGGGCCATTGGCACGGGCAAGACCGCTACGCCGGAGCAGGCGCAAGCGGTGCATGCCTTGCTGCGCGCCCAACTTCAAGCCGCCACATCGCACGCCGATCGCATTCAGATTCTGTACGGTGGCAGCATGAATGCCGCCAACGCCGCGCAATTGCTGGCGCAGACCGATATCGACGGAGGTCTGGTCGGAGGAGCGTCGCTCAAGGCCCCGGATTTTTTAACCATCATTGCTGTAGCTCAATAACTGTGGGCGTGAGCTGCTATTAATTTAGGAACGACTATGAGTAATGTTTTTTTGACCCTTATCCTGACGGTTCAGGTTCTCTCCGCGCTGGCCATGATTGGCCTGATCCTCATTCAGCACGGCAAAGGGGCTGACATGGGTGCGGCCTTTGGTGGCGGTAGCGCAGGTAGCTTGTTTGGTGCTAGTGGCAGCGCCAACTTCCTCTCGCGTACCACGGCCATTTTGGCGGCGGTGTTCTTCGCATCCACGCTGGCGCTGGCTTACCTCGGCAATGCCCGGCCCGTGAGTTCAGGCAGCGTGCTGGATGGCGCGGCTGTTGTGGCTCCTGCACCCGCAGGCGTGGCTTCTGGCCCGGCTGGACAAATCCCAGGTAACGCTGCACCAGCCGTCGCTCCAGCCGCTGTTGCACCTGCTGCGCCAGTGGTGCCTGGCCCAGCGCAAATCCCGTCCAAGTAAACGCTTTGAAAATCACCCATCTCCTCAGGAGAAGTGGGGTGATTTCAGGGTAAAATTCTGGATTATCCGGTGAGCCAAAATCCTCAAGCCAACCGGGCAAATGACATAAGCCGTCGTGGTGAAATTGGTAGACACGCTATCTTGAGGTGGTAGTGGCGAAAGCTGTGCGAGTTCGAGTCTCGCCGACGGCACCATACAACAGACCTGTCAGGGTCAATCCTGACAGGGTTTTGCAGTGATCAGAATCTCAAGATGAACCTCGATCAATATCTTCCAGTTTTGTTGTTCATCTTGGTGGGTATCGGGGTGGGCATCGCACCCCAGGTTTTGGGTTATATCCTGGGCCCCAATCGCCCGGATGCTGCCAAAAATTCCCCTTATGAGTGTGGCTTTGAAGCGTTCGAAGACGCGCGCATGAAGTTCGATGTGCGCTATTACCTCGTTGCCATTCTTTTCATCCTGTTTGATCTGGAGATCGCCTTCTTGTTTCCCTGGGCCGTGGCCTTGAAGGATGTGGGTGTGGGTGGTTTTTGGGCGGCAGTGGTCTTCCTGGGTATTCTGGTCGTGGGCTTTGTCTACGAGTGGAAAAAAGGTGCCCTGGACTGGGAGTGAAGATGACCCCCACGCTTGCCACTTCGTGTGCTGCGCTGCCCCCCGAGGGGGTGGTTTCATCTTGGGTCGGCCCGGCGATGAAACTGGCCCACACGCTTGCCACTTGAATAAGGATTGCTGCAATGATTGAAGGTGTATTCAAAGAAGGCTTCGTCACCACGTCCTATGACTCGGTGATGAATTGGGCCAAGACGGGCTCCTTGTGGCCGATGTCGTTTGGCTTGGCCTGTTGCGCTGTTGAGATGATGCATTCCGCCACAGCGCGCTATGACACCGACCGTTTTGGTTTGGTGTTTCGCCCCAGTCCGCGTCAGTCTGATTTGATGATTGTGGCCGGTACGTTGTGCAACAAAATGGCCCCCGCTTTGCGCAAGGTGTACGACCAGATGAGCGAGCCACGCTGGGTGTTGTCCATGGGCTCTTGTGCCAATGGTGGTGGCTACTACCACTACAGTTATTCAGTGGTGCGCGGTTGCGACCGCATCGTACCCGTGGATGTCTATGTGCCGGGCTGCCCGCCCACGGCGGAGGCGCTGATTTACGGCATCATCCAGCTGCAGCAAAAAATTCGCCGCACGCAAACCATTGCGCGCACTTGAGGACGAACCGATGACTGTTTTTGCTGTAAATCCGCTTGCGATCAAAGACACCGTTGTGACTGTTTTGGGTGATCGCGTTAAAGACATCAACGTTCGCTTGGGTGAAGTCACCGTCGAGGTGTCGGCAGCCGACTATTTGGCCGCGGCGCAACTCTTGCGCGACACACCTGGCTGCGAGTTCGACCAGTTGATGGACTTGTGTGGTCTGGACTACTCCGACTACAAAGAAGGTTTGTGGGAAGGTTCGCGTTACTGCGTTGTTTCTCATCTCCAGTCCATCGCCTTGAACCAGCGTTTGCGCCTCAAGGTGTTTGCGCCTGACGATCATTTCCCCGTGGTGCCCTCGGTCAATCCTGTTTGGAATTCGGCCAACTGGTTCGAGCGCGAAGCGTTTGACCTGTTTGGCATTGTGTTTGAAGGTCACGACGACTTGCGTCGCATCCTCACCGACTACGGTTTCATTGGTCACCCTTTCCGCAAAGACTTCCCGCTCAGCGGCGAGGTGGAGATGCGTTACGACGCCGAGCAAAAGCGCGTGATCTACCAGCCCGTCACCATCGAGCCGCGTGAAATCACCCCCCGCATCATCCGTGAAGACAACTACGGAGGAATTCACTGAGCGCTTTAGCGCTCAGTGACTGTTTTATGGCAGAAATAAAAAACTACACCCTCAACTTCGGACCGCAACACCCGGCCGCGCACGGCGTGCTGCGTCTGGTGTTGGAGCTCGACGGCGAAGTCATTCAGCGCGCTGACCCGCACATCGGCTTGCTGCACCGCGCCACAGAAAAACTGGCGGAGAGCAAGACCTACATCCAATCCTTGCCCTATATGGACAGACTGGACTACGTCTCGATGATGTGCAATGAGCACGCCTATTGCTTGACGATTGAAAAGATGATGGGCATCGAGGTGCCGATTCGTGCGCAGTACATTCGAGTGATGTTCTCTGAAATTACCCGCCTGTTAAACCACCTCTTGTGGGTCGGCGCGCACGGTCTGGACTGCGGTGCCATGACCATTCTGCTCTACGCATTTCGCGAGCGCGAAGACCTGTTTGACATGTACGAGGCCGTCTCCGGCGCGCGCATGCATGCCGCCTACTTTCGCCCAGGCGGCGTGTACCGTGACCTGCCTGACACCATGCCGCAGTACAAGGCGAGCAAGGTGCGCAATGCCAAAGCGATCAGCGAATTCAACACCAACCGTCAAGGCTCCCTGCTCGACTTCATTGACGACTTCACACAGCGCTTCCCCACATATCTGGCGGAATACCACACGCTGTTGACCGACAACCGCATCTGGAAGCAGCGCACCGTGGGCATTGGCGTCGTCACACCTGAGCGTGCTTTGAACCTGGGCTTCTCAGGTGCGATGCTGCGCGGCTCGGGTGTGGCCTGGGACTTGCGCAAGAAGCAGCCCTACGACGTGTACGACAAGATGGACTTCGACATTCCGGTCGGCACCACCGGTGACTGCTACGACCGTTACCTGGTGCGCATGGAAGAGATGAACCAATCCAACCGCATCATCAAACAGTGTGTGGATTGGCTGCGTGTCAACCCGGGCCCGGTGATCACCGACAACCACAAGGTGGCCGCACCCAGCCGTGAGTCCATGAAGTCCAACATGGAAGAGTTAATTCACCATTTCAAACTCTTCACCGAAGGCTTCCACGTGCCTGAGGGCGAAGCCTACGCCGCCGTCGAGCACCCCAAGGGTGAGTTCGGTATTTACATCGTGAGTGACGGGGCTAACAAGCCCTACCGCCTGAAAATTCGTGCCCCCGGTTTTGCCCACCTCGCGGGTATGAACGAGATGTCCAGCGGCCACATGATTGCCGACGCCGTGGCCATCATCGGTACGATGGACATTGTGTTTGGAGAGATTGATCGATGAGCGTCAACGTTACCCTTTCGATGCATGCGCGATTTGCCAAAGAGGTCGCCAAGTTCCCTGCCGATCAGGCGCAATCCGCCGTCATGGCCTGTCTGGCCATCGTCCAGCAAGAACTAGGTTATGTCAGCACCGATAGCGAGCGCGAAGTCGCCGCTTACTTGGGAATGGCTCCCATGGCTGTGCATGAAGTGACGACCTTCTACAACATGTACAACCAAAAGCCGTGCGGCAAGTACAAGCTCAACGTCTGCACCAATCTGCCTTGCCAGTTGCGTGATGGTGCAGTGGCCTTGAAGCACCTGGAGCTCAAACTGGGCATCCACATGGGTGAGACCACGCCTGATGGCCTGTTCACCCTGCAACAAAGCGAGTGTCTGGGGGCTTGCGCTGATTCTCCTGTGATGCTGGTCAATGACCGCACCATGTGCAGCTTCATGAGCAATGACAAGCTGGATCAACTGATCGATGGCCTCAAGTCTGCGAGTGCAACGTGATGAACGCTGAACAAATTCTCTCCCAGTTTGCCGCTACTGGCGTGCAAACCAGCTTTCATGATCGGCACATCAATCCGCAAATCATGGCGGGTCTGGATGGTGCCAACTGGCGCTTCGAAGACTATGTCGCGCGCGGCGGCTACCAAGCCTTGCGCAAGATTTTGGGGCAAGACGGAACAACGCCGAACAGCGACGCCGATGTCGCGGGCATGACGCAAGACCAGGTGATTGCCACGGTCAAAGACTCGGCTCTGCGCGGTCGCGGCGGTGCGGGTTTCCCGACCGGTTTGAAGTGGAGCTTCATGCCGCGTCAGTTCCCCGGTCAAAAGTACCTGGTGTGCAACTCCGACGAGGGCGAGCCCGGTACCTGCAAAGACCGTGACATCTTGCAATTCAACCCGCACATCGTGATCGAAGGCATGGCGATTGCGGCCTATGCCATGGGCATTTCGGTGGGCTACAACTACATTCACGGTGAAATCTTCCAGACCTATGACCGGTTTGAAGAGGCGCTGGAAGAAGCCCGTGCTGCAGGCTTCTTGGGCGACAAAATTCTAGGCAGCAACTTCAGCTTTCAGCTGCATGCGGCGCACGGCTTCGGGGCCTACATCTGCGGTGAAGAAACCGCCTTGCTGGAGTCGCTGGAGGGCAAGAAGGGCCAACCCCGCTTCAAGCCACCGTTCCCCGCCAGTTTTGGCCTGTACGGCAAGCCCACCACCATCAACAACACTGAGACTTTCGCCGCCGTGCCCTGGATCATCCGCAACGGTGGTCAGGCCTATCTGGAATGCGGCAAGCCTAATAACGGCGGCACCAAGATTTATTCGGTCAGTGGTGACGTCGAGTTGCCGGGCAACTACGAGGTGCCGATGGGCACGCCGTTTGCCAAACTGCTGGAGTTGGCCGGTGGCGTGCGCAAAGGGCGCACGCTCAAGGCCGTCATTCCGGGCGGCTCATCGTCGCCCGTATTGCCAGCCGACATCATGATGGCATGCACCATGGACTACGACTCCATCGCCAAGGCGGGCTCGATGTTGGGCTCAGGCGCGGTTATCGTGCTGGACGACAGCCGTTGCATGGTCAAGGCGCTGCAACGTCTGAGCTACTTTTACATGCATGAGTCCTGCGGCCAGTGCACGCCTTGCCGCGAAGGCACGGGTTGGTTGTCACGCGTGGTGGACCGGATTGAGACCGGTCTGGGCCGTGCGGATGACCTGGACTTGCTCGACAACGTGGCGGAAAACATCCAGGGTCGCACCATCTGCGCCTTGGGCGATGCAGCGGCCATGCCGGTGCGCGCCATGATCAAGCATTTCCGTCCTGAATTCGAACACCACGTAGCGAACAAGACCTGCATGGTCCCGGCCTACGTCTGATGACCTACAAGCGATAGAGCGAGCACACAAACATGGTTGAAATCGAACTCGACGGCAAGAAGGTGGAGATCCTTGAGGGCAGCATGATCATGCATGCGGCTGACAAGGCGGGAACCTACATTCCACATTTTTGTTATCACAAGAAACTCAGCATCGCGGCCAACTGCCGCATGTGTCTGGTCGATGTTGAAAAAATGCCCAAGCCCATGCCGGCCTGCGCCACGCCAGTGAGCCTGGGCATGATTGTTCGCACCAAGAGCGACAAGGCCATCAAGGCGCAAAAGTCTGTGATGGAGTTCTTGCTCATCAACCACCCGCTGGATTGCCCGATTTGCGACCAGGGTGGCGAGTGTCAATTGCAGGATCTGGCCGTCGGCTATGGTGCGTCTTCGTCGCGTTACGAAGAAGAAAAACGCGTCGTGTTTCACAAGGATGCGGGCCCGCTGATCTCGATGGAAGAGATGAGCCGCTGTATCCATTGCACGCGCTGTGTGCGTTTCGGTCAGGAAGTGGCCGGCGTGATGGAGTTGGGCATGTCGCACCGTGGTGAGCACGCAGAGATTGAAACCTTTGTCGGGATGTCGGTCGACTCCGAATTGTCGGGCAACATGATCGACATCTGCCCGGTCGGTGCGCTGACCAGCAAGCCGTTTCGCTACAGCGCCCGCACCTGGGAGTTGAGCCGCCGTAAATCGGTGAGC
>JAYVPU010000214.1:0-4894 GCA_043757205.1 Comamonadaceae bacterium | reverse complement strand
CAAAACGGCGCCCAGATGCTGGTGAACTCCCTGCTCAGCCTCACACGTAACAGCCTGACCCTGATCGCGCTGACGGCTTATCTCTTTTACCTGAATTGGGGCTTAACCCTTATTGTTGCGGCCATCTTCCCCGCCGTAGCTTGGGTCATGCGCGTGCTAACCAAGCGTGTGCACCGGTTGACCAAGGTGAATCAGGAGGCGACTGACGAGCTGGCCTATGTTGTGGAAGAAAACGTCTTAGCCCATCGAGACATACGCTTGTACGCCGCGCAGCAGACGCAAGCCAAGCGTTTCAATGGCATCAGTGAGTTGCTCAAAGGCCTGGCCATGAAATCCACCGTGGCAGGTGCGGCCATGACGCCCATGACCCAAATGCTCGCGGCGGCAGCACTGTCGGCAGTCATCTCTGTGGCCTTGTTGCAAAGCGCTACCCTGGGCACATCGGTCGGTGGTTTTGCCGCTTTTGTCACCGCGATGCTGATGATTGTGTCGCCCATTCGTCAACTCTCCGAAGTGTCAAACCCCATCACCCGCGGGCTGGTGGCGCTGGAGCGAGGCTTGGCCCTCATTGAGGCCACGCCCAGTGAAACTGAGGGCGAGTTCTCTGTGCCACGTGCCTCCGGTGCGATTGAGTTTTCCCACCTCAGCGTGCGCTACTCAGCATATGGTGCGCCAGCCATTCAAGACCTCAACCTCTGTGTGAATGCAGGTGAAACTGTGGCATTGGTCGGCGCTTCGGGCTCGGGCAAAACGACGTTGGTCAATTTGCTGCCTCGATTTGTGGACATCAGCGAAGGACAAGTCAAACTTGAAGGCCACGATGTGCGGCAATGGTCGCTCACGGCCTTGCGCGCGCAGTTTGCGCTGGTGAGTCAGCACGTGGTCATGGTCAATGACAGCATTGCAGCCAACATCGCCTTGGGCATGGCGATAGACCGCAATAAGATCTCCCACTGTCTGAATGCAGCACACCTGACGAACTGGATTGCAGACCTGCCGCAAGGCATGGACACCCTGGTCGGCCATAACGCCATGAAGCTCTCCGGCGGACAAAGACAACGTCTGGCGATCGCCCGCGCCCTCTACAAAGATGCGCCGATTTTGATCCTAGATGAAGCCACGTCAGCGCTGGACACCGAGTCAGAACGCGCCGTGCAAGAGGCCCTCCAAGTCCTGATGCGCAACCGCACCACCCTCGTGATTGCACACCGGCTATCCACCGTCAGGCATGCCGACCGAATTGTGGTGATGGAGGCCGGACAAATCGTTGAGACGGGCAGCCACGCGGATTTGATTCAAAAAAATGGGCACTATTCACGACTCTATCAACTCGGCCTGCATACCGAGCATGATGCCGACCAAGCCAGGACCCCTCACTGATCGGTCTTGGCTGCAAGCTTCTCATAAATCAATGCGATTTTTTGCGCCGCATCGACCCACCGGTGCGTGTGAGCGAAGTTGCAGCCTGCTTGGCTCAATTGCTGACAAAGCTGCGGGTCGCCCCATATCCGGGTCAATAAATGTGCCAGCGCATCTGCATCCGTCGGATTCTCAAGCAGCAGCGCATTTTTGCCATCGTTGAGCAGCTCAGCAATACCGCAGTAACGCGCCCCACTCACCACCACCGGCAAGCCATGCGCCATGGCCTCCAGCACCACCATGGCAAAGCTGTCCTCCAGCGTCGGGTGGGCCAGGCAATCGGCAGAACGGTAGGCTGGCCCCACGTCGCCGAGCGAGTCCAGAAAAAACACCTTGCAACCCGACAACCCAAGGCTTTGATTTTCTTGCTTGAATTGCGCTAGCTGCTCGTCATGGCCGACAACGGCCAGATAGGTTGTTGCGGGCATACCGCGCATGGCTTGAAGCAGGGTCGGCAAGCCTTTGCGCTTGAAATTGTTCGCCACGAAAAGTACGCACCGCCCCTGCTCGGGCAGACCCAGCCACTTGCGTTGTGCGCTTTTGTCCTCATCGCTGGCCAACCCAGGAACCACCGCCACCCCCGGCGTCACCACCTGCATTGCAGCCACCGCATCAGGATAGGTTTGCGCCATAACTTGGTACAAACTCTGTGAAGTCGAGACAATGCTGCGCGGGCCATCAAGGCGGTAGCGCAGGCGCTCCAAGCCGAGATAGACCAGCAAACGGGGACTGGTGATGACCTTCAAGTAGCGCAGGGCCAAGCGCCACCCTGAGCGACCCTGGAACAGGTTGTACTTGATAGGCAGCACGTGCACGGTCTGCACCTGCCCGTGCCAGGTGTTCTCATGCGAATGCACCACATCAAAACCACGACGCGTCACCCACCAGGTCTGGGCCGCAAACCACAACTGATTGATCCAGCGTGGTTTCTTCAAGGGCATGGACACCAGGTGATAGCTCACGCCCGGCCAGTCATGTGCAATCTCTTGCGCAAAAACATGCATCTCATGGCTTTGCGCCAATTGCTCCACCAGCGCCATGGAGTAGCGCTCGGCACCGCCGCCCGTGGCTCGAAACGACCGACTCAACACGGCCACCCGCAGTCGCCGCTTGATCAACGGGGTCTCTTTCGTGGGTTCAGTGAAGATCGCGCCTTGCGTCATACGCGCTTACTGTCCTCATAGGAAGTTACCAACTTGATCGACATGGCCAGCCGCGTGGTCCTTCGAACGATCGGCACACGCGGCAACTGCATCAGGTCTTCATCGGCATGGCAACGGCTGCGCGCCGTTGTGGTGGCACTCTCAAAACCCGCCTCCCTCGCCATTGCCGCATGCGCAGACGCGTACTCACCATAGGGATAGCAAAAATGCGCCACCGGCACGCCCAACCCGGCCTCCAACTCCGACTTGCACAGTGCAATTTCGTCTTGACTCCCTGAAGGACTCAACTGCGTCAGATGCACATGGTTCCGGGTATGAGCGCCGACATCTTGGCCGCCTTGAATCCATTGTTTGAGTTGATCCAAAGTCATCAGAGGCGACGCAGGAATGCCGACCTCGCGATCCCACACATTGCTTTGCCCTAAGCGTTGACTGACCACATAGCAAGTCGCTGAAAATCCCTGTAGCTGCAACACTGGCAAGGCATGGGTGAGGTTGTTCAGATAACCGTCATCGAAAGTTATGCCGACGACCTTGCCCTGACGCTCCCCCCGCAGATAGGGCATCAAAGCAGGCATGGACAAGCCCTGGTAGCCCAGCAATTTTAGCCAGGCCATCTGACGCGCAAAATCAACTGGCGCCACCGACAGACTGCGGTACGGTGTGCCCTTGGGCGGTGCGGGCGCGATCTGGTGGTAGGTCAGGATCGGGATGGGCGACACGTTAAGGCTGAGGTTCGTCACGGTGCATCACACTTTAAAAACAAGGTCGCTTTACAACAACACAATGTCGTACTGTTCCTGCCCCATGGCCGTGTCACGTTGCAGTGAAACCGGCTTACCAATGAACTCACTCAAACCAGCCAGGTACTGGTTTTCCTCGTCGAGCAACAAGTCCACCACCTGCGGCGCGGCCACCACCCGAAACTCGCGCGGATTGAACTGACGCGCCTCACGCAAAATTTCGCGAAAGATGTCGTAAGCCACACTGCGCACCGTTTTGACGATACCCTTGCCTTGGCAGCTTGGACACGGCTCGCACAGCAGGTGAGCCAGCGACTCGCGCGTGCGCTTGCGCGTCATCTCTACCAGGCCCAGATGTGAAAAACCGCCCGCCATGGTTTTGACCCGGTCTTTGGCGAGCTGCTTTCGGAACTCGGCCAGCACGGCTTGCTGGTGATCCTCACGCGCCATGTCGATGAAGTCCACGATGATGATGCCGCCCAGGTTGCGCAAGCGCAGTTGGCGGGCAATGGCCTGAGCGGCCTCCAGATTGGTTTTAAAAATGGTGTCGTCAAAATTGCGCGCGCCGACAAAGCCGCCCGTGTTCACGTCCACCGTGGTCAGTGCCTCGGTTTGGTCCACGATCAGGTAGCCGCCCGATTTGAGATCCACCCGTCGCCCCAGCGCTTTGGCGATTTCTTCGTCAATGTTGTAGAGGTCAAAAATGGGCCGCTCGCCCTTGTAGTGCTGCAACTTGTCCGCCGCTGCGGGCATGAATTCACGCGCAAAGACCTGAAGCGCCTCAAACTGTTCATGTGAATCAACCCGGATGGTCTGGGTGATCTCACTGGCCAGGTCGCGCAACACGCGCTGCAACAGGTTCAAATCCAGATGCAGCAGCGACTTCGGGGGCAGCCGCAGCGAAGCATCTTTGATGCGCGCCCAGGTTTTGCGCAGGTAAGCAATATCCTCGGCCAGTTCAGCATCGCTCGAATCTTCGCCATTGGTGCGCAAAATGAAGCCGCCACCTTGCTCCCCAGCCAGCGCTTGCAGGCGCTTACGCAGGGCATCGCGCTGCTCCAGTGGAATTTTTTGCGACACGCCGACATGGTCATCTTGCGGCAAAAACACTAGTAATCGCCCTGCAATGCTGATCTGCGTGGACAGGCGTGCGCCTTTGGTGCCGATGGGGTCTTTGATCACCTGCACCATCAGAGACTGCCCCTCGAACACCTGCTTTTCAATCGGGATTTGAGGCTGACTATTGCGAGCCGCCGTGAGCGACACGCCTTCCGGCGGACGTTGCCACACATCGGCCACATGCAAAAAGGCCGCACGCTCCAGGCCAATGTCGATAAAAGCCGATTGCATGCCGGGCAGCACGCGGCTGACTTTGCCGAGATAGACGTTGCTGACCAAGCCGCGCTCGAAGGTGCGCTCCACATGGAGTTCTTGCACAGCTCCGTTTTCCACCACGGCCACGCGGGTTTCCTGGGGCGACCAGTTGATCAGGATGTCTTCTTGCATGGCTTAGATTTTGATACCAAAGTGAGTCAGCAATTCTGCCGTCTCAAACAGGGGCAAGCCCAT
>JAYVPU010000213.1:0-4896 GCA_043757205.1 Comamonadaceae bacterium | reverse complement strand
TTGCACGTTTGAGAGCAAGTCCATCGCCGGGGTGGGTGTGATGTTTTATGTGCTGCTGGCGCTGCGGGCAGAGTTGCGTCAGCGGGGCATGTTTGATGCAAGCAATCAACCCAAACTCGATACCCTCCTGCCCCTGGTGGCACTGGGCACGGTGGCCGACGTCGTCAAGCTCGATGCCAACAACCGCCGCTTAGTAGCCCAAGGCTTGAAGCGGGTGCGCGCCGGGGCGCTACCGCCTGGCATGAATAGTCTGTTCACCGCCGCCGCACGCAATGCGACTGTTGCCACAACCTTTGATTTCGGTTTTGCCCTGGGCCCGCGCATCAACGCCGCAGGCCGCTTGGCCGACATGACGCTGGGCATTGAATGCCTGCTGACCGATGACGCCGCGCGCGCGGATGAACTGGCCAAAACGCTGGACGGCATCAACCGTGAGCGTCGCGTGATCGAAGGCGATATGCGCGACCAGGCCTTTGCCATTGTCGAGTCGCTGTTTGACGAAGGCGACGAAGCACCGCCCGCCATTTGCGTGTTTGACCCCGACTTTCACGAGGGCGTGGTCGGCATCGTGGCCTCGCGCATCAAGGACAAACTGCACCGTCCCACCTTTGTCTTTGCCGCCAGCCAAGCCCCGGGCAAAGAACATGAACTCAAAGGTTCGGGCCGCTCCATCCCCGGCTTTCACCTGCGCGACGCGCTGGACCTGGTGGCCAAACGCCACCCCGGCGTGCTGCTGCGTTTTGGCGGCCACGCCATGGCGGCAGGGTGCACCGTGAATGAAGAAAGTTTCGATGAATTCGAGCAGGGCCTGAACGAGGTGGCGCAGGAATGGCTGGACGCCGCCACCCTGACCCGGCGGCTCGACACCGACGGCCCGCTGGCCCCCGAGTACCGCCGCGCCGACCTGGTGGACACCCTGCACCGCGAAGTCTGGGGCCAGGGCTTTGCCCCGCCCACCTTCAGCGAGGAGGTGGAGGTGATCAGCCAGCGTCTTGTGGGTGAAAAGCACCTGTCCCTCAAACTCAAGCACCAGGGCCAGCCGGTGGACGCCATCTGGTTCGGCCACACCGAGCAACTGCCACGCAAAGTCACCCTGGCTTTCCGGCTGGATGCGGACGAATGGAATGGGGTGCGGCGGGTGCGGTTTTTGGTGGAGGGAGCGCAGGTTTAAGGCCCGGCCTCACCCCATCAAATCCGAATCCTTGCGCGGTGCCCGGTCCAGGTGGAAGAGAAAGAAAATCAGCAATCCCGTAGCGCTCATCATCCACAGTGGCCCAAACAGCCAAAACAGCAGCGGCACGGTCAGAAAGTAAGAGCGCATACCCAGGCGAAAGTAAATCGCTGCCCGGTTGAGTTCGGCCGCCACGCGCTGTGGCTGCGTGCACTCAATGCCCATAGACGCTGGCACGTTCAGCAGGTAGCCGATGTGGTGGTACAGGCGCATAGACAAGCCAAACGCGAAGAAGGCGAACAGCAGGTCAAACAGCATCACCAGCAGCTTGAGCAACCACATCTCGGCGCTGATGGGGCCAGATGCATTGAGCAAAGACCAGGTGCTGGAGAGCTTGTCGCTCTGCGCACTCAGGGTCAGCACACCAATGATGAGCAGGATGGCAGTGGAAGCCATGAAACTGGCGGTCATGGTGGAGTTGCGCAGGGTCTGCACGGCCAGGATGTCGCGCCGCTCTGTCATGATGACTTCGACCCAGGCAATGCGGGCGGCCATCAGACCGTCCAGCGCGCTGGAAGATGGGTCGCGCCGGGTGCGCCATCTCAGGTAGCGCTGGTAAGCCAGCAGGGCCAGCGCGCTCAAGGCAAAACCTATCAGGTCATAGGCGTGGAGGGTGAAAAAATCAATCATGGCGCATTGTGCCAGCGCCTAAGAACTAAAATGGCCTGGTGACTTCCATCCTCAATGCCGACCTCCATTGCCACTCCGTCATCTCAGACGGCACCCTCACCCCGGAGGCGCTGGCTGAACGCGCCAGTGCCAATGGCGTGGAGCTGTGGGCGCTGACCGACCACGATGAAATCGGGGGTCAACATCGCGCTCTGGCCGCTGCCCGGGCACAGGGCCTGAAGTACCTCACCGGCACCGAGATTTCCATCACCTTTGCCGGTCAGACCGTTCACATCGTGGGCCTGGGTTTTGACCCGGACAACGCGCAACTCAAACAAGGCCTGGCGCAAACGCGCGGCGGGCGCGGGCAGCGCGCACAAGAGATGTCCGACGGCTTGGCCGCCGTGGGTATCAAGGGGGCCTACGAAGGCGCTTTAAAATACGCGGGCAATTTGGAGTTGATCTCGCGCACCCATTTCGCCCGCTTTCTGGTGAAAACCGGGGCCTGCAAAGACACCAACGAGGTGTTCCGCAAATACCTGACCGAAGGCAAACCCGGCTTTGTGCCGCACCGCTGGGCCAGTCTGGGCGATGCCGTGCACTGGATCACCCAGGCCCAGGGCGTGGCCGTCATTGCCCACCCGGCGCGATACAAGTTCAGCGCCAACGAAGAGTACGCCTTGTTCAGTGAGTTCAAGACGCACGGCGGGCGGGGCGTGGAAGTCGTCACCGGCAGTCACACCCCGGCCGAGTACGTGAGGTACGCGGCCACCGCAGTCGAGTTTGGTCTGGCCGCCTCACGCGGCAGCGACTTTCACAGCCCCGATGAATCACACACCGACCTGGGCACCCTGCCCTACCTGCCGGGTGCGCTCACGCCGGTGTGGAGCTTGCTGGCGGACCGCATCCAGTGAAGCGCCGGGCCGCCCCAAGCAAAACGTGCCCCCTTGGGGGGCAGCGCAGTACACGCAGTGACAAGCGTGGGGGCTTAGACCAGTGAAACGAGCCGGTTCTTTGGGCGGCATCGCGTTGGCGCTGACCTCACTGGCCTGCTTTGCCGCACTCGACACCACCACCAAGTTCATCACCCTGAGCGTGCCCGTGCTCGTGGCCTTGTGGTGTCGCTACCTGTTTCAGGTTGTCGCCACCACGGCCATCATGCTGCCGCTGCGGGGGCGCGCACTTTTGCACACCCAACACCCCAAGTTCCAGGCCCTGCGCGCCGTCTTGCTGCTGGCTTGCAGCGGGCTGGCCATGATCAGCCTCAAGCACCTGCCGGTGGCCGAGTTCACCGCAATCGTCATGCTCACCCCCCTGGTCATCACGCTGCTGGCCGCCACCCGCCTGGGTGAAAAAGTCTCGCCCTTGCGCTGGGCCTTGGTGGCGGGTGGTTTTGTGGGCACGCTCATCATCATCCGGCCCGACAGCCATGTGTTCGGCTGGTCCATGTTGCTGCCCTTGATCCTGGTGGGTGCCAACGCCTGGTACCAAGTTCTCACTAGTCAAATGGCCCAAACCGAAGAGGCCGCCACCATGCATTTCTACACGGGCTGGATCGGTTTGCTGCTGGTCACCCTCACCCTGCCCTGGGTCTGGGTCACGCCGCAAACGGTAAACCAGTGGAGCGGGCTGCTGCTGATGGGGTTTTTAGGCACGGTGGGGCATTTGTTGCTGATCCAGGCTTACGCCAAAGCCCCGGCCAGCACCTTGACCCCGTTTCTGTATGCCCAAATTGGTTTTGCCCTGGTCGGTGGCTGGCTGATGTTTTCACACGTACCCGATGCCTGGTCCCTGATGGGCATTGGCATGATTGCCCTGTGCGGCGCTGCTGGGGCCTGGCTGGCGGTGCGCGAAGGTCGCCCGCCATTTGAGCCGCCACAAACTTGATGCAACCTACCTGATTCGACCTACCTGATGGCCCAATACTTCGAAGTCCACCCCGACAACCCGCAAATCCGCCTTCTCAAACAAGCCGTCGGCTTACTTGAAAAAGGTGGCGTGCTGGCCGTGCCCACCGATTCCAGCTACGCCCTGGTCTGCCACCTGGACGACAAAGCCGCCGTGGACAAGATGCGACAGATTCGCGGCGTGGACGACAAACACCACCTCACCCTGCTGTGCCGTGACTTGGCCGAGCTGGCCAGCTATGCGCGGGTGGACAACCGCCAGTTTCGCCTGCTCAAAGCCGCCACGCCTGGCCCCTACACCTTCATTCTGGAAGCCAGCAAAGAAGTACCGCGCCGCGTGAGCCACCCTTCGCGCAAGACCATCGGTCTGCGCGTACCCGAACATAAAGTGCTCCACGCGCTGCTGGCCCTTCACAATGGCGCACTGCTAGCGACAACCTTGATTGCACCCGGAGAGACTGAGCCCCTCAACGATGCGCAAGACATTCGCGAGCGCTTTGAACACCAGCTTGCCGCCGTGATCGACGCCGGGGCCTGCGCCCTGGAGCCCACCACCGTGGTGGACCTGAGCAGCGATGAACCCGTGGTGATCCGCCAGGGGCGCGGGGAACTCTCCGTTCTGGGCCTATAGCCCGAATCGGACCCTCATCAGGTGAATGCGACAATTCAAGCCATGGAACCCACCCACCTCATTCAAACCATCCTCATCTACGCCCTACCCGTGCTGTTTGCCATCACGGTGCACGAAGCCGCGCATGGCTACGTGGCCCGCTATTTTGGCGACAACACGGCCTACCTGCAGGGCCGCATGACGCTCAATCCGCTCAAGCACATCCACCCGATAGGCACCATCGCGATGCCGCTGCTGCTGTATTTCGCCACTTCCGGCGCCTTTTTGTTCGGCTACGCGAAACCGGTTCCGGTCGACTTCGGCGCACTGCGCAATCCCAAGCGCGACATGGTCTGGGTTGCGCTGGCCGGTCCGGCCTCCAATTTTGTACAGGCCATTTTCTGGGCGCTGATGCTGGTGTTGCTGACTGGACTGGGCGTTCCGGAGCCCTTCTTCATCAAGATGGCACAAGCCGGCATTCTGGTAAATCTGGTGATGTGGGCGTTCAACCTTTTTCCCTTGCCACCGCTCGACGGCGG
>JAYVPU010000212.1:0-4896 GCA_043757205.1 Comamonadaceae bacterium | reverse complement strand
ATGGCCATGTGAGTGCGTTGATTGCCGAGGGCTTGCCGGGCTTCAAACACCGTGCCACCTCGGTCACCATCAGTGGTTCAGGCTTTGACTGGCACGACGTGGACTCGTACTTCCGGCCCAAAGCCATTGGCGCTTACTCGTTTGATGCGGGTAACAACGTGGTCTTCAACAAGCTGGACAAGCTGTTTGATCTGGCCATCATGATGGACTGTAGCCAGTGCCCCTTGCACCCGCAGCTGAAAGGCGTATTCAAAAATGACGCCAAGAAAAACAGTGACATCGTGCGCAAGCACGGTGCCCAGCCCGTGTTCTTCATGTCCTGGGCCTACGAAGACGTGCCCAGCATGACCACCCCCCTGGCCGAGGCCTACACCCAAGCGGGCAACGACAACAACGCCCTGGTCATCCCTGCGGGCCTGGCGTTTGCCCGCTCCATCCAGCAAAAACCTGAGGTCAAACTCTACGTGGCCGACAAGCGCCACCCCACGCTGGCGGGCACTTACCTGGCGGCTTGCACCACGTATGCCTCGCTGTTCAAGAAGTCACCCGTGGGCCTGACGTACAACGCGGGCCTGTCACCCGAGACGGCGCGCCATCTACAGACGGTGGCCTGGGAAACGGTACAGGAATACTTCAAACCCTAAGACGGGCGCGCCTGGCTCAGAGCTTGGCCTGTCGGTTGCGCTCCAACTGCGCGTCCACCATGGCCACCACCTCGTCAATGGCTGCGTTGCGCTGGCCTTTTTGTGCGGCGATGGACTGCACCAATCGGTCCACGCGCTCGATGTTGTGCGCACCGCCAAACAGCGCACGCGCGGCGGACGAGGGACTGGCCAAGCCCTGCGCGGCAGCGGCGTATTTTTCAAAAGGTACCAGGTCAGCTTCAGCCGCGCCAAGCAGCTTGCACAGGTCACCCACCCAGTTGTAAACCGCGCGCGTGGCTTCAATGTCGGAGTGCACGGCCTCCTTGATCGGGCGCATGCCTTGGGCTGTGACGCAGCGGTAATTGCCCGCCATCAACATGCTCCACTTGGCCAGCGGGACAAACACCGAATCATGCACCTTGAGCTTTACCGGCAGCTCGATGGCTTTACCGCTGTCATCAAAACGCACGGCCTCAATATCGGCTTGCAACACACGCAGCAGGGCCGTGTGCGCATCAGATTCAAACCGCGCGGCCTTGAAGTTGGTAGGCAAGCGCACTTGCAGCACGTTGACGGGCTCTTCCGGCGGGCGAAAGGCCTGCGGGTCGGGGCTGCACAGCGTCATGCTGGCGGGGTCAAAGGCGTCCCACACGGTGGCGTCGGTGAAGGCGTTGCGGCAGACGTCGGTAGAGACACCGGGCAGGCGCGCCAGGTAGGGCAGGGGTGGCATGTTCATGATGGACATGCAGGGCTGCTTGGACTGGGCCACCGCCAGCAGCAGCTCGCGCACGCCGGGGGAGCGGTACTGCGGCTCTTGCATGGCCAGGCCAATCAGATCGTAGTCGGCCGGGTTCACGTCTGCCGGGCCAGCGGCGCGCAGCAGGCCGGGGTAACGGCGTGAATCCAGCTCTACCAGGCCCTCGCGCCCCTTGATGGGCAGGCGCACGCGGATGCCGTCGCGGTTGATCAGCTCTACCTCATTGGGCAGGCATACCAGCGTGACCTTGTGCCCGGCCATGACCAGCTTGATGCCGAGCAGCGATGCGTAGGACGCGCCCAGGATGAGGATGTTGTAGGGTTTGTGACTCACGATAACGCTCCTAAAGGGTTAAATTTAACGGGCTTGCAGGTTGAAGTTAACCCCAGTGTAGTGCGCTGTACCTTGAGCTATTCCTGCCAACTTCCCGGAGCCAGGCCATCAAGCGTGTAGGGGCCAATAGCGGCCCGGATCAGGCGCAGGGTGGGCAGGCCCACGGCGGCCGTCATGCGGCGCACCTGGCGGTTGCGGCCTTCCCGAATCGTCAGCGCCAGCCACGCAGTGGGTTTGTTCAGGCGCACGCGAATTGGTGGATCACGCGCCCACAATTGCGGCGGTGCTTCTATCAAACCAGCACGCGCGGGCAGGGTGGGGCCGTCATTGAGTTGCACGCCCCGGCGCAAGGCTTCAAGTGCCGCTTCATCGGGCACGCCATCGACTTGCACCCAGTAGGTTTTCTCCATCTTGAAGCGCGGGTCGGCAATGCGGGCTTGCAGCTGGCCGTCATCGGTGAGCAGCAGCAGGCCCTCGCTGTCGGCGTCCAGCCGACCGGCCACATAAACGCCGGGCAGGTCGATGAAATCTTTCAGGCCGCGCCAGCGCCCCTTGGCGGTGAACTGGCTCAGCACGCCATAGGGTTTGTTGAAACGAATCAAACGAGAAGAGGGGGCATTCATTTAGCGGCGATGATACGGCTCCATGCACACCGATCAACACACCCGCCACCCCACCCCCGACAAAGACGCCATCGCCCTGTTGCCACCCTTTGAGCGGCTGGACCTGGACCGCATCACCCTCGTCACCACCGGCGCGCAAGCGCGCGAGGCCATGGCGCAGTTAGCGAACGCCCCGGCCTGGGGTTTTGACACCGAATCCAAACCCACTTTCAAAGTGGGCGAGGTGTCTGATGGGCCGCACGTGTTGCAACTGGCCACGCCTGAGCGGGCCTGGGTGTTCCAACTGCATGACCCGGCGTGCAGCGCGGTGGCGGGTGAGTTGATGGCGCTGCAAGGCTTCGTCAAAGCAGGCTTTGGCCTGGGCGATGACCGCAAACGTATCATTCAAAAACTGGGCGTGGAACCTGCGGGCGTGCTGGAGCTCAACACCATCTTTCGTGAGCGTGGCTACCGCAAAGACATGGGTGTCAAAGGCGCGGTGGCGGTGTTGTTCAACCAGCGCTTGATCAAGTCCAAAAAAGCCGCCACCAGCAACTGGGCCAACGCCCGGCTGACTGAGGCGCAACTCATCTACGCGGCTAACGATGCCTACGCGGCGATTCGCGTGTTTGAAGCACTGCGATAGCATCACCGCATGAGTACCCAATACGAGAGCCTTCCGCTCGACACGCTTTACCCCGATGCCTTCCATGTAGCCGCGCCCGCTGCACCCGTGGGGCGCGATGTGTGGCCGCGCAAGCCCGGTGTTTTTATTCGCCAAGTGGTGGTTAAAGCTGAAGTGGTCGCGCGCCCACCAGAAGGCGCAGAAGCTACAGAGCTTGCCCCTCCCGCGCGTGAGTTGGTCGAAGGCCAATTGGGTTTTGTGCCGCGCTGGGTCAAGTCGGCGTCTGACGCCAAGCTGCGTTCCACCAAAATGGTCAACACCCGCTCAGAAACGGTGACCACCTCCAACAACACGCGCGACGCTTGGCTGGCGGGGCAGCGCTGCATCGTGCCCATGATGTCGTTTTTGGAAGATGACTGGCGCAGCGGCAAAGCCGTGCCCACCCGCATCACCCGGGTGGACGGCAAGCCCATGGGCGTGGCCGGTTTGTGGGAGTGCTGGACGGGTGCTGACGGCGACATCATCGTCAGCTACACCCTGCTCACGGTCAACGCCAACAGCCACGCCCTGATGCACCGGTACCAGCAACCCGGCAATGAAAAACGCATGTTGGCCGTGTTGAACGAAGGCGCTTTTGACGCCTGGCTCAGCGCCCGTCCCGAGAAAGCCCGTGAGTTCTTGCGTGCCTACCCGGCCAACCTGCTCACCGCCAACCCGGTTGAGAAAAAACGCTGATCAAAAAGCGTTGATCAGTTCACGCCCAACAACTCCGCCAGCGCAGCCGTGCTCATAGCGCCGGTGTGCGTCACCACCTGACCTGTGCGCAGGTTTTTGCCTACGATGTGGGGCACGGATTCCACCCCCAGGCTGTTGAAGAGCTGGGTGTTTTTCTTGATGGCTTTATTGACCTCCATCGGCACAGCGGCGATGGCCGATACGCCCCCGCCGCCTGCCAAGAGGGACTTTTCATGCTCGGCCATCAACGCCGCCGGGTTGGCCTCAGACAGCAGCGCCCCGCCTTGCGGCCCGCTCTTGGCATTGATAAACGCCACTGGTATCCACACGAATTTCACTTTGCCGTGCAGCGGCACAGACGCCTCCCACAGGTGGCCGCAATGCGGGCACTGCGGGTCAAACAGCACGTACACCGCATTGGCGCTCATCATCGCGCCCGCGGTGAAGCCAGTGCCTTGCGCGGCGACAGCCTCATAGGGCAAGGCGGGTTTGGCCATTGGGGTTTTGTCGTCGGCCGAGTCTTGCCGGGAGCAGCCGGATAAACCCAGGGCCATCGCGGCGAGTAGGGTGAGGGCCAGTGAGGCCAGTTTGGAGAGTTTCATGTCAGTTAGCTTTGAATCAGGGCTTTGGCAAGCTCTAGTGGGTTATGAACTCGTAGGCAACGCTCTCACTCTCCACCATGTCCAGGATGTCGTTCAGCACATCATCGCTCTCCGTGCTGGTCCATGTGTCCTCGGGGTCGCTGGCAAACAAGGGCTCGATGGCGACGTCAAGAAATTGACCGTTCGGCAGCTTCAGAACCTGCCCCCCTTCAGAGGTCTGGACCAGTTCCCAGTCATCCGGGACGGACATCTCCAGCTTGATCGTGACGTTGAGTTTTTTCATGGGGTGTTTCCTTATCTGTGAGACGGGGAGGTTAACCCATGCTCACGAAACCTAACGGGGCATTAACCGAAGTTGGGGTTTCCGATGATGCCCCGTCCAACACCGATGCCTATCATCGACATGCAAGAACAAGCACGCATCGCAAACCACTACCAACCACGCAGAAGGGGACAACACCATGACGTTCAACGACCGCCGCCGTTTCATTCAAGGCCAGTTGGGCGAAGTCCGCATAAATTTGCCACGGCCGGGTCGCGTTCGCATTGGCCAGCGTGTTGCGCGAAATCGTCTGGCAACGAAAGCCCATGTGGTACA
>JAYVPU010000211.1:0-4909 GCA_043757205.1 Comamonadaceae bacterium | reverse complement strand
TGCTGGCCACCTTCATTGAGCGCATGTCACTGATGTCTGCGTCCAGCAGCGGCTACCACGGCAAGATGGAGGAAAGTGTTCGCCTGATGGAGCAGGCGCGCAGTCTGGAGGATATTGCGCCGGTGCTCAAGGAAGTCATGGGCGCGACGCGACTGATGGCGGCCGAAGCCCTGACGGTGCGAGATGAACTCCAGGCCATGCGGGAGAAAACGCAGACCACCGATGCCGAACTGTCCAAGTTGCACCAGGAGTTGGACCGCGTGAGTGCTCAGGCCTTGCATGACCACTTGACCGGCGCGCTTAACCGCAAAGGGCTGGACGAAGCCCTGCACCGTGAGATTTCAGTCCTGCGGCGCAAACAAAGCCTGCTGTGCGTGGCCTTGCTCGATATCGATAACTTCAAAACACTCAACGACAGCAAGGGGCATGACACGGGCGACGTGGCGCTGGCACATTTGGCCGCCGTGGCGCGTGAATGCATGCGCCCGCAAGACACCTTGGCCCGCTATGGCGGGGAGGAGTTTGTCTTGTTGTTGCCCGATACGTCGCTGGATCAGGGAATTGCCGCCATGACGCGCTTGCAACGCGAGCTCTCGAAACGGTTTTTTCTGGCCGGCAGCGAGAAGGTGCTGATCACCTTCAGCGCCGGCGTGGCACAGTTTGTTCAGGATGAAACCGGGGCCGACGCCATCAAACGCGCCGATCAGGCCATGTACATGGCCAAGCGGGCGGGCAAGAACCGGGTGTTTGGGGCCTGAAGGCCGGGCTTACAGGTCGGGCTGTCAAGGCTTGCGTAGTTCGTCTCGGTGGTGATCCATCATGGGTCGCTCAGACCGACGCGTCTGGGCGTCAAAGACTTTCTGCTGTTCAGGTGTCAGCGTGGCATAAAAAGCCCGGGTGGCGGTGTTGCGTTGGTCCATCGCCGCGTTGTGCTGGGCTCTCAGGGCTTGCATCTTGTCCAGTCGCGCAGGCGTGTTGAGCTGATCCATCTCGGCGCGGCTGGGGTGTTGCATGGAGGCCGGGGGTTTCATGGCCGCTGTGAAGGTGGTCCATGCGCCTTCTTGCTCATGCGCGAGCTTGAGTTTGGCTTTGAGATCGGCCTGGCGCTGCACCCAATGGTCTTGCATCTTCTTCATGTGTTGCGCCCGCATTTCCGGGTTGGGGGCGGAGCCACCAGGTCCTGGGCCGGGCATGGGTTGTGCTTGCGATACGGCGACCAGCGCGCTCATCAGGCTGGCCAACAACAGAGGTTTGAATACGGTTTTCATGGGGTCGTCCTTTCAAAGTGGTGTGGGTAGTGTGCAGGGTTGCGGTTTCTGCGGCGTGTCTGTGTGCGAAGCCAAAGTAAAGAGGCGTTACGTTGTGAACGTGATTCAGGCCAGCAGACCATTTTGGAAATCGTGCACAGCTTGCATCAGCTCTTCACGGGTGTTCATGACGAAGGGGCCGTACTGGGCAATGGGCTCACGCAGCGGCATGCCCGCAATCAACAATACGCGGGCGGGCGGGCTGCCGGGAACGGTGAACAAGCGCACGCCGTCGCCGGTGTTGCTCAAAATCGCCATGCGGTGCAGCGGCACGGGGGTCTCGTTGCCCGCGTCGTCTCGCACCTGCACCGTGCCTCGGTACACATAGATAAAGGCGTTGTGAAGGGCGGGCAAGGGCTGCTCAAAAGCCGCCCCTCCTTCGGGGAAGTGCAGGTCTAAGTAGAGCGTGTCGGTGGGGAATTGATCCGCAGGCCGCTGCATGGCACCCCCCACGCCATGGCTGCTGCCAGAGATGACGCGCACCAGCACGCCGCCGCAGCCTTGAGCGCCGTTCGTCGCGGAGGTGGTGAGTTCAGGAATGTCCGCGCTTTGAATGTCGCGGTACCAAGGCGTGCACAGTTTGTCGCGCCCCGGCAGATTGAGCCAGAGTTGAAAGCCCTCCATCACGCCCTCTTCTTGTTCGGGCATTTCGCTGTGCACCAGGCCGCGCCCCGTCGTCATCCACTGCACGCCGCCGTTTTGCAGCAGACCTTCATGGCCCGCGCTGTCTTTGTGGCGCATGCGCCCGGCGATCATGTAGGTGACGGTCTCGAAGCCCCGGTGCGGGTGGTTGGGAAAGCCCGCGCCATAGTCATCAGGGTCGTCGCTGGCAAAGTTATCCAGCATCAAAAAGGGGTCGAGTCGCTGCTGCAAATCATGGGTGAGCACACGCGTGAGCTTGACGCCTGCGCCGTCGGAGGTGGGCTGGCCGGTGACGAGGCGCTCGACACGCCGGGGCGAAGAAAGGGGGGGAGTGGTCTGATTCATGAGAAATTTCTGAAGGAAATGGACCTGGATTATTCAAACGGCCGAAAGGCAAAGGGGCGTAGTTTGGGCTTGCTGGTCGCATCGGCGCGCGGGGTTTGCGGCTTTTCGGCACGCTTGCCGCGTCGATCCGTCGGGCCTTCTTGCTGGGTTTTTCGGTCATACTGATCCCTGAGCAGGGGGTCAGAGAGCACCGAGTAGGCATGGTTGATCAAGGTCATGTGCTCATGGGTGTCTTGTTCACCGGTTTTTTTGTCGGGGTGGTATTGTTGCACCAAGCAGCGGTAGGCGGCCTTGATCACGGCGGGGCGCGCCTTGGGGCTGACCTCCAACAGCTCGTACAAAGAATCTTTCAAGCCAGCTCTCCTTGGTGCTGCGTTGGCTGTATTTTGACCTTGGCACCTTCAAAGGGCAACCGGGATATTTTGAGCTCATGAATTCAAAACCTGAACCGCTAGAGGAGTTGGTGGACGCTGCTTTGGACATCGGCATTGGCGGTATGACGTGTACCTCCTGCGCCGGGCGGGTCGAGCGGGCGCTGAAAAAAGTGCCCGGCGTCGTCGAGGCCAGTGTCAACCTGGCCACCGAGTCGGCCCGGGTGTCCTTCGCCCCGTCGGCGGACATGGATGCGCGTTTGCGCCGTGCCGTGCGCGATGCGGGCTACGAGCCCTTGACCCCCGAGGCTCAAGACAAGGCGGCCTCGGCTTCGGCCTGGGTTGGTTTCATGCCGGTGGCCGTGGGGCTGCTGCTGTGTGCGCCACTGGTGTGGCCGATGCTGGCCAATGCCTGGGGGCAGCATCTGATGTTGCCCGCCTGGTTGCAGTTTGCGCTGGCAACCCCGGTGCAGTTCATCCTGGGGGCGCGTTTTTACAAGGGGGCCTGGCATGCGCTCAAGGCGCTGAGCGGCAATATGGATTTGCTGGTTGCCATCGGCACCACGGCGGGCTGGGCGCTGTCGGTGTGGCTATGGCTCACTACACCACCCGGTGCCATGGTGCATCTTTACTTTGAAGCGTCGGCGGTGGTGGTCACACTGGTGCTGCTGGGTAAATGGCTGGAAGCCCGCGCTAAACACCAGACCACGGCGGCGATTCGTGCCTTGCACGCGCTGCGCCCGGATATGGCGCATGTGATCGGCGCCACCGGTGAAGTCGATGTGCCGCTAGGTGAGGTCTTGGTGGGCGACCGGCTGGTGGTGCGTCCTGGCGAGCGCGTGCCCGTGGATGGACATCTACTGGAAGGCCGCACCCAGGTGGATGAATCCATGCTCACCGGGGAGCCTATGCCGGTGAGCAAAGACCGAGACGCCCTGTTGACCGGCGGCTCCATCAACGGCGAGGGCCGCATCGTCATGCAGGTCACGGCGGTGGGCAGCGAGACTGTGCTGGCCCACATCATTCGGCTGGTGCAAGACGCGCAGGCGGGCAAAGCACCGATCCAGCGTTTGGTCGATCAGGTGTCGGCTGTCTTCGTGCCAGTGGTACTGGGCGTGGCGCTGCTGACGCTGGCTGGCTGGTTATGGAGCGGTGCGTCATTTGAAGCGGCGCTTATCCCTGCCGTGGCAGTGCTGGTGATCGCTTGCCCCTGTGCGCTGGGCTTGGCCACGCCCACCGCCATCATGGCCGGAACAGGGGTGGCGGCCAAGTACGGCATTCTGATTAAAGATGCGCAGGCGCTGGAGCTGGCGCACCGGGTGGATACGGTGGTGTTTGACAAGACCGGCACGCTCACCGTGGGTCAGCCGCGCATGACGGCCCTGATCGTCGTGCCGGGTATGGACGAGGCACAAGTGCTGGCCCTGGCGGCCAGCTTGCAAAGCGGCAGTGAGCACCTCTTGGCGCGCGCTGTGATGACGGCTGCGAAGCAGCGTGCAGTGGCCTTGACGTTGCCCGAGCAAGTGCGTGCGGTGCCGGGGCGGGGCGTCGAAGGCGAGGTGGCGGGAAGAAAGCTGCTGATCGGCAGTTTGCGCTGGATGGACGAGCTGGGCGTGGCCCTGGGTGCCATGAGCGTGACGATGGCGCAGCTAAAGGTGGAAGGCGCGACTGTCTCCGCGATTGCTGAACGCCGCCCCACCGGCTTGACGCTAGTTGCACTGATGGCCTTTGGTGACGAAGCCAAGCCGGGCGCGAAACAGGCGCTGGCCGCCCTGCGCGTACGCGGCATTCGCACCGTGATGCTCTCGGGCGACAACCGGAGTGCTGCCGAGGCCATGGGGCAGCAACTCGGTTTGCGTCCTGAATTCGGCGAGGTGATTGCCGAGGTCTTGCCCGCAGACAAGGTTAAAAAAGTGAACGATCTCAAACAGGGTTTTACACAGGAGCGTCGATCTCACCGCAGTCGGGGCGACGAACATCGCGGCACACCTGATCACAAGCAGGGGAGCCATACCGTGGCCATGGTCGGTGACGGAGTGAACGACGCCCCCGCACTGGCGGCGGCAGACGTCGGCATGGCCATGGCCAATCCAGGCGGCGGCACAGACGTGGCCATGCATTCAGCGGGCATCACCTTGATGCGCGGTGACCCCATGCTGGTGTTGGCAGCGCTGGACATCTCGGCCCGCACCGTGGCCAAGATTCGGCAAAACCTGTTCTGGGCGTTTTTCTACAACATCGTCG